>JAUYAG010000106.1 GCA_030693575.1 Brevundimonas sp. | reverse complement strand
GTTTTGAAATTCCGCAATTTTGTGATAGGTTCCTGTCATTGGGTCGGGCGGTAAGCGATTTTCTCGCGCCGCCCGCGTTTGCGACAGAACTCCGCCCACGAAGGCGGGGTCGGCCAGAGGTTTGGTGATCCGTTTCCACAGTTGATGCCTGATTTTGCCGCGCCGCCGACGGGTGACCGTCTTCGGAGAGCGCACAGCTGTCTTCGGTGTATGCGTCCCGCCTTCCCTGCGCCGGGAAAGGAATAACATGACGAGCAAGTCCGGACTGGAATTCAAGGTTGGCGACGCGGTCGTCTATCCGGCGCACGGCGTCGGCAAGGTCGCGGCGGTCGAGGTCCAGGAAGTCGCCGGCATGGAGCTGGAAGTCTATGTGGTCACCTTCGACCACGAGAAGATGACCCTGCGCGTTCCCACCAAGAAGGCCAAGACGGCCGGCCTGCGCTCGCTGGCCGCGGACGACGTGGTGACCAAGGCGCTGACGACCCTGAAGGGCCGCGCCCGCATCAAGCGCACCATGTGGTCGCGTCGCGCCCAGGAATATGAAGCCAAGATCAACTCGGGCGACCTGATCTCGATCGCCGAGGTCGTCCGCGACCTGCACCGCGCCGACAGCCAGCCGGAACAGTCCTATTCGGAGCGTCAGCTCTATGAATCGGCGCTGGACCGCATGGCTCGCGAAGTCGCCGCCGCCAACCGCATCGACAAGGACGCCGCCGTCCAGCTGCTGTCCAAGTCGCTGAGCGCCAAGAAGGCGGTCATCGCCGCCGCCGAAGCCGCTGACGAAGCGGCCGAAGAGGCTGAAGCCGCCTGATCCGGCGACAGCGCTGAACCTGTTGAAAGGCCCGGGAGCAATCCCGGGCCTTTTGCAATTCAGACGCCGGGCCCGGTCCCCGACACACGTTCGAGATAGGCGATCAGATCGGCGATCTCGGTCGGCTCGAGTTCGAACGCCGGCATGGAGGGGTGGGCGGTCACGAGGCCTTCGGCGAAGGCCTCCTGAAGGTCGCTCACGGGATAGAGCACGCCCATGGCGCGGAACGGCGGGGCGGAGGCCATGGGGCTGTCGCCTGTCTGTTCGATCGAGTGACAGCCGGCGCATTTCTGCTGCACCAGCATCGCCCCGCGATCCGCGGAGCCCATGATGACCGGCTCGGTTCCGGTCTGGCGCACGGCCTCACCGGCACAGCCGCCGAGTGTCAGCGCCGCGACGGCCGCGATCAATCGTCTGGTCATTGTCCTGATCCTCCGGGCGAGCGTCGTTGGGACGACCCATGCCCGCCTGGACCGCAAATGCGTTCCGGGCGTTGTTCCATAACAAAGCGGGTCTGGTCCCGTTCCGGCAGGTGTCGGAATCGGAAGCCTGTTCAATGAGAGCGACGCGATGACCCAGTTCCACCATATCCGCCTCGAACTCGCCCGCGAGCCCGGCCATCCCGCCGGCGCACCGGACGAAGGTTATGATATCGTCGTGCCGCTGGACGCGGAAGGCCGGCTGGATGGCGACGCCCTCAAGGCGGAGCCCTCGCGCGGCCACGTCCGGCGCTTCTCCAACAACGAGACGGTCAGCGCCGGACAGCTTCGCCACGGACCGGGCGGACGCTGGGTGCTGGACATGGACCAGGGCGACGCCGACGACGCCGTCGGCTTCCGGTTCGCCGACGAACGTTTCGTCGCCGGCGAATATGTCAGCCTGTCGCTGCCCTCGGGCGCGCAGCACACCTATGTGGTGGCGCGGGTCGTCGAGGTCTGAGCCCAGGAGATACTCTGAGGCCTAGAAATACTCGGCGTTGGCCGGGCACTGGGCCGCCAGACGGCGCGCGGTGATGCTGGCGGGGATGTAGGGCGTTCCGCGCGCGAGCTGGGCACCGCCGGTGAAGCGGAAGCTTTCGGGCGCATAGGGTCCGCGCAGCCGGACATTGACCCGGCGCCCTTTGCGATCCTGGCAGGTGCCTTCGAACCGCGCATTGCCGTTGCCGACCTGGCGGACCGGATAGGTGCACTGCCAGCGCCGCGTCGACAGGCCGCCGAAGAAGCGGTTGATCTCGCTGGGCCGCACGCATTTGGTTTCGGTGTCGCGCACGCCGAGGGCGCTGGTCGTATATTCCCAGTATCCCGGCAGCACGGTGTCGTTTGAAGCCTGCGGAACCATGGCGGCGGTGCTGGTGGCGGCCGGCGCCAGCAGGGCGGCTCCGGCGAGCGCAGCAGCGGCGAACAGGCGTTTGGTGATCATGACGTCCCCGGAAAGGCGAGTGTTCTGTTTAGCGTCGATATATGGCCGGAATTGAACGGCGGCTGAACGACCGTCGAGCCTTGACGAAACGCGTCCGTCTCCTCTATACGCCCCCCTCTCGCGCGGAAGGCTTGCCGCTCGCACCTGTTTCATGCGTCCGCCGTTCAGCGGACCGCACCCGAAGGATAGTCCCATGTCGCGTCGCTGCGAACTCACCGGTATCGGCCCCATGGTCGGCCACAGCGTGAGCCACTCGAACGTCAAGACCAAGCGCCGCTTCCTGCCGTCGCTGAAGACGGTCAAGGTCGCCTCGGAAGCGCTGGGCCAGTCGTTCAGCCTGCGCATCTCGAACGCCGCCCTGCGCACCCTCGACTTCAAGGGCGGCCTCGACCCGTTCATCGTCAAGGCCAAGGACGAGCAACTCTCGACCGCCGCCCAGCGCATCAAGCGCCAGGTCAAGGCCAAGCTGGCCGAGCAAGCCGCCGCCGCCTGATCGGGCGACAGCAGCAGGATTTGAAAAGGCCGGTGGAAACACCGGCCTTTTTGTTTGCGCGATTGGTTGCCCCGGACGATCCGGATTGAGATCGCCCCACCGCCGGACGCTCCGACATCGAAGTGTTCCGGGCCTCACAAATAATTCGGTGTCGCCAAGGCTGCGTGTCTCATTGAGCGCGCGCCGACGATGCGGAATGATGGGGCTGCTCGAAGGCCCACGGCATCCGACATGATTCACTCACTTGATCGCTTGTCCGACCTTGAGCGAGACCTGCTGACGCTTCTCGCCCAAGGACATACTGCAAAAACGATAGCCAGAAGCCGATCGCTTTCAGCGAACGTCGTCAACGAACACCTGCGGTCAGCCCGTCGCAAAACGGGCGCTTCCAGCAGCCGGGAACTCGCCCGGCTGGTCGTCGCCGCGACGCAGATTCAGTCACAAAAAGTTCGGGACAATTTATTCGGTATTGAAAGCCCGACGTCACCCGAACATCGGGAACCCCGGCGGGGCCTGATGTTCGGCCCGGTTGCAACCTTGATCAACTGGAGAGTGATGATGAGTTTCGGCGTTTTGATCGCGGCTGGCGTTCTCGCGTTCCAGAGCAGCGTGCCCAGTCAGGCTGAACAATCCAATACGAACGATCGCAGTATTGCGTCGGAGTCGGCAGCGTCCGGTCCTCCGGACCTGGTCTATCAGGTGCTCTTCAGCGAGGACGACGAGCTCCTCGCTTCCCCGACGGTTGCCAGTCAGTTTGGGCGATGGGTTCGGGTCGAAGTCCCGGACCTCATGCGCGTGACGCTGTTCACCGGAGAGCGGGGTCAGGACGGCAAATTCTACACGGCCGCGACGATGCAGGTGTTCCGGGACAATGCGTGGCAGCCCGCAAGGGAGCTGTCGATGAGGTCCACCCTCGCGTTCACCCCCTCCTTCGAACATTCGGTGGAGGGCACCCCCTATCGGTTCGTGATCATGCCGCGACTGATAGTGCCTGCCGCCGAATAGGCAGGCGACCGCCATGACCCGCGACGAGATCTACGCCTACGCCCTGTCCCTGCCGGAGGTGGAGGACTCGACAGTCCACGGCGCGCGGTGCGTGCGGTTGCGGGGCAAGCTGCTGATCAACGACACACGCCTTCCGGACGCCGTCTCCCTGTCGCTGGACCATGGCGACATCGATCTCCTGATGGAGACCGAGCCGCAGACCTATTTCAAGACGCCGCATTTCGAGGGCTGGCCCGCGGTGCTGGTGCGTTACGAGGCTGCGGACGACGAGCGGCTGCGCGAGCAGATCGACAAGGCCTGGGCGCGGCGGGCGACGAAGGTCCAGCGCAAGGCGCGGGGGCTGTAAGGCTTTCGGGTTGCGCGGGCCGTTGTCGCCATTAGGCTGATCGCATCGTCCCGGGGAGCCTGCCGTGTCCTTCAAAGCCTGCCGCGCCGCCCTGATGGGCGCTTCCATGCTGACGCTCGGCGCCTGCGTCTCGATTACGGTGACGCACGAGACGGATACCGTTCCTGTCGCCGCCGAACCGGCCGTCACTGTGACCGCGGTGCGCGAGTCGACCGCCTTTACGCTCGGCACCGACCAGCCGCGCACGCCCGAGCAACTGGCCATGTCGTTCGACAAGGCGGACCTGTCGATCAAGGTCATGCCCGAAACGAAGACGATCGACGCCGTCGCCGTGCTGGACTTCACCGCCACCGCGCCGCTGGCCGCCGTGGTGGTCGAGCTGGACACCCTGCTGACCGTGTCCTCGGTGCAGGTGGACGGGCGAGAGATCCCCGCGGGAGACGGCGGCTGGAGCAATCCCGAGGGGCGGATGACCATTCCGCTGGCCGAGCCGCTGGCTGCCGGCGGGACGGTGTCGGTGCGGATCGCCTATGCTGGCGCGCCGCGCGTGGCGCCCCAGGCACCGTGGGACGGGGGTTTCGTCTGGGCCACGACGGCGGACGGATCACCGTGGATCGCCACCGCCGTCCAGCCCGAGGGCTGCGACATCTTCTGGCCCTGTATCGACCATCCGCTGGCCGAGCCGAAGCGGGTCGATCTGCACATCACCGTGCCGTCGAACCTGGCCGCGCCGTCCAATGGACGGTTCATGGGCACGGTCGACCATGGCGACGGCTGGACGACCTGGAACTGGAGCGCGGCCAATCCCAACACCTATGCCATCGCCCTGAACATCGGGCCGTATGACGAGGTGCGCAGCGACTACCGGAGCCGGTTCGGCAATGTGATTCCCATGTCCTACTGGCACCTGCGCTCGGACGATCCGGCCAAGGTCGCGGCCCTGTTCGCCCAGTTCGCGCCGATGATGGATTTCTACGAAGCCACCGTCGGTCCCTACCCCTTCGGCGACGAGAAGATGGGGGTGGTCGAGACCCCGCATCTGGGCATGGAGCACCAGACCATCAACGCCTATGGCAATGCCTATCGTCTCGACGGCAAGGGCTATGACTGGCTGCTGCACCATGAGTTGGCCCATGAGTGGTTCGGCAACCAGATGACCAACCGCAACGCCGACGACATGTGGCTGCACGAGGGGCTGGGCAGCTATATGCAGCCGCTCTACCTGCGCTGGCTGCACGGCGAGCGCTATATGCAGGCCGAGCTGCAGGAGCAGCGGCGCGACCTGATCAACCGGTTCGCGGTCGTCTCCGGGGCCGAGCGGGCCGAGGACGAGGTCTACAAGAGCGATGTCGGGCCGGGGCTGGACCTGTACAACAAGGGCTCGCTGATCGCCCATTCGCTGCGCATGCTGATCGGGGACGAGGCGTTCTTCCGGTCAGTCACGCGGCTGGTCTACGGCACGGCGACGCCGCGGCCGGGGAACTTCACCACCCGCTACGGCACGACCGACGAGTTCCTCGCCATCACCAGCGAGGAGAGCGGTCAGGATCTGACCTGGTTCTTCCGTGGCTATCTCTACCAGCCTTCCCTGCCCGATCTGCGCCAGACCCGCGAGAACGGCCAGCTGGCGCTGGAATGGGTCACAGGCGACGCCGGGGCCTTCCCCATGCCGGTCGAGGTCGAGATCGACGGGCGGCACCAGACCGTGGCCATGACCGGCGGGCGCGGCCGGATCGCGGTCCCGGCGGGCGCCCATGTGCTGATCGATCCCGACAACAAGGTGCTGCGCCGCGACGTCTTCCTCGAGGAATGGAAGGCGGCCGGCGGCCGCTGACCTAGACGGCCTCGGCCCTCACCGACTGACGCACCAGCTGGCACGACCCCTGGGTGGTCAGGAAGGCGATGTCGGCGGCGTCGCGGCCGCAGGCGATGCGGACCAGGCCCTCGACCGGTGCCAGCCCCGTCGGATCGACCAGCCACCAGCCGTTCGACAGCCAGACCTCGAAGATGGCGTGGAAATCCGGCGGGTTCAGCTGGTGCGCGAAGGCGCTGACCGCCCGGGCGGGAATGCCCGAGGCGCGGCACAGGGTGATGCCCATATGGGTGAAGTCGCGGCACACACCGGCCCGGTCGATGAAGGTGCGCGCCGCCGTGGTCTCGCTGTCCGACGAGCCGGGCTCATAGTCGATCTCGGCCTTGATCCAGTCGAGGATTTTCAGCACGCGGTCGCCGCCGATGGTGCCGCCGAAGGTGCGTTCGGCGAACCGGCCGAACTGGTCCGAGGGGCAGTAGCGGCTGGGGTGGAGATAGGTCAGGACCTCGGCTGGCAGGTCGTTCCAGTCATGCTGGACGGTCACCGGCGGCAGGCCCTTGAGCACACCGTTGTCGACCACCGCCTCATAGGTCAGGGCCACCTCGCCCGAGAGGTGGGCGCGCAGGGTCCGGGCCCCGAACTCGACGTCCTCATCCTGGATGAAGTCGATCACCGGCGTTGTGGTCAGACTTTCCTCAAGAATGGTCTGGCCGGGCCAGTGGGCGACCTGGATCTTGTAGATGGCGTCGGTCGGCGGATCGAAGCGATAGACGAGTTCGGCGCGGACGCGGATTTTCATGAGGGCTCGACTGAAGCAGGACAGGCCTCACGTCAACGGCGCGGGCGCCGCGCCGTTCCCCTACGGCTCCAGCTCGATGTCCCAGTAGAGGTAGTCGAGCCAGCTCTGGTGCAGATAGTTCGGCGGGAAGCGGCGGCCGAATTCCTGCAGCTGCCAGGCGCTGGGGCGGTGAGGCGCGCGGCGGACCGGCATGCCGGCCTGTTGCGGCGTGCGGCCGCCCTTGCGGAGATTGCAGGGCGAACAGGCCGCCACGATGTTCTCCCAGGTCGTTCGCCCCCCGCGCGAGCGAGGGATTACATGGTCGAAGGTCAGTTCGGCGGTGGCGTTGCAATACTGGCAGGTGAAGCCGTCGCGCAGGAAGACGTTGAAGCGGGTGAAGGCCGGCTGCCGGTCCTGGTCGACATAGTGCTTCAGCGCGATGACGCTGGGCAGGACCATTTCCATCGAGGGGCTGCGGACGACCTTGTCATAGGTCGAGACCACGTCGACGCGGTCCTGATAGACCGCCTTGACCACTTCCTCCCACGGCCAGATCGACAGCGGATAGTAGGACAGCGGGCGAAAGTCGGCGTTCAGCACCAGCGCGGGCCAGCCGGACGGGGGACGGCTCTGGACCTGCATCAGGCCCTCGCCGTTCGGCAGAGGATTATCGACGCGACCGGACTGAAGACACGTCTCCTTCCCTGACTATGCGAAAAGCCTAGTCCTGATTCGACGGCTTGGCGATGACCGCCTTGCGACGCTTGTGCGACCGTCAGCCCCGGCTCGGCGTGCCCGGAAACGCCGGCAGGCTCCAGCCCCAGACCAGGGCCCCGGCGCGCAGCGCGAAGCCGCAGGGGGCGGCGACCAGGGCGGCCGGCCAGGCATCGAGGCCGAGGGCGCGCGCGGCGACGAAGACGGTGGCGGCCAGCAGGGCGGCGGAGACGGTGATCTCACGCCGCAGCAGGATCGACGGCTGGCCGGCGAGCAGGTCGCGCACCACCCCGCCGAAACAGGCGGTCAGGGCCCCCATGACGACGCAGATCAACGGCGCGACCGCGAAGGCCTCGGCCTTGGCCGCGCCCATGACGCCATAGGCGGCCAGACCGATCGCATCCAGCCACAGCAGGGCCCGGAACCGCCACGGCCGGGCGCCGACCATCCAGACCGCCAGCGAGGCCAGCAGACAGACGGCGATATAGCGCCAGTCCTGCACCCAGAAGACCGGCGCCCCGATCAGCAGATCGCGCAGGGTGCCGCCGCCGACGCCGGTGATCGCCCCGAAGAAGGCGAAGGTGACCAGGTCATGCCGCTGCTGCGCCGCGGCCAGGGCACCGGTGGCGGCGAAGACGGCCACGCCGGCGAAATCGAGCGCGCCCAGCACGGTCTCTGGATCGGTCAGGGCGGGATCGACGATAGGGCTCACGCGGGACGGTCCTCCAACGCGACCTCGCCGCGCTTGACCGCTCCATACCATCCCCAGAGCAGATGCGCCGCCACGCTGCGATGGGGGCTCCAGATTTCAGCCCGCGCCCAGGCCTGTTTCCCGGTCGGCCGGAGGGTCGCGCCGTCCGCCCAGCGTATGGCTTCCTGCAGGGCGATGTCGCCGCCGGGAAAGACATCCTGTCGGCCCTCACAGAACATCAGGAAGGTCTCGGCGGTCCATTTGCCGACACCCTTGATGGCGACCAGCCGCGCGATGGCCTCCTCGTCGGACAGCCGCTCCAGATGGTTGAAATCAATCCGCCCCTCGACCTGGGCCAGGGCGATCTCGTGACCATAGGTCGCCTTCTGGATCGACAGGCCGAAGCCGCGCAGGACGTCGATGTCCGTGGCCAGCACCCGCTCCGGCGTCACCTCGCCGGCCAGACCGGTCTCGACACGGGCCCAGATCGCGGCGGCTGACGCCACCGAAACCTGCTGGTCCACAATCATGTGGAACAGGCCTTCAAAGCCGCCCCGGCGCAGTCGCCAGTCGAACGCCGGCGTCTGGACATGGGCGGGCACCAGCGCAGGGTCCAGAATGACAAGAGCCTCGCGCGCGGCGGCGATCTGGACGGGATTCAGCGGGAGGGGCATGCGGTCTCATCGACAGGGGCCTGCGCCCGTTCTAGCTATTCGGCATGACCACTCTGGACGAACTTCTGCATCCGATCACGCGCGAGCAGTTCGACGCGGACTACAACGACCGAAAACCGCTGCACATTCCCGCTGGCGAGGGAGCGCCGAAGCGGGCGCTGCTCGACTGGGCGAGGTTCAACGCCCTGCTGGACCAGAGTTCGATCTGGACAGCGCAGAGCCTGAAACTGGTCTTCAACGGCCAGCCGATTCCGGCCGGGCAATACTGCATCGAGACCCAGTCACAGTCGGGGCCGACCGTGCGGCCGTCGCCCGCAAAGGTGCAGACCCTTCTGGCCATGGGTGCCAGCCTCATCGCGGGCGACGTTCAGGAGCTGACGCCCGAACTGCGGGGCCTTTCGCATCGGCTGGCCCGGGATTTCGCCGGGCTGGTCGGTGCCAACGTCTATTGCTCGTTCGGTGGGGTGCAGGCGTTCGACAGCCATTTCGACCTGCACCATGTCTTCGCCGTCCAACTGGAAGGCGAAAAGACCTGGCGGCTGTACGAGAATCGCGCCGACGCGCCGGTCAGTTTCCCCGTCGACGAAGCCGAGAGCCGCCGCTGGTTCGCCCAGACCCGCGGGAAGCTGATGACCGAGATCCGGATGCGCCCGGGCGATGTCCTCTACCTGCCGCGCGGCTGGTATCACGACGCCATGGCCACCGAAGGTGCGTCCTTGCATGTGACCTTCTCGGTGACCCCGCTCTACGGGCGGATCATGTTCCGTCTGCTCGAATCGGCCGCGATGCAGGACCCGGCATTCCGGGCATGGCTCGCGCCCGGGGACACCGACGGCGACAGGCTCGGCAAACAGCTGGCGGATCTCGGCCGGCGGCTGGCCGAGTTGTCCGCCCTTCCGGCCTTCCGTGACGAGGTGCTGATGGCCCAGGAGCGCCTCGTGCCCCGCCCGGCCTCCTATGCCCTGCCAGCGCGCACGTCGCTGACCCTGCTTCGGGCGACCGGTCTGACGCCGCCGCGGGGGACGGGTCCGGCCCAGATCGCGATCGAATGGGCGCTGGGTCAGCCCCAGTTCGCCATGGAGGACGTCATCGCCCAGTTCGACTTCGTTCCGGTGTCCGCGCTGAACGAGGCCTTCGAGGCCGCCATCGGCCGCGGCGTGTTCAAGCCGCTCTGAACGCGCGTCGCATCGACAGTGCAGGGAGCGCGCCTTAAACCGGACGCCATGCGCACGCCCGGAGAGAGTCTGCATCCCCGGCCCGCCGCCCTGTGGCGGGCCATCCTGTCTGTGGGACCGCGGGCGCGACGCGCGTGCGACCGGGTCGTCGAGGAAGGGCAATTCAGGATGGAGGACCTGGCCGCGGAGATGGCTTCCCTGTCCGGGCGCGACCTTGGCAGCGCGCTCGCGGGAGCCGACCAGGCCGGCACCGTCCCGCGCGCCTGAGAACCATCTTGGCCTTCGTCACCCGTTTCGCGCCCTCGCCGACCGGCCGGCTTCATCGCGGCCACGCCTTTTCCGCCCTGACCGCCTGGCGCGCGGCACGCGAAGCCGGCGGGAGGTTCGTGCTTCGCATCGAGGACATCGATCCGACCCGCTGCAAGCCCGATTTCGAGGACGCCATCCTCGAGGATCTGAGCTGGCTGGGGCTGGATTGGGATGGGCCTGTGCGCCGCCAGTCCGAACACCTCGCCGACTACGCCGCCGTGATCGAGGACCTGAACGGGCGGGGCCTGCTCTATCGCTGCTTCCGGACCCGGAAGGACATTCTCGACGCCATCGGCGACGCGCCGCACGGGCCGGTCGAGGCCGCGCGCCCCGGCCCTCATCCTGCGGATGAGGAGGCGGCGCTGCTGGCCGAAGGACGGTCGTTCGCCTGGCGGCTGTCGCTGGACCGCGCGCGGGCGGCACTGGGTGAAAGGGGCTGGGAGGCGCTGGCCTTCGTCGAGGAAGGCCGCGGCCCGGCCGGGGAGCACGGCCTGGTCAAGGTCCGGCCGGAGACGGCAGGCGACGCCGTGCTGGGCCGCAAGGACGCCGGGGCGGCCTATCATGTCGCCGTCACCCACGACGACGCCCTGCAGGGCGTGACCCATGTCATCCGCGGCGAGGACCTGTTCGAGGCGACGCATGTGCAGGTGCTGATCCAGACGCTGATGGGCTGGCCCATCCCCGTCTATCGCCACCACCGGCTGCTGCGGGGGCCGGATGGGAAGCGTTACGCGAAGCGCGACCGGTCCGTGACGCTGGCGGAGCTCAGGGACGGCGGTCTGGACGCCGGGACGCTGCGAGCGGAACTCGGCTTCTGATCAGGGTGCCAGCCGGTCCCGGGCCTTCGAGGCCGGGAAGACGACCTCGGGGTCGGGCGCGTCCGCCTCCGCACCCGGCCCACCGACGGTTCGCAGAATGTGCCGGATGATGTTGAGCCGTGCGGACTTCTTGTCGTCGGTGGCAACGACCGTCCATGGCGCGTGATTGTGGTCGGTCTCATCCAGCATCCGGTCGCGCGCCTTGCTGTAGTCCTCCCACCGGGCCTGGGCCTCGGCGTCGAGCGGCGAGACCTTGAACCGCTTCAGCGGATCCTCGATCCGCTCGGCCAGACGACGGGCCTGTTCGGCCTTCGAGATGTCCAGCCAGAGCTTGATCAGGACAATCCCGTCGTCGGCCAGGATGCGCTCGAACGACGGCGCGTCCACGAGGAACTGCGTGTGCTGCTCCGGCTTGCAGAAGCCCATCACCGGCTCGACCCCGGCGCGGTTGTACCAGGAGCGGTTGAACAGCACCGTCTCGCCGTCAGCGGGCAGGTGCGGGACGTAGCGCTGGAAATACCACTGGCTGGTTTCGCGCTCGGTCGGCTTGGGCAGGGCGACGATCCGCGTCTGGCGCGGCGACATATATTCCGTGATGCGCTTGATCGCCCCGTCCTTGCCGGCGGAATCCCGGCCTTCGAAGATGATCAGCGTCTTGCGGCCCTGTTCGATGGTCCAGTGCTGCGTCTCGACGAGCAGGATCTGGAGCCGCTCAAGCTCGGCGTCGTATTTGTCTGATTTCTTGGTCATGGGCCCACGATGCGCCGGGCCCGTCTGCGGGGCAATGTCGCCACGCAATTTCACCGGGGGTGGCGCCCCGGACTCCGCGCCGAAACCTGTCAGCATTCTCATGTGCGCGCGGCAGTCCGGTCGACTAGGATGCGCAGGATCGAGAGGGAGAGACCCATGTTCGCCACGCGCCGCGCCCTGCTTGGGAGTTTCGCCGCCCTGCCGCTCGTCAGCGCCCTTCCGGCCATGGCGCGCACCCGTCAGGACGAACCGGCGGCAGAAGCCGCGCTGGACGCCGTCTTCGCCGAGGCCGCGCCGCCCGCGCTGGCCGCCGGGATCGTCACACGCGAGGGGCTCGGCTGGGCTGGTGTGCGGGGCGTGCGCCGCGTCGGGGGCGAGGCCCTGGCGACCACTGAAGACCTCTGGCACCTCGGCTCCAACACCAAGGCGATGACCGCCGCCGTCTTCGCAAGACTGGTTGATCAGGGCCGCGCCCGTTGGGCCATGCCGGTCGCCGAAGCCTTTCCGGCCGTCACCGTCGATCCGGCCTGGGCGGCGATCACACTCGACGACCTGATGCACCATCGGGCCGGCCTGCTGGACGCCGCCCTGCTGGACCGCGCCTGGCTGATGGCCGCCCATGCCGACCAGCGCCCCTTGCCGGAGCAAAGGGCCGAGTTCGCCGCGCGGGCGCTGAGAGCGCCGCCGGCCGGACCCGTCGGACAGTTCGCCTATGGCAACGGCAACTACATCGTCCTCGGCGCCGCCATCGAGACCATCACCGGCCAGGCGTGGGAAACGGTCATGGCGGCCGAGCTCTACACGCCGCTGGGCCTGACCACCGCGGGCTTCGGCCCGCCGCAGGGCCCGGCGCCCTGGGGGCATCGGAGCGGCACCGGCGTCGATCCGGCGGGCTTTGCGGACAATCCCCGCGCCCTCGGCCCGGCGGGGACGGCGCATATGAACATGGCCGACTACGCCCGCTTCATCGGCGCCATGATGGGCGGCGCGCCCGGCTGGCTGAGCGAGGCGTCCCGCGGTCATCTCCTGACCCCCGCCGCCGGGGCTCCGCCGGCGTATGCGGCGGGCTGGGGCGTGGGGACCGCGCCCTGGGCGGGGGTCGGCGGGCCGGGGCCGACGATCACCCACAACGGCTCCAACACCATGTGGTTCGCGACCGTGCTGGCGGCGCCCGAGCGCGGCCTCGGCTTCATCGCCCTGTCCAACGACGGCGTCGCGGGGCAGAGGGCCTGCACGACCCTGGTCCGGCGGCTGGCGGAGGCCCGCGCCGCCGCGTAAGGCTGCTCGCGCATGAAGCGCGATTTTGCCGATTTCTGGAACCTGCTGTGGGAGCTGGCGCTCGGCGTCTGCGCGGCCTTCGCCCTGCTCAACCTGTTCGCCCCGCAGCAGGACCTGCCGTGGAAGCCGCTCGACCTCAGCCATCCGATCGGCACGGCGACGGCGGCCAAGGTGGCGGATTTCGTCCTGCCCGCCACCGCCGCGCCCGAGGAGACCACCGCCGTCACCGAGGCCTGTATGCAGGTGCTGCGCGAGGCCGGGGTGCAGGTGGAGCGGGCCGAGGACCGGGACGACGGCGGCTTCTGCGTCGTCCGGGGCGCGATCCGCATCACCGGCGGGGCCGTCACCCCCCTGCCCGGCAACCCGGTGCTGCAGTGCCCGCTGGCGGTGCGGTACGTCATCTGGGAGCGCCAGGTGCTGCAGCCGGCGGCCGTGGCCGAGTTCGGCTCAAGGGTGGCGCGGCTGAACGACGTGGGCACCTACAGCTGCCGCCGGATCTATGGCCAGACGGACCCGAACGCCCGGCCCAGCGAGCATGCGCGGGCCAATGCGCTGGATATCGGCGGGATGACGCTGGAGGACGGGCGGCGTGTCTCGGTGCTGGAGGACTGGCCCGGAGACGGTCCGCGCGGGCTAGAGGGACGGCGCTTCCTGACCCGGATCCGCGAGGGCGCGTGCCGGGTGTTCTCGACCGTCCTGGGCCCGGGATACAATGAGGCCCACGCCAACCACCTGCATCTGGACGGCGCGCCCCGCCCGCTCTGCAGCTGATTTCGGAAACCACGTTCGCCCCGCGCGCGAATCTGTTTGCGGTTGACCGACCCGGAATTGCGCGAGAGAAAGTCGGCGCAGTCCGGATTTCGCGCGGCCTCCACAATCGCGCCAGCTCCTTCGCCTGAACGAGCCGTCCAGCAGGACTGACGGGCGCCCTTGAAGGGGCGTCTGCCTGGAAAGCGCGTTGAGGAGACGCATTATGGCGACCGGCACGGTCAAGTGGTTCAACCCGACGAAGGGTTTCGGCTTCATCCAGCCCGATGGCGGCGGTCAGGACGTTTTCGTCCACATCACCGCGGTCCAGAAGGCGGGCCTGCAAGGCCTGGATGAAAACGCCAAGGTCGAATACGAGCTGGAATCCCAGCGCGGCAAGACCTCGGCGATCGACCTGAAGCTTCTCTGAAGCCACGGACATCACCATCACAAGACGGGCGCGGCGGCTTCGGCCTCCGCGCCTTTCTTTTTGGCTGACGACCACTGCGCCAGCACGATCGCGGCCAGTACGACCACGCCGCCGACGGCCTGCACCGGGGTCAGGGTCTCGGCGAAGATGAGCCAGCCGAGAAGGGCGGCGACGACGGGCTGGATCAGGACGGTCACGGCGGTGAGGGCGGCGGGCAACCGGCCCAGCGACCAGGCGACGCCGCCCTGTCCCACGACGTGCATCAGGCCCAGGCCCGCGCAGGCGGCCCAGCCGCCCCATGAGCCGGGCAGGACCTGTTCGCCGAGCAGCAGGGCCGCCAGCAGCAGGCCCGGCGCGGCGATGGCCGTGGACCACAGCATCACCCGCCCGGCCGAGTGGCGGTCGCGCGCGCCCTTCACGGCGATGAAATAGCCCGCGTACCAGAGGGCGGTGACGGCGGCGAAGACGTCGCCCAGCGGGGGGTTCGAGCCCTGCCCGCCGTCGGCGCCCAGGGACATGGTCACCGCCCCGGCGATGGCGGCGGCGAGGGCGACGAGGAACAGGGCCTTGGGGCGGTCGCGAAAGACGAACCAGCCGACCAGGGTCACCACCACCGGGGTCAGGTTGGTCAGGGTGGTGGCGTTGGCCACCGAGGTGAAGGCGATCGAATAGTGCCAGAAGCCCAGGTCGAACACGAGCATGACGCCCGCCAGCACCATCCACTTCGACGGCCGGCCGATGCCCTCCCCGCCGGGTCTGGCGGTCATGAGCAGCAGCAGGGGCAGGGCGAAGGCGAAGCGCCAGAAGCCCGCGGCGGCCGGGCCGGCGTCCGAGAGGCGGACGAGGATGGGGGCGAAGCCGAGCACCATGGCGGCGAGGATCAGCACGGTCAGGGCGGCGGCGCGGGAGGGCATCACTGGCGTATAGCGGGCTGAGATGCGGAATCCTTCCCCCATTTCGGGGGAAGGTGTCAGGCGCAGCCTGACGGATGGGGGCTGGCCAGGGGAGACCGATGGGCAGGCCGTCGGGACACGGAAAGAGCCCCCATCCGAGCCGCGCTGCGGCCCACCTTCCCCCGAAATGGGGGAAGGAAGGGTCGTGTTCGGAAAATCGCGAAACGCTGTCATCCCTCCCCTTTCGCCCCCGCTTCCTCCGCCGCGCGCATGGCCTCCAGCCGGGCCAGTTCGATCTTCAGGTCCTCGTATTCGGGGGGCAGGTCGCGGCCGGCCATCAGGTCCTGGGCCAAGGTCAGGGCGCGTTCGCGCAGGAACATCCGCATCATCGCCTGACCGGCCTCGAACCGTTCGTCGGCCTCGGCGGGGTCCTCCTCGGCCCATTGCAGGACGTCGTTGAGACGGGCGATCTCGGTCGCGGCGCGGGCGAGGCGGACGGCGTTCAGCCCCTCGCCGGTCTTCAGCGCATGGGCGGCGCCGGCCAGGGCCCGGCGGGCGAGGTCGTCGGGGCGGATGTGCAGGGGCGCGCGCCAGGCCGCCAGCACC
>JAUYAG010000064.1 GCA_030693575.1 Brevundimonas sp. | reverse complement strand
AATTTCAACTCCAGCCAGACCGCCAGCATCAGCTCCTGGACCTTGCGCTTCATGTTCTGGTCCGGAGACAGGAACAGGTTCTTGGCCAGCTGCTGGGTCAGGGTCGAACCGCCCTGCACCACGCGGCCGGCGCGCATGTTGGCGGCCATGGCCCGGCTCATGCCGATCGGGTCAAAGCCGGGGTGGTGATAGAAGCGCCGGTCCTCGATGGCGATGAAGGCCGCGGGCACATAGTCGGGCAGGGAGTCCAGATCGGCCGGCGGGGCCTGCTGGGTGCCGCGCACCGCGATCAGGGCGCCGTTGCGGTCCAGATAGGTGATCGAGGGCTGGCGATCGACATTGTACAGGGTCGAGGTGTCGGGCAGGTCGCGCGCGAAGACGGCGAAGAAGACGACCAGGAAGATCAGCCCCCAGACGGCCAGCACCGCGCCCCAGTACATGACGCGTTGCAACGGCGTGCGTGCCGCGCCCGAGCCTGCGCCGCCGCCACGTCCGAAGTTGAAGCCGGGACCCGCCATCAAACCCTCATCTAGCCGTGCCCGGTCTTAGCCGGTCGCAGCGCACACGGGAACGCCCCTGCACAGTTCACGCGACTGTGAGGGACGTTTCCGCCGAAACCATGACGCTACGCACGCCTATTCTAAAAACGCGTTCACCTCGGCGGCGAACCGGGCGGGCTGGTCCAGCATGATGAAGTGGGCGCTGTCGTCGATCCGGGTCAGGGTCGCGCCGGGCAGGGTGGCGTAGGAGGCGCGGTAGATGCCGTCGACCATGTCATTGGTCATCCGCGGATCATTGAACCGCACATAGAGCACCGTCGTCGGCGCGGTGATCCGGCCCAGCTCGGGGCGCAGGTCGGTGACGATCAGCTCGCGGTAGGCCGAGGACGACACCTGCTGGTCGCTCTTGCGGCTGTCCTCCAGCGGGCCGGCGCGCAGGGATTCGGTGTTGATCATGGCGACGATCTGGGCGTCGGCCTGTTGCTGGTACATCTCGCGCGGCGAGGTCGACATGGCCGTATGGATCTGGTCGGCCATCGGCACGACGCTTTCGGCCGTGGCACCGGGCGCGCCGAACATGGAGCCCATGAACGGGATCATGTCGATGACCATCAGCTTGCCGACGCTGTCCGGATGGCGCGCCGCCAGCATCATGCCGATCGTCCCGCCCATGGAGTGGCCGATGACGGCGGGCTTGCTGAGGCCCTGTTCGGCGATATAGCGCGCCAGGTCCTCGGCCACCGGAGCGGCGACGGGGCCCGTGGCGTTGTCCTCGGCCGCCGCGCCGGCGAAGCCCTGCACATGGAGGCGATGGACGCGGTAGCGGCCCTTCAGCTCTTCGGTCAGCAGGTCGAAGGCGTGGGGCGAGGAGGACAGGCCGGGGATCAGGATGACGTCGCCGACCGGATGCTCGGGCCCGTCGACGCGGACATGGAACCGGCCCGACTCGAAATCGGCATGGGCATGACCGTGACCGGCTTCGGCCGCGGGGGCCTGGCCATGGTCGCCGTGCGCCTGGGCGAAGGCGGGCGCCGCCGCGGCGAACGACAGGGCCCCGGCGAGGGCGGCGAGAGCGGTCATGGTCTTCATGGTCTGTATTCCCGGTTGGACGGGCGATACGCCCGTGTCTGTCCCCTAGTCGCCACAGAGGGCGCGAACGGATGCAGCCGGTCAAGACTTCACCGCCACAGCCCGCTAAACTATCGCGCATGACACCCGCAGACAGCGCCCCCGTCTCTTCGAAATCGCCCGAGGCCAAGGCCCCGCCGACCGCCTTCGGCAAGGGGTTCGTCCTCGATGCCTGGTATTTTGTCGCCCTGTCGCGCGACGTCGCCCCGGCCTCGCTCAAGCGTTACGAACTGCTCGGCGAGCCCGTGCTGGTCGGCCGGACGCGGGCGGGCCAGGTCTATGCCATGCGCGACATCTGCCCCCACCGCGCCGCGCCCCTGTCGGCCGGACGGCTGGTGGAGAAGCCCGGCGAGGGCGAGACCATCGAGTGCTGCTACCACGGCTGGCGCTTCCGCCCCGACGGCGTCTGCGCCGCCATCCCGTCGCTGGTCGAGGATCAGCCGTATGAGGCCGACCGCATCCGCGTGCGGTCCTATCCGGTGCGCGAGAGCCAGGGGATGGTCTTCGTCTGGATGGCCTCCGACCCGCGCACCGCCGCCGATCCCGACCACGAACCGCCGGTGTTCCCCGGCGTCGTCGGCGGCGGGGCGAAGATGGTCGAATGGATGGATTTCGACGCCCACGTCGACCACGCCGTCGTCGGCCTCATGGACCCCGCCCACGGCCCCTATGTCCATCAGCAGTGGTGGTGGCGGTCGGCCAAGTCGATGCATGAGAAGGCCAAGGCCTTCGAGCCGCGCGAGCACGGCTTCGCCATGGTCCGCCACGCCCCCTCGTCGAACAGCCGGGCCTATAAAATTCTTGGCGGCGCCCCCGCGACCGAGATCACCTTCCGCCTTCCCGGCTACCGCTGGGAGCATATCCAGGTCGGTGAGAAACAGGTGCTGGCCCTGACCTGCCTGACCCCGATCAATGAGACGAAGACCCGGATCACCCAGATCTTCTGGTCCGACCACTGGGTGTTCAGCCTCGCCAGGCCGTTCCTGCGCATGGGCGTCATCGCCTTCCTCAAGCAGGACGGCGGCATGGTGAACCTGCAGAACGAGGGCCTGCGCTACGACCCGGCCCTGATCTGGATCGACGACGCCGACAAACAGGCGAAATGGTACCAGCAGCTGAAGCGCGAGTGGA
>JAUYAG010000060.1 GCA_030693575.1 Brevundimonas sp. | reverse complement strand
CCGGCGCCGGCGCCGCGCCCCAGGCGACGGGTCCGCAGATCACCGCGGTCTTCAACCAGGTCTATCCGAACTGGATCCTGCCCTGCGACATCCCCGGGGCGGACAATCTGCGCATCCAGATGGACGTGACGCTCGATGAGCAGGGGCGGATCACGGCCGGCCCGACCCTGATCGGCGCCCGTGCCGATCCGGTCTGGCGGGCGGCGGCCGACGGCGCGATCCGGGCGATCCGCCAGACGGCGCCCTTCGACGTTCCGTCCGGCTTCCCCGGCGGACGCTTCCGGCCCACCTTCGTCACCGAACGGGCCTGTCGGGGGCGGTAATGCCTTTGCGTCGATCCTGACAAAGCGTGACGGGGCCTGAAAGTCGCCCCATTCACGGCCATGCTGGTCATATGCGCACGCTCTGGCGATAAGGAGTGGCGTGGACAGAAACTTGCGGGAGCCCCTGATGCGTTTGAACCGACTTCTGGCCAGTGTCGCCGTTCTGGCGATGACGGTGAGCGCGGCCACCGCCCAGACGCCCCCGGTTCCGCCGCAGTCGACCGACCCGGTCGAGGTCGAGATCGACCAGGGCGTGCTGCGGCCGATGCAGATCGCCGTGGTCAACTTCTCCGGCCAGAACGGCGCTGACCTGAGCGGGGTAATCCGGGCCAACCTGCGCCGCTCCGGCTATTTCGAGCCCATGGATCCGGCGGGCTTCGTCGAGACCGGCCTGACGCTGGCCAATGCGCCCAACTTCCCGCAGTGGACCTCGATCGGCGCCCAGGCGGTGCTGTACGGCGCGGTGACGCCCCGGCCCGACGGCCGCAACGACTTCGGCTTCCGCCTGTACGACCCCTATCGCCAGTGCCAGCTGGCCTCCTACCAGTTCACCGCCACGCCCGAGCAGTGGCGCCGCATCGGCCACAAGATCGCCGATCTGATCTATCAGCGCATGACCGGCGAGACCGGCCTGTTCGACAGCCGCGTCATCTTCGTCTCCGAGAGCGGCACCCAGCTGAACCGCCTGTCGCGCCTCGCCATTTCGGATCAGGACGGGTTCAACCCCGTCTATCTGACCCAGGGCGACGAGGTGATCATGTCGCCGCGCTTCTCGCTGAACGACCCCAACGAGATCACCTATGTGGCGCTGGGCCGGGACTACAGCCGCATCTATCTGTTCAACCTGTCGACCGGCCGCCGCGAAAGCCTCGGCGAGTTCGATGGCCAGGTGCTGGCCCCGCGCTTCTCGAACGACGGGTCGAAGATGGCCTTCTCGATCATCCGGGGCGGCAATACCGACGTCTATGTGATGGACCTGTCCAGCCGCCAGTTGCGCCGCCTGACCAGCGATCCCGGCATCGACACCTCGCCGTCCTTCAGCCCCGACAACAGCCAGATCGTCTTCACCTCGGACCGGTCGGGCAGCGCCCGGCTCTACACCATGCGGGCCGACGGCTCGGGCCAGCGGCCGATCTCGCGCGGCGGCGGCCTCTACACCGCCCCGAACTGGAGCCCGCGCGGCGACCTGATCGCCTTCACCAAACAGGGCGGCGGCCGCTTCTCGACCGGCGTCATGAACACGGACGGCTCGGGCGAGCGCATCCTGTCGTCCAGCTATTTCGAGGAAGGTCCGTCATGGGCCCCGAACGGCCGCTACATCATGTTCGCGCGCCAGTCGCCGGGCGGGGACACCCGTTTGTGGACCGTGGACCTGTCCGGCCGCGTGGTCTCACAGGCCGGCTATTCCGGTCGCGGCACCGATCCCGCCTGGTCGCCCCTTCTCGACGAACAGCCCGCCAACCTCGGCGGCGGCGGCCCGGACGGCTGCCCCACCTGATCACAAAGGAGCCTTTCGGCTCAAACCCGCGTTATCGCGACTGGCGAAACCGCTGGCGCGTCAGTAGCAACCCTTTAAAGCCAAGCTGGAGGCCTTGCCCTCCACACAAGGAGACGACCCGATGATGAAGCCCTCAACCCTGGTCCGTCTGGCCGCCGTCGGCCTGGCCGTGACCGCGATCGCCGCCTGCACCCCGCGCACGCCGGCTGACACCGGCGCCGGCAACAGCGTCCCGCCGGCCGGAAACGACCAGTACACCGGCAACGGTGCGGGCCCGGTTTCGGGCGGAGCGATCGGCGCGGCCGCGCCCGGTTCGGAGCAGGACTTCGTCGTCAACGTCGGCGACCGAGTCTATTTCGACCTCGACAGCTATTCGATCCGTTCGGAAGCCTATCCGCGCCTCGACGCCCAGGTGGCCTGGCTGCAGCGCTATCCGGGCGTGACCATCCGTATCGAGGGCAATGCCGACGAACGCGGCACCCGCGAATACAACCTCGCCCTGGGCGCTCGCCGCGCTGAATCGGTCCGCACCTATCTGGTCGAGCGCGGCGTCAACGCCGGCCGCATCGACACCATCAGCTATGGCAAGGAGCGCCCGATCGCCGCCGGCTCCAACGAGGAAGCCTGGGCCCGCAACCGAAATGGCCACACCGCCATCGTCTCGGGCGCCGTGCGCTAGGATGGAACAGGACGAGGGCGCGGTCCGCCGCGCCCTCGTCGATCCGCCCCTGTCTTGAACCGGCCTCAAATCGGTGGGACGACAAACACCATGCTGAAGTTTCCCGCCGCCCTCCGTTCGCGCAACGCCCTGATCTCCGTGCTCGGCGTCGTCCTGATTGCGGGCACGACCACGGTCGTGGCCCAGACCACCCCGCTTGAGCCCGTGCAGTGGGACAAGCGCCGGCTGGACCAGCTGGACCGCAACGTCCGCCGCCTCGAGCGCGCCGTGACCCAGCGCAACGCCGCCGGCCAGCCCGTCATCATCGAGCCCGATCCCGAGGTCATCGCCCTGCAGGGCCGCGTCGGCCTGATGGACCGCCGGCTCGGCGACATGGAGGCGACGGTCCAGCGCGTGAATGGCGACCTTGAACGGCTGACCTTCCAGCTGGACGAGGCCGGACGCGACAACACCGCCCTGAGCACCCGCCTCCGCGACGCCGAGGGCCGGATCCGCGCCATGGAGGCCGCGGCGGCCCGCGAGGCCGAGCTGAATTCGCCGATCCCGACCACCTCGCCGACCGGGGACGCCGCGCGCGACCTGACCGCCGCCGCCCGACTGGCCGCCACCGATCCGCAACGGGGCGACCGCGCGCTGCAGACCGTCATCCTCGCCTGGCCCGACACGCCCCAGGCGCGGGAGGCCTCGAGCCGTCTGGGTGACCTGCGCGTCTCCGCCGGGGATCATGCCGGCGCGGTCTCGGCCTACGCCACGGCGCTGCAAGGCTGGCCGACGGCGCCCTGGGCCGCCGCGACGACGCTGGAGCTGGCCAACGCCCTGAACGCGACGGACCGCAAGACCCAGGCCTGCACCGCCCTGACCGAATTCACTCGCCGCTATGCCGAGGCCGCCAGCGCCGCCGTGCGCACCCGGGCGACCGAGGCCCGCACCCGCATCGGCTGCCCCGCGCCTGCCGCCGCGCCGCCGGCCCGGAGACCGGGCTGACGCCAGACCCCGCCGACTGGACCGGGCCCGCGCGGGCCGTCCTGTCCGCGCGACTGGAAACCGGCGTCGACCGCCCGATCGCCCTCGCCCTGTCCGGCGGCGGGGACTCCATCGCCCTGCTGAGGCTGGCCGTCCACTGGGCGCGTCAGAACGGCCGACGCCTGCTGGCCCTGACCGTCGACCACGGGCTGAACCCCGACAGCGCCGGCTGGACCGCCTTCGCCGGACACGCCGCCCGCGAGGCCGGGGCGGACTGGCGCGGGCTGCACTGGACCGGCCCCAAACCGGCGACGGGTCTGCCCGCCGCCGCCCGCATGGCCCGCCATCGCCTGATCGCTGACGCCGCGCGAGAGGCCGGGGCGCGTGTCGTCCTGCTGGCCCATAGCGCTGACGACATTGCCGAGGGCGAAGTGATGCGCGCTGAAGGCTCGACCCTCGGCCGGCTGCGCGACTGGTCGCCCTCGCCCGCCTGGCCCGAAGGGCGGGGCCTGATGCTGCTGCGGCCGATGCTGGGGGCGGGCCGGGGCGAGGTGCGCGACTGGCTGACGGGGCAGGGGGCGGAGTGGATCGACGATCCGGGCAATGAGGATGTGCGGTTTGCGCGGAGCCGGGCGCGGCAAACTCTGACCCTTCTCCCATTGGGAGAAGGTGGCGCGCAGCGCCGGATGAGGGTCGATCGGTCGAGCGGCGAAGCCGCCCCCGGACAGTCGCCCCTCACCCTTGAGCGCAAGGACGACGGCTGCGCCGCCGTGCGCTCAAGCCCTCTCCCAGCGGGAGAGGGATCGCTAACGGTGAGCCGGGACGTTGACACCCACACCCTTGCCGCCGTCCTCGTCTGTGCTGGCGGGAGCGACCAGCTTCCGCGCGGAGACCGGCTCTCCGCGATCCACACCCGGCTGCGCGGCGGGGAGGCCTTCACCGCCACCCTGTCCGGTGCCCGGATCGAGGCCCGGGGCGACTCCGTCCTCGTGACCCGCGAGACCGGAGAGTTCGCTCGCCAGCCCCGGCCGCCTCTTCCGCTGGCCCCCGGCGTCGAGACAGTCTGGGATGGCCGCTGGGCGATCACGGTCGAATCGCCCGGCTGGTCGGTCGCCCCCGCCGCCGGGCGGATGGCGGCCCTGTCCGGGGCCGAGCGGGCTGCCTTGAAGGCCCTGCCGCCGGCCGCGCGCGGTGCGATGCCTGTGCTGATCCGGAACGATGCGACTGCCCCGGTTCTTGCAGGGACGGCGGGCAAGGCGACGTCGCTGGTCGGGGAGAGACTGGCGCTGGCGCTGGACCGAATGACGCACGAACGGGACCTTGGCGGCCTCCTCCATGGCGCATCGCCCCGGAACCACCTATTTTCCGGCTTACATCACTGACGACCGGGCGCTGCGGCGCACCCAGGGAACGAGACGAGAATGAACCTGCGCAATCTGGCCATCTGGGGCGTGATCATCCTGGGGGCCATGGCCTTCTATGTCGCCGCCAGCCGCCCCGGCGGCCTGACGGCCCCTCCCGGCGCCAAGGAGGCGGCTGCGGCGCGCCCCGTGGTGATGAGCTATTCCGACCTGCTCAAGGCCCGCGACGACGGCAATATCGTCAGCGTCGAGGTCCGCGGCGAGGCCGTGAAGGCGACCCTGCGCGACGGCAAGGTCGTGACGGTCACCACCCCCGTCCCCAACGCCGCCCTGATCGACAGCATCCAGGCCAAGGGCGCCGAGGTCGACGTCAAGACGACGCGTCAGTCGCTCTGGGTCAGCGCCCTGATCGGCCTGCTGCCCTTCGTCCTGATCATCGGCCTGTGGATCCTGATCATGCGCCAGATGCAGGGCGGGGCCCGCGGGGCCATGGGCTTCGGCAAGTCCAAGGCCAAGCTTCTGACCGAGCACAAGGGCCGCAAGACCTTTGACGACGTCGCCGGCGTGGACGAGGCCAAGGAAGAACTGCAGGAGGTCGTCGACTTCCTCAAGGATCCGGGCAAGTTCCAGCGTCTGGGTGGCAAGATCCCCAAGGGTGCCCTGCTCGTTGGCCCTCCCGGCACCGGCAAGACCCTGCTGGCCCGCGCTGTGGCCGGTGAAGCCGGCGTGCCCTTCTTCTCCATCTCGGGCTCGGACTTCGTCGAGATGTTCGTCGGCGTCGGCGCCAGCCGCGTGCGCGACATGTTCGAACAGGCCAAGAAGAACGCCCCCTGCATCATCTTCATCGACGAGATCGACGCCGTCGGCCGTCATCGCGGCGCCGGCCTGGGCGGCGGCAACGACGAGCGCGAACAGACCCTCAACCAGCTGCTGGTCGAGATGGACGGGTTCGAGGCCAATGAAGGCATCATCCTGATCGCCGCCACCAACCGTCCCGATGTGCTGGACCCGGCCCTGCTGCGTCCCGGCCGCTTCGACCGCCAGGTCGTGGTGCCCAATCCCGATGTGAACGGCCGCGAGAAGATCCTGCGCGTCCATGTCCGAAAGGTGCCGCTGGCGCCCGTCGTGGACCTGAATATCATCGCCCGCGGCACCCCCGGTTTCTCGGGCGCCGATATCATGAAACTCGTCAACGAGGCGGCCCTGCTGGCG
>JAUYAG010000056.1 GCA_030693575.1 Brevundimonas sp. | reverse complement strand
GCCCCGGTGCGCGCCGCCGCCCCGGCGAAGAACTAAGGCCCGGACGATGAAAAACATATCGTCCTGGTCGATCAGGAATCCGATCCCGATCATCCTCATGTTCACCCTGCTGACCATCGGCGGGGTGCTCAGCTTCATGAGCATGCGGATCAACAACAATCCGGACATCGATTTCCCGCTGGTGGCGGTCACGGCCGTGCGGCCGGGCGCGGCGCCCAGCGAGATGGAAGTCCAGGTCACGCGACTGATCGAGGACTCGCTGGCCGGCCTGTCGGGCGTGCGCCACATCAACTCCCAGATCACCGACGGCGTCTCCTCGACGACGATCGAGTTCGAACTGGGCACCGACACCGAACGCGCCACCAACGACGTCCGCAACGCCATGAGCGGCCTGCGCGCCGACCTGCCGCAGGACATGCAGGAACCCGGCGTCCAGCGCATCGACATCACCGGCGACGCCCTGATCACCTGGGTGATCAGCTCCCAGACCATGACGCCGGAAGAGATCAGCTGGTTCGTCGACAATGACGTCAGCCGCACCCTGCTGGCCATCAAGGGCGTCGGCGAGGTCAATCGCGGCGGCGGCGTGGATCGCGAGATCGCGGTCGAACTGGACCCCGACCGGCTGGCCTCCTACGGCCTGACCGCCGCGGCCGTCAGCCAGGCCCTGACCAGCGTCAACTCCGACCAGCCCGGCGGACGGGTGACGATCTCGGGCTCCGAGCGATCGATCCGCACCCTCGGTGCCGCGACCTCGATCGAGGCCCTGCGCGAAACCCTGGTGCCCCTGTCGGGCGGCCGGTCCGTGCGGCTGGGCGATCTGGGCCGGGTCGAGGACCACTGGTCCGAGCCCCGTCGTCTGGCGCGCTACAACGGGCAGGAAGCCATCACCTTCAACTTCCTGCGTTCGCGCTCGGCGTCCGAGGTCCGGATCGCCGAAAAGGTCCGCGAGGCCGTCGCGGAGATCGATGAGGCCCATCCCGAGCTGACCATCCGTCAGGTCACCGCCAGCGTCGAACAGATCGAGGAAAGCTATATCGCCTCGCTGGAAGCCCTGCTGCTGGGCGCGGTTCTGGCCGTGGTCGTGGTGTTCATCTTCCTGCGCGACTGGCGCGCGACCTTCATCACCGCGACCGCCATTCCGATGTCACTGATCCCGACCTTCCTGGTGCTGGAGCCGCTGGGTCAGTCGCTGAACGGCATCAGCCTGCTGGCCCTGTCGCTGACGATCGGCATCCTCGTGGATGACGCCATCGTCGAGATCGAGAACATCGTCCGGCACATGCGGGACGGCAAGTCGCCGTACAGCGCCTCGATGGAGGCCGCGGACGAGATCGGTCTGGCCGTCGTCGCAACCACCGCGACCATCATCGCCGTGTTCGCGCCCGTGGGCGCCATGCCGGGCATCATCGGGCAGTTCTTCAAGGCCTTTGCGCTGGCCGCCTGTGTCTCCGTGGCCTTCTCGCTGGTCGTGGCGCGCACCCTGACGCCACTGATGGCCGCCTTCCTGCTGAAGCACCAGAAGCACGAGGACGCGGACCCGTTCTGGATGTCCGGCTATCTGAAGGGACTGGGCTGGAGTTTGAAGAACCGCTGGAAGGTGGTCGCCATCGGCACCGCCCTGTTCGTCGGCTGCGGCGCGCTGGCCACCCGGGTACCGTTCGAATTCCTCGCCAGCGGCGACGTGGGCCGGGCCGGATTCTCGGTCGAATTGCCCCCGGGCGCGACCCTGGCCCAGACCGACGCCGTCGTACAGCGGATTACGCGGGACCTGCAGGCGCGGCCCGAGGTCACCTCGGTCTATGCCTCGATCGGCGGCCAGGACGTCAACCAGGCCAATGTGTACGCCGACCTGACCGACAAGGGTGAGCGCGACCTCAGCCAGCAGCAGTTCGCCCGCGCGATGGTCGACAGCTGGAAACCCATCCCCGGTGCCCGCATCGGCGCGGGCGTCGCCCAGCAGGGCGGCGGTCCCTCGGACGGCACCAGCTACCAGTTCGCCATCCTGAGCGACAACGGGGCCGCCCTGACCGCCGCCGCGCGTGCGGTTGAGGCCGAGATGCGGACCGTTCCGGGCCTGGCCAATGTGGTCAACACCGCCGCGATCGCCCGTCCGGAGATCCTGGTCACGCCCCGTCCGGACCAGGCCGCCCTGATGGGCGTCTCGACAAGCGCCATCTCCCAGGCCGTCCGCGTCGCCACGATCGGCGACGTCGACCAGAACCTGCCCAAATACAATCTGGGCGACCGCCAGGTGCCGATCCGACTGCGTCTGACGCGGGACGCCCGCGAGGACCTGTCGGTGCTGGAGACCCTGCGGGTTCCGACTTCGATGGGAACCTCGGTGCCGCTCAGCGCCGTGGCCGACGTCCAGTTCGGCGCCGGGCCCTCGCAGGTGCTGCGCCAGGACCGGTCCCGCGTCGCGACCATCTCGGCCGAACTGGACGGCATCCGCAGCGGCGAGGCCGCGGCCGCCGTCAGCAAGCTGCCCACCGTCCAGAACCTGCCGGCCGGAGTCCGTCAGGTGCCCGCCGGCGACGAGGAGTTCATCCAGGAGATGATCACCGGCTTCGCCATCGCCTTCGGCACCGGCATCCTGTTGATGTATGCGGTGCTGGTCCTGCTGTTCAAAAGCTTCGCCTATCCGGTCACCATCATGGCCTCCCTGCCGCTGGCTATCGGCGGAGCCTTCGTGGCCCTGATGATCGGCGGCTCCAGCTTCTCGATCTCGTCGCTGATCGGGGTGCTGATGCTGATGGGGATCGCGGCCAAGAACTCCATCCTTCTGGTCGACTATATCGTCATGGCCGAGAAGGACGGGATGCCGCGACTGGAGGCGATCATGGACGCGGCGCACAAGCGGGCGCGGCCGATCCTGATGACCACCTTCGCCATGGGCGCCGGCATGCTGCCGGTGGCCGTGGGCTGGGGCGCGGATGTCGAGTTCCGTCAGCCGATGGCCATCGCGGTGGTCGGGGGGCTGATCTCCTCGACCTTCCTGTCGCTGCTGTTCATTCCGCCGATCTTCACCATCATCGACGACGTGGCCGGCTTCATCCGCCGGCGTCTGGGCAAGATGTTCGCCGGCCAGCGCGATGCGCCGCCTGCGGTGACGGCGGCGGAGTAAGGCGTCAGCCGGCGTCTGGCGGCTGGTGGCTGGTGGCTGGTGGCTGGGGGCTGGTGGCTGGCAGTGGAATGACGCCTTGTCATCCCGGCCGAAGCGAAGAGCCGGGACGGGACGCGCCGTTCCCCTGACCGCTCCCGGACAGCCCGCTTGGGCTGAGCCGGGAGACGGGTTGAAGTGCCCCCGGCGGCGCCCCTTCACACCGACCCTTCGGTGGCGGCCCTTCTCCCGGCTCAGCCCTGCGGGCTGTCCGGAAGCTGTCGATTCATCGCGCCGTCCCGTCCCGGCTCTTCGCTTCGGCCGGGATGACAAGGCGTCCGACCACCAGCCACCTTCCTCCCGCCCAAAACAAAACCGGCCGGGGTTTCCCCCGGCCGGCTGGTTCGACCCGCCTTGCGGCGAGAAGGGTCTAGTATTTGAAGCGCAGGGTCGCGCCGTAGGTGCGCGGCTGGCCCAGGAAGGCGTCGTAGGTGCCGGTGTCGCGGGCGGGGTCGTAGAACGTCCCGTTCGGCTGCACCGCCGACTGGAAGAAGGTGCCTTGCAGCGGGCCGTTGTAGGCGACCTGCACATATTCTTCGTCGGTGAGGTTCTGGACCCAGAATTCGGCCGTCCAGCGCTCATCCTCGGTGCCGATCGAGACGCGACCGTTCACCGTGGTGAAGGCGTCCTGCATCTTGAAGGGAAGCAGGTCCGAGCCGGTGTTGTATTCGCTCATGTATTTGCCGGCGAGGCTGAACCCGCCGCGCATGCCGTTGCCGAGCGAACGATCGTAGTTGATCGACAGGGTGGCGGACCATTCCGGCGCGAACGAAGGCCGGCTGCCCGGCAGCAGCGACGCGGCCGGGAAGTTGTTGGGATCCACCAGGTCGGCGGCGGTGAACATGCCGTATTCCGCGTCGGTGTAGGTGACGCCGCCCTGGAAGCTCAGGCCCTCGACCGGGCTGAACCAGACCATGTCGGCGTCGATGCCCTGCGACGTCAGTTCCGGGATCGGTTCGACGGTGAAGCCCACGCCATTGAACGTGTTGAGCTGGAAGTTCTCGAACGTCTGATGGAAGTAGGTGGCGTTCAGAAGCAGGGTGCGATCCAGCAGGGTCATCTTCACCCCGGCTTCGTAGCTGTCCACCGTTTCGGACGGGAAGAACAGGCTGCTGACCGGCGTGGTCGTGCCCGTCCGGTGCACGCGATCCAGGTTGTAGCCGAAGCTCTTGTAGCCGCGAGCGTACGAGGCGTAGGTCAGGATCGAGGGGTTGAGGCGGTAGGCGGCCTTGATCGTGCCGCTCAGCTCACCATCGTCGAAGGATTCGCTGATGGGCCGGTTGTTGAAGGCGGCGTTGGTGAACGGCAGGCACATCGTGCCCAGGACGCCGCCGGCGCCGGCGGCCCCCAGGGTTCCGGCGATCGCAAGCTGGTTGGCGGCGGCCGCAGCGCAGGCCGCGCCGTTGGTGCCGACGTTGTCCTGCAGTCCGTCCAGGGACTTGTCGTCCATGGTGTAGCGCAGGCCCAGGGTCAGATCGAACTGATCGGTCACATGCCAGGTGTTGTTGGTGAAGATCGCGAAGGACGTCGACTCCTGGTCGTAGGCGTCGGCATAGCCTTGACCCACGGTGAAGCCCTGGCCCGTGGCCTGCGCCGTCGGGACGGTGACCAGCGAACCGCCGGGACCGATCGGGAGCGAGCCGCTGCCGCCGCTGGCCAGACAGCCTTGCAGGCCGGTCAGGCCCGAGGTCTGCCCCGGACGCGTGAAGCAGCCGATGATGCCGGGGCTGATCGGGAAGGCACCGGCGCTGAGGGCGTTCAGGTTCGCGCTGAGCAGGAACGAGATGTAGGGCGTGTAGTCAGAGCCGAAGAACCAGCTGTCCCTGCGGGTGATATCCTCCGACGTGGCGAACACACCGACCAGCCAGTCGAGCCGGTCCGTCGAGCCCGCCAGACGGAACTCCTGGGTCAGGTTGTCGACGCTGTAGCCGTTCTGGCCGTCCGGGTTGCGGTAAGCGATGTCGGCGCCGGTATAGTCGATGTCCTGGCCGAGCACCGTCTCCCACTCGCGGGCCGAGGTCAGCGAGGTCAGGGTCGCTCCGCCGAACATGCCCGGGAGGTCAATGGTGGCCTCCAGCGAGACGCCGCGGTCATTCACTTCCTGGCCGGAATCACGGTTGGCATAGGCCAGACGCGAGAACGGCAGGGCACCGAAGCCGGCCGCCGGGGGCCGGGCACCCGAACCGTTCGACAGCAGATCGATAAAGGCCTGCGTCGGGCCGGAGCGGATTTGCACGCCGGTGCAGCAGTATTCGTCCCGCGTGGAATAGTCGGCAATCAGGCGCACCGAGGTGTTGTCATTCGGCAGCCACAGCAGCTGGCCGCGCACGGTGCCGAAGTCCTGGTTGGCGTCATCGGTCTGGATGCGCGGGCCGTCGCCGGTATCCACGCCGTAGAAGCCGTCGCGGACGCGACGGCTGCCGTACAGGCGGAAGGCCAGGGTGTCGCTGATCGGGCCGGAGACCGAGCCCGAAGCGCCCATGGCGCCGAAGTTGCCGACGTTCAGTTCAGCGTTGAATTCCGGCGTGAACGACGGGGCTTCCGTGATGATGTTGATGACGCCGGCCGAGGTGTTCTTGCCGAACAGCGTGCCTTGCGGGCCCTTCAGGACCTCGATGCGGGCCATTTCGCCCAGATCGCCGAAGCCGACCGAGTTGCGCGAGCGATAGACGCCGTCGATGACCACGCCGACCGAGCTTTCGAGGCCGGGGTTGTCACCGACCGTGCCGACGCCGCGGATGCGGGCGGTGGTCGAGGCTTCCGACGACGTCGAGGTGACGGTCATGCCGGGGGTCAGGATCTGCAGATCCTTGATGTCGCGAACGCCCGCGTCCTGCAGCGTTTCCGCCGACAGGGTGGTGACCACGATCGGCACGTCCTGCAGGTTCTGTTCGCGCTTCTGGGCGGTGACGATGATGTCGTCGATGGTTTGCGGGCCGTCCTGGTCCTGGGCGGATGCGACGCCGGCGAAGCCGAAGGCGCAGGCCCCGACCACAGCGGCCGAGACGGTGGTGCGAAGAAGGTTGGTAAGGCGCATGGTGGCTCCCCGACATGGGCCGGGACTCCGTCTTGGACGGCGACCGCGGCGTTTCCTGATCCCTGGACCGCACCCTTCTGTGGAGCGCGGTAAGTCCAGTCTCCGGCGTAATCCAAGCCGGAGTCAGCGACAAGGAGCGGGGCCCGTTGATGCCTCATTTCCGCCATGGCGGAAGGCCGACTGTGACGCAAAAGCGACAGAAACTGATGACGCTAGGTCAATATTCGCCTAGCTGGCGTGAGTATCCGTGGCCGTCTCGGCCAAAATCTTGCGCCGTCGGGTCGCTAGGGCAAGCACCGAGGCGCCCAGGACGACCGACAGGAATGACCCCGCCAGCACGCCCAGTTTGACCTCGACCTGCTCCACCGAGTCGACCGCACCCGGGAAGGCGAGGATCCCGACAAACAGGCTCATGGTGAACCCGACCCCGCACAGCAGGCTGACGCCATAGAGCTCCAGCCAGGTCGCGTCCGTGGGGCGGCGACCGATCTTCAGGGCCGAGGCCAGCCAGGCGAAGCCGAACACCCCGATCTGCTTGCCGACGAACAGGCCCAGGGCGATGCCCAGCACCAGCGGCGCGAACGCCTGCTCCAGCGACAGGCCGGCGAAGGAGACGCCGGCCTTGGCGAAGGCGAACAGCGGCAGGACCAGATAGGCGACATAGGGGTGGAGGTCGTGCATCGCCTCCTTCAACGGACTCTGCTGGTCGTCGCTTCGATCAGCGACCGGCACGATCAGGGCGAAGGCCACCGCTGTCAGGGAGGTGGACAGGCCGGCGAGCACCGTCAGGTACCAGACCAGGCCGAAACCCAGCACCCAGAAGGGCGCGGCCACGCGCCGGCGCGACGCGAACAGGGCGGCGACCGCCAGCAGACCCGCGACCCAGGCCAGCGGGACCCAGTCGACGCCGCTCGAGAACAGGACGGCGATCAGGGCGATGGCCCCGAGGTCGTCAACGATCGCCAGGGTGAGCAGGAAGACCCGCAGCGAGGACGGCAGGCCGCGCGCCGCCACGGCGAAGACCGCGAGGGCGAAGGCGATGTCGGTCGCCAGGGGGATCGGCCAGCCGCCGTGCGGCCCGTCCAGCAGACCTGAAACGGCCAGATAGACGAGGGCCGGCGCGATCATGCCGCCCAGTGCGGCCAGCACCGGCGTGGCCAACTGGCGGGGATCGCTGAGCTCTCCCTTGAGGATCTCGTATTTGATCTCCAGCCCGACCACGAGGAAGAAAACCGCCATCAGGCCTTCCTTGATCCAATCCGAGATCATCAGTTCCAGCAGCAGAGGGCCGACCTGCAGGATGTGCTCGCTCTTCAGCCAGGCGAAATAGGCGGGGGCCAGCGGCGAGTTGGCGACGATCAGGGCAGCCAGGGCCGCCAGACCCAGCACCATGCCGGACGCGGCCTCGGTCTTGAGGAAGTCGAGAGTGATCTTGCGCGCCACGGCGGGCCTCCGGAATTCTGGAAGGGACTGTCGTGGCGTCAGGTTATCGACGGACGCCGGACCGGATTCGCGCCGCCAGGGAGTGCGCGCCAGCCTGACCGGGAGACCCGGCCTGATGTCTGAGGCCTACAATACGCGAGGGGCCCGGCGGTTCAACCGCGTTCGGCGGTTGCGCCGAAGGACCGGAGACCGCATCTGCGCCGGATGCCCGTCACGCCCGCCCATGCCCCCGATCCCCGCTTCTTCGCTCTGGGGAACGACTATGGCGACGCGGTCCGGGCGGCGGGCTTCCCGCAAACCCTCCTGCGTTTCCGTAACGACCGCGCCGCCGCGACCGTGGGCCTGGAGACCCTGACCGACGCGGAATGGATCGCCCATTTCGGCCGGTTCTAGCCCCAGCCCGGCCAACCCGGCCCGATCGCGATGCGCAATCACTGGCATCTATTCCGCACCTACAATCCTGACCTCGGCGACGGG
>JAUYAG010000046.1 GCA_030693575.1 Brevundimonas sp. | reverse complement strand
GTATTGCATGACCGGAGCGGCCACGATTTCACGGGCGACGCGAATGCGCAGCTCGCCGCGCTCGACCTCGATCTCCGTGAGGGAGGTGTCGTTCAGGATGTCGGCCAGTGACCGCACCAGCGAGGTGTCGATCTCGGCTTCGTTCTTGAGCTTGGGAGCGGGCGTTTTGGATTCGGCCATGGGAGCCTCTTGTTACCTTCTAAACCGAACGATCGGCGGCGGCGCGGTGTTCCTGCGCCAGCCCCCGGACCAAATTCAGGGCGGCCCTGACGGCCAGTTCGTAGCTGAATGAGCCGAAGCCCGAAACCACGCCGGCGGCGACCGGCGAAACATAGGAGCGATGCCGGAAGCGCTCGCGCGCCGCCGGATTGGACAGATGGCATTCGACGATCGGGATCGTCAGGGTCTTGAGCGCGTCCAGCAGGGCCACGGAGGTGTGGGTGTAGCCGGCGGCGTTGATGACGAGGGCCGAGGCCTTTTCGCGGGCCTCGTGGACCCAATCGATCAGTTCGCCCTCGTGGTTGGTCTGGTGGAAGACCAGGGTCGCCCCGTCCGCGGCCCGTTCGCACAGGGCCTGGACGTCGGCGAGGGTCTCATGTCCGTAGATGTCGGGCTCGCGCACCCCAAGCAGGTTGAGGTTCGGGCCGTTCAGGACGTAGAGGACGGGGGTCTCGGGCATTGCGCTCGCGTATGGGACGGTCCGACCGGAATCGGACCGGCCTTTTAGCTGAGGCGTGGCGGTTATCAAACCGCGCGTGTGAAAGAGTGACGTAAGGGCATGCGCATCCAGGTCAACGGGGAACATCGCGAGGTTGAAGCCGCGACCATCCTTGCCCTTGTGGAGGAACTTGGGCTGGACGTGCGCAAGGTGGCGGTCGAGCGCAATCTGGAGATCGTGCCGCGGTCCCTGCATGCGACGACGGCGCTGGCCGAGGGGGACCGGGTGGAACTGGTGCAGTTTGTGGGTGGGGGCTGAACGGGCTGAGCGAGTGATGGACAAGCGCAACCGGGCATTGCAAGCTTGACCATGAGCTACAAGCCGCCAAAGCCGCCGCTGAGGATCGATAGCGTTCCGCGCTACGCTCAAGTTTATTGGTGCGACTTTTCAATCTCCAACGTGTTGCCGGAGTTTGACGATGTTCACCCCGTCATTGTCATTCGATCCGGGCAAAAGCTGGCGAACCCGCACATCGTTGTCCCAATGACGACGGTCGATCACACGGGCGATCACTACGCCTATGCCTTGCCTGTGAATCCAAACCCCAAGCGTCACGAAACAACGTCCTGGGTCTTGTGCAACCATATCTACACAGTGGCGTCAGAGCGGCTGTTTCCGTTGAGGGACCGTTTCGACAACCGGATTTATCCCAAGGTCGGTGACGAGGACATGCATCAGGTCGGGCGACTGGTGCGACTGGCGTTGCGCCGGATTATCGAGGCCTCGCTCCCCCGGCCTCCCGATGATGATTGAAATTCGCCTCGAGGCTGTGTATATATTGGCCACGGTCCTGAGACCGCTGGACGCAAGTCCTTGCCCTCGAAAGGGGGCCTGTCGAAGGGCCGGACCTCGTGTCCGGCCTTTTTCGTTCTTTGGCGCTTTTCAGGCAGCGTGTCGGCCCATAGACACCTAGCATGAACGCGCATGCATCCCCCTCTACAGACACCTGGACCGTGGCCGGCCGGACCTTCTCCAGCCGGCTGATCGTCGGCACCGGCAAGTACAAGACCTATCAGGAGAATGCCGACGCGGCCGAGGCGGCGGGGGCGGAGATCGTCACCGTGGCCGTGCGGCGGGTGAACCTCACCGATCCGAACCAGCCGATGCTGGTCGACTATGTGAAGCCGGACCGGTTCACCTTCCTGCCCAATACCGCCGGCTGTTTCACCGGTGAGGACGCGGTGCGGACGCTGCGGCTGGCGCGCGAGGCGGGGGGCTGGGACCTGGTCAAGCTGGAGGTACTGTCGGACACGGCGCACCTGTATCCGGACATGATCGAGACGCTGCGGGCGCTGGAGCTGCTGATCAAGGACGGCTTCCAGGTCATGGTCTATTGCACCGACGATGTGGTGATGTGCCGGCGGCTGGAGGAGGCGGGGGCCGCGGCGATCATGCCGGCGGCGGCGCCGATCGGCTCGGGCCTGGGCATCCAGAACCCGGTCAATATCCGGCTGATCATCGAACAGGCGACCGTGCCGGTGCTGGTCGATGCCGGGGTCGGGACGCCGTCGGACGCGACCCTGGCCATGGAGCTGGGCTGCGATGCGGTGCTGATGAACACGGCGATCGCGGGGGCCAAGGATCCGATCCTGATGGCTTCGGCGATGAAGCATGCCGTGATCGCGGGGCGGCAGGGCTATCTGGCGGGGCGGATGCCGCGGCGGATGTATGCGAGCGCGAGCTCGCCGATGGCCGGGCTGATCTGAGAGTCTTCAGTCGACCCAAAAAATTGGGTCGGGGCGGTACAGGATTTGTACCCGGTGGGGTCGGAGCGCTGCGTCCTGGGGCGGGCGGAGCGGTGGATCAAGGCTGTCAAAGACCGGCCCCGTGGGGGTTTGGGCAGTAAGGCATATGGCTGCGTCAGATTCGGACGCAGGGTGAAATTGGCTCCGGGGGCAGGGGCGCGAAGACACTGTTGGGGGTCGAGAAGGGCGAGAAGACACGGCGAGGGAAGGAACGGTCCCTTCTCCCCTCGAGGGAGAAGGTGGGCGGCGGAGCCGCTCGGATGAGGGGGCTGTTTCCGCAGGCAGGTCGGCAGGGGTTGCCGCCAACCGCAACGACGGGTGTTTCACCCCTCATCCGCCCCTCCGGGGCACCTTCTCCCTCAAGGGGAGAAGGATTCGGGTGGTTGGCGGAATCCACCGCGCCCGCTAGAGCAGCATCTCGCCGGGCCGCGGTCAGAAGGCTACGCCTTCTCGACCCGACGCGGCCTTCCTCCCACCGAGACCGACCATGCACGACATCCGCGCCATCCGAGACACCCCCGCCGCCTTCGTGAGCGGCTGGTCGTCGCGCGGGGTCGAGGGGGCGCAGGCTCTGGTCGATGAAATCCTGACGCTGGATACGGCGCTGCGGGCGGCGCAGACGGCGGGGCAGACGGCGCTGGCGCGGCGCAATGAGAGCTCCAAGCTGATCGGGGCGGCGATGGGCCGGAAGGACCTCGTCGAGGCGGAACGGCTGAAGGGCGAGGTCGAGAGCCTGAAGGGCGAGATCGCGGCGGCGGAGGCCGAGGAGGCGCGGGTCGGCAAGGCCCTGCGCGACCTGCTGGCGGCGCAGAAGAGCCTGGCGGCGGACGATGTGCCGGACGGCGAGGACGAGGCCGGAAACGTGCTGTGGGGCCAGCCCTGGGGGCGGCCGCGCGAGGGCGGGCCGGCGAAGGATCACGCCGATCTGGGCGAGGCCCTGGGCCTGCTGGACTTCGAGGCGGCGGCGAAGATGTCGGGGTCGCGGTTCGCCGTGCTGAAGGGCGGGCTGGCGCGGCTGGAACGCGCCATCGGCCAGTTCATGCTGGATGTGCAGACGGGCGAGCACGGCTATCTGGAGGTCAATCCGCCGTATCTGGTGCGCGATGAGGCGATGTTCGGAACGGGGCAGTTGCCGAAGTTTGCCGACGACCTGTTTTTTGCCACTTCAACCCATATCCCCAACGAAGTCGGAGCTGCCGCGACCTCCGGGGTCTACTACGAGCGCGGCGAAGGGGTGGATGTCTTCGTCGACGGCGAAGGGAACTTCGATTTTGAACACGTCCCTGCCTCCGAAGCGCGATTGGTAGCGCGCAGACACTTCCTCATCCCCACCGCCGAAGTCTCCCTGACCAATCTGGTCCGCGAGCAGATCCTGTCCGAGGACGAGCTGGCGGTGCCGATCCGCTTCACCGCCCTGACGCCCTGTTTCCGGGCCGAGGCGGGGTCGGCGGGGCGGGATACGCGCGGCCTGATCCGGCAGCACCAGTTCCACAAGGTGGAGATGGTCTCGATTACGCGGCCGGAGGACTCCGAGGCCGAGCACGAGCGGATGGTGCGTTGCGCCGAGGCGGTGCTGGAGAAGCTGAACCTGCCGTATCGCCGGATGCTGCTGTGCAAGGGCGACATGGGCTTTTCGGCGAAGAAGACCTTCGATCTGGAGGTCTGGCTGCCGTCGCAGGGGACCTATCGGGAGATCAGCTCCTGCTCCAACTGCGGGGACTTCCAGGCCCGGCGGATGGACGCGCGGTTCAAGCGGACCGGGGAGAAGAAGACCGAGTTCGTGCACACGCTGAACGGTTCGGGTCTGGCCGTCGGTCGCACGCTTGTCGCGATCATGGAGAACTATCAGCAGGACGATGGATCCATCCGGGTTCCGGATGCGCTCGTACCTTATATGGGCGGCGTGACCCACGTGGGCGGACAACGATAACCCCGCTCAATCCGGGCCGAACCGGTGCGAGCGGTCTGCAGAGGACTTGAGATGCGTACTGTTCTGATCCTGGCCGGAACCCTCGCCCTGGGCGCATGCGCCTCGGGCCCCAACACCGCCCCGCCGCCCACCGGCTTCGACGCCTCGGCCAGCGCGTTCACCGGCTGGGTGCGGGTGACCGGTGAGGAATTCCAGCTGTTCTCCGGGCAGCGCGACCTGAGCAATCCGGTCTCGCGCGCCTGTGTCTCGGGCGCGCTGCCGCGGAACCTGCAGCGGGCGTCGGGCGACCTTTCCGGCTCGCAGGTGCGGTTCAGCGGCCGGACCCTGGCGTGGGCCGACCGCGGCCAGGCCCAGACCCACGACTGGCAGGGTTCGACCATCACCAACGGCTGCCGCAAGGACGTGGTGATCCTGGCCGACCGGGTCGAAGTGCTGCGGTAGGAAGAGGTGGCCTTCTCCCCTCGGGGGAGAAGGTGGCCCG
>JAUYAG010000038.1 GCA_030693575.1 Brevundimonas sp. | reverse complement strand
CGCCAGGAAGCCGGCGGTCAGGAAGAAGCCGACCGCGTTGTGGCCGTACCACCACTGGACCAGCGCATCCTGCACCCCGCCAAAGGCTGAATAGCTGCGCGCTTCCAGCAGGCCGACCGGCACCGCGGCGTTGTTGACCAGGTGCAGCAGGGCGACGGTGACGATGAAGGCCAGGTAGAACCAGTTGGCCACATAGATGTGGGGTTCCTTGCGCTTCCAGATCGTGCCGAGGAAGACCAGCAGATAGGCGACCCAGACGATCGTCAGCCAGATGTCGACGTACCATTCGGGTTCGGCGTATTCGCGCGACTGGGTGATGCCGGCGACATAGCCGGTGGCCGCCAGCACGATGAACAGCTGGTAGCCCCAGAACACGAACCACGGCCAGATCCCGCCCGCCAGTCGCGCCTTGCAGGTCCGCTGCACCACCCAGAAGGAGGTGCAGATCAGGGCGTTGCCGCCAAAGGCGAAGATCACGCCCGAGGTATGCAGGGGCCGCAATCGGCCGAAGTTCAGCCAGCCGTGTTCAGGGAAGTAGAAAATCTCGGGCCACGACAGCTGGGCGGCGATGAAGACGCCGACCGTCATGCCGATGACGCCCCAGAACATGGTGGCGATCACGCCCGCGCGAATCACGCCGTCCTGGTAGCGGTTGGGGTCAGCGCGGAACTTCCCGTGGGCGAAGCCGATGGTCAGGGCGCTGAGCGCCAGAACCGAGGCGGCCATCAGGATGTATCCGTGGAACCGGAACCCCGCGTCGTCGGTCAGGCCGGTCGCAAACAGCGCCAGGACGGCGGCTACGCCGAGAAACAGAAACAGGGCGACGACGTCTGACGGCGTGTCGGCGTCGGGCTTTGCGATGGACGGCATTCGGATAGACCCCTCGATCAGAGAACGCCTCCGTGCCCGGCCTTCCCGACTCGCGCCTTGCGCTGGCGCAAAGCCCGCCACGCAAATTGCAGGTCTTGTGGGTCCAAGGAGATTCAAGATGCGAATTCAGGACATTCAGGATCGGCAAATTCTGGGCGCCGCCCTTGTCGTGCTCGGCCTCGCCTTTGGAGGCGCGGCGGCGATCGCTGGCCTGCTGGCTGTTGATCACATGGCTCTGACGGGTCCGATGTGCGGGCCGACCCTGGGTCATTGCGTGCGCTGCGTGGCCGCCGTGGCCCTGCTGGTCGCGGCGCTCGGCGCGTCCGGAACAGGTGCCTGGCTGATGAAGCCGCGGACCGCGCTCAGCCCTGCGACCTGAAGGCGTCTCTCAGCCCTGTCGCGCCAGCGCTGTGCGCACGGCCGTAAGCAAGGCGTCGGTCAGAAGCGGCTTCTCGATGATCGGCACGCCGGCGGCTGCCGCGCGGTTCCGCAGGGCGGCTCGCGGATTGGTCGTGATCAGGATCGCCGGAAGGCGGATGTCCGCCGCGCGGAGACGGTCCAGCAGCGCCAGGCCGTCCATGCCCGGAAGGTTGTGGTCCAGAATCAGGCAGCCCTTTTCCGGCAGATCGTCCACGGCCAGCAGGCTTTCGCCGTCCTGGAAACTGCGGACGTCCAGCCCCTCAAGGTCGAACGAGAACTGCATGGCGTGGGTAACGGCGGGGTCGTCGTCCACCAGGATGACGGCCGGCCTTGGGGTGCAGATAACGGTCGTCGCCGTCACGCGCACATTCCCTCCAGCCGGCCCCGCTGAAGCAGGCGCACATGGCGGGATGAGCGGGCTTCCACCATGCCCTGGGCCTGGAGCTGGGACAGCGTCCGCGAGACCGTGTGGATGGTCAGGCCGACATGGTCGGCGATGTCCTGCCGTGTCATGGGCAGGTCCATGATTTCGGGCCATCCCATACGGTCGGCGAAGTCCAGCAGGAAGGCCGCGACACGCTCGGTGGCCCCCTGCCGCGCGAGAAGCAGGGCGTGATCCTCGCTGCGGCGGAACGCGCGGACGGTGACCTGCCACAGGGCCCGCGCCAGACCCACATCGGTCACGGCGCGCCCGGCGAGCTCGGTGCGCTCCATCGCCAGGGCGTCGACACGGCTGAGCGCCTCTGTCGTGGTCGCATGCTCGACGCCGGCTTCGAGACCCAGAAAATCGCCTGGCAGATGGAAGCCGGTGACCTGGCGTCGGCCATCGCTCAGCAGCCGATAACTGATCACGGCACCGCTCAGGATCCGGTAGACGAGCCGGACCGGCTCACCCTGCCGGAACAGAAGCGCGCCAGGAGCGAACGGCGACCGGGGTGCCGTCGTCGCGCTGACGAAGGCACCGCAGAGGGCGCAGTCGAGCGTGGGGTCCATCGAAGGCGCGGCCGGTTCCCGGGGTTCGCAATATCGTAGGGCGGGCATCCGATCCTCCAGGCACGGTCGATGCTGCAAGCTAGGACCCGGTTCGGTTCGCCGGTATTCGGGTCTGCCCCCTAAGGGGTTTCCCTGATGTCGACCGCGGCCCTGTCAGACGGCTCGGGCGTGCCGCCGCTCGGCGGGGGCCAGACCGGCGTCAAAGCAGGCGGCAACCACGCGCATCAGTCGGAACGCCTCGTCGGGTATGGTCACCGTGCGGCCCTCGACGCGGCACAGGCCGTCGGCCTCGAGCGCCGACGCGGCCGCTACGGAGGCGTCCAGCGCCGTGGGCTCGAATCCGCGATCCCGACACTCCGCGCCGACGTCGACGGTCAGGTCGCACATCAAACGTTCAATGACCCCGGCGCGCAGCTCATCCTCCGCCGTCACCGGAAGGCTCCGCACGACGGGCAGTCGACCGGCGTCGACAGCGCGGCTCCAGACGTCAGTCGCCGCGGCGTTCTGGATGAAGCCCGCGGCCAGCCGACCGATCGAGGAGGGTCCGACAGGCACCAGCACAGGCGCGGGATCATCCGTGTAGCCCTGAAAATTCCGGCGCAGTTTTCCCGCGGCCGCGGCCAGTGCCAGCGGATCTCCGGGCAGGGCATAGTGATCCAGCCCGATCCGCAGGTAGCCCGCGCCCCGCAGGACCGAATCGGCCGCCTCGGCCTGGGCCCAGCGCCCGTCGCCGTCGGCGAGATCGCCTTCGCCGATCATGACCTGATGCTTCTTCATCCAGGGCACGTGGGCGTAGCCGAACACCGCCACGCGATCAGGCCTCAGCGTCACGGCCGCCTCGGTCGAGGCCGCGACATTTTCCGGGGTCTGGCCCGGAAGTCCGTACATCAGGTCGAAATTGATTGCCTCGACGCCGACCTGCCGCAGTCGGGCGACGGCGGCGGCCACCTGGTCGAAGGACTGGATCCGGTTCACCCGCGCCTGCACGTCCCGGTCGAAGGTCTGCACCCCAAGGCTTGCACGGGTCACCCCTGCCTCGCCCGCGGCGTCGATAAAGGCTTCGGACAGCATGCCCGGGTCCAGTTCAACGGCCACCTCGGCGCCCGGCCGCAGGGCGAAGCGATCGGCCATGCGGCGAACGAGGGCCAGGAAATGTTCAGGCGAAAGGGCGTTGGGGCTGCCACCGCCGAAATGCAGGTGGGCGGCGCCGGCGTGCGCAGGCAGGGCGTCTGCCCACAGGCCCACCTCGCGCATCAGGGTCCCGAAGAAGGCCTCGACCCGCTGGTAGTCGTGAACGACGCTGGTGTGGCAACCGCAATACCAGCACAACCGCCGGCAGAAGGGCACATGCACATAGGCGGAGATCGTCTGGTCGGCGGCGATGGCGGACAGCCACCTCCGGACCTCCGCCTCGCCCTCGACGGGCGCAAAGGCGACCGCCGTGGGATAGCTGGTGTAGCGTGGCAGACTGCGCGCGGCATGCGGACGCCAGGCCGGAGGCAGGCCCTCCGACAGTGTCGCCGGGCCCGTTCGGTCGTGGTCATTGTGCGGCATACGCCGACCTAGCGACTCAAGGCATCTGGCGGAATTCGGGGGTTTCACCTACGGGTTGTTGCGGAGGCTAGGATGACGACTACCACCCCGCAGGCGATCGAGGCCCGGTCTATCCGGGACTGGATGCTGGCGGCGAGACATACCCGCCTCGGCCTTGTGACCGCTGTCTCGCTCACCGCCGCCGGATTCATGCTTCGCCCGATCATGTCGCCCCTGCACGAGGAGCGGCTGGCCTTCCTGATCTTCATGCCGGCGGTCATCGCCGCCGCGGCGTTTGGCGGCGCGCCCGCCGGCGCGGTGGCGATCCTGCTCGGCCTTGCCGGCGGTCTGTATGTCGCGGGCGCCGCCGATGGCCTGACAGGCGCCGATCTGATCGGCGGAATGATCTTCCTGCTGATCGGGGCGGCGATCACGGCCGGCGGCGAGGCCTTCCAGATCATGCGGTCCCGCGCCGAGGCCGTGAATCGCGACCTGCTCGCCCGTGAAGCGCACCTTCAATCCATCCTCGCCACCGTACCGGACGCCATGGTGGTCATCACCGAGCGCGGGATGATGCAGTCCTTCAGTGTCGCGGCGGAACGGTTGTTCGGCTGGAAAGCCGAGGAGGTGATCGGAAAGAACGTGAAGATGCTGATGCCCGATTCCTACCGGGAGCAGCACGACGGCTATCTGGACCGCTACCTGACCACGGGCGAACGCCGCATCATCGGTGTCGGCCGGGTCGTGGTGGGAGAGCGCCGCGACGGCTCGACCTTTCCCATGGAGCTGTCCGTCGGCGAGATGATTTCCGGGGACCAGCGCTACTTCACCGGCTTCATCCGCGACCTGAGCGAGCGGCAGGACACTGAGCAGCGGCTCCAGGAGCTTCAATCCGAACTGGTCCACATGTCACGTCTGACCGCCATGGGCGAAATGGCGTCCGCCCTGGCGCACGAACTGAACCAGCCGCTGTCGGCCATGGCCAACTACCTGAAGGGCTCGTCGCGTCTGCTGGCCGCCGAGCCGGTGCCGCGCGAGCGTCTGCTGGAAGCCATAGAAAAGGCCGGCGACCAGGCGCTGCGTGCCGGCGAAATCATCCGCCGGCTGCGCGACTTTGTCGCTCGCGGCGAGGCCGAACGGCGGGTTGAAAGCCTCCCGAAATTGATCGAGGAAGCCAGCGCCCTGGCCCTCGTCGGAGCCAAGGAGCACGGCGTCCGCGTCCAGTTCAAGTTCGCGCCGGGCATCGACTTCGTCCTCGCCGACAAGGTCCAGATTCAGCAGGTGACGCTCAATCTGATACGCAACGCCATGGAGGCCATGGAATCCGTGGCGAAGAGGGTGCTCGAAGTCCGGATCGATCCCGCAGACGATGATCACGCCCAGGTGACGGTGGCCGATACGGGATCCGGGATCAGCCCCCAGATCGCGGACCAGCTGTTCCAGCCCTTTGTCACGACCAAACGGACGGGCATGGGGGTGGGCCTGTCAATCTCACGAACCATCATCGAGGCGCATGGCGGGCGCCTCTGGATGGAGCCAAATCCGGGTGGAGGCACCCGGTTCTGCTTTACACTGCGCGCCGTAGGCGAGGAGGATCTCAGCGATGCCGAATGAGCCGGTCATCCATGTAGTCGACGACGACGCCGCGATCCGGGATTCCCTCGCCTTCCTGCTGGACACGGCCAACCTCGTTTCGCGGACCTATGAGTCCGCCGCGGCCCTTCTGGCCCGCGCGCAGGAACTGGAGCCGGGCTGCATCGTCACCGATGTGCGCATGCCGGACATGAGCGGGCTGGAGATGGTGCGGCGGCTGAACGAGCTGGGGGTTCGACATCCCGTCATCGTCATGACCGGCCATGCCGACGTGCCGCTGGCGATCGAGGCGGTGCGCGCCGGCGTGAAGGATTTCATCGAAAAGCCGTTCGACGATGATGCCCTGCTGGCCTCGATCCGCGCGGCCGTCGCCGAACAGACCCAGGCGGCGGAGATTTCCGGACAGGGCGCCGAAGTGTGCAGCCGGCTCGCCACCCTCTCGGCCCGGGAGCGTCAGGTGCTTGAAGGGCTGGTCGCCGGCCACGCCAACAAGGTCATCGCCTACGATCTCGAGATCAGTCCCCGGACGGTCGAGGTCTACCGCGCCAATGTCATGACCAAGATGCAGGCCCGCAGCCTGTCGGAACTCGTGCGTATGGCGATCCTCGCCCAGCGCCCCTGAGCCCCCGGCCTTCAGGAGTTTTCCGGAGGTGACCCGGGGACTCGCAGGTGGGCATGGTCAGGCTCGTCACGAGGTCCATTCGATGTTCGACTACCAGGCCGCATTCCAGACCGCCGTCGAGCAGGTCAAGGGCGAGGGGCGCTATCGGGTCTTTGCGGACCTCAAGCGCGTGCGCGGCGAGTTCCCGCTGGCGAAGCGGCGCCGCGAGGACGGGTCCGAGCAGGACGTGGTCGTCTGGTGCTCCAACGCCTACCTCGGCATGGGCCAGCATCCGGCGGTGCTGGAGGCCATGCAGGCCGAGATCGACGAGGTCGGCGCCGGCGCCGGCGGCACCCGCAACATCTCCGGCACGACGCGCTCGGCGGTCGATCTGGAGGCCGAGCTGGCCAGCTGGCACCGGAAGGAAGCGGCGCTGCTGTTCACCTCGGGCTATGTGGCCAATGAGGCGACCCTGACCACCCTGCAGCGTATCCTGCCGGGGCTGATCATCTTCTCCGACAGCCTGAACCACGCCTCGATGATCGCCGGCATCCGCAACGGCGGCTGCGAGCGGCACATCTTCGCCCACAACGATCTGGAACACCTTGAGGCCCTGCTGCGCGACGCCCCGGCCGAGGCGCCCAAGCTGATCGCCTTCGAGAGCGTCTATTCGATGGATGGCGACATCGCCGACCTCGCCGGCACCATCGCCCTGGCCCGCAAATACAACGCCCTGACCTACCTCGACGAGGTCCATGCGGTCGGCCTGTACGGCGCGACCGGCGCGGGCGTGGCCGAGCGCGACGGGGTGCTGGACGGGATCGACATCGTCGAATGCACCCTCGGCAAGGCCATCGGCGTCATGGGCGGCTATATCGCCGCCGACGCGGTGATCATCGACGCGGTGCGCAGCTGGGCCTCGGGCTTCATCTTCACCACCAGCCTGCCGCCGGCCCTGACCGCCGGAGCCCTGGCCTCGGTGCGGCATCTGAAGGCCCATCCGGAACTGCGCGACGCGCATCAGGAGCGCGCGGCCACGCTCAAGGCCCGTTTCCGGGCCGCGGGCATACCGGTGATGGAGTCGGTCAGCCACATCGTCCCGGTGTTCGTCGGCGACCCCGTCCACGCCAAGATGATCTCGGACATGCTGCTGGAAGAGCACGGCGTCTATGTCCAGCCGATCAACTATCCGACCGTGCCCAAGGGCACCGAGCGGCTGCGCTTCACCCCGTCGCCCAACCACACCGACGCCATGATGGACGACCTCGTCCGCGCCATGGACAGGCTGTGGACCCACTGCAACGTGGCGCGGCTCCCTGCCGTCGCCTGAGGACATCGGCGAGGTCATCGTCGAGCTGACCCGCAACGGGGCCTACCTCAAATGTTCGGTCGTGCACGTCGCCACCGGCATTGAGGCCTCGGCGATCGGGCCGGTGACGGAGCGGACGGGCCTCGAGCGGATCGCCATCGCCAAGCTGAAAAGGGCGCTGGCGTCGCGCTGACCCACCAGATGTTGTGGTCGCCCGGCCGGCGGCGTAGAGGAGTCGCCTGTTTCGGCGCAACTCTAGTATCGGGGCTCCTTCGTGACCGCCTTCACCCACGACGCCTATTTCTCGAAGAGCCTCGCCGAGGCTGATCCCGACATCTTCGGCGGGATCCAGGGCGAACTGGGCCGCCAGAAGGAGCAGATCGAACTGATCGCCTCCGAGAACATCGTCTCGAAGGCGGTGCTGGAGGCGCAGGGGTCGGTCCTGACCAACAAATACGCCGAGGGCTATCCGGGTCGCCGCTATTACGGCGGCTGCGAATATGTCGATGTCACCGAGAACCTCGCCCGCGAGCGCGCCAAACAGCTGTTCGGCTGCGCCTTCGCCAACGTCCAGCCGCACTCCGGCGCCCAGGCCAACCAGGCGGTGTTTCAGGCCCTGCTTCAGCCGGGCGATACCTTCCTCGGTATGGATCTGGCCGCCGGCGGCCACCTGACCCACGGCTCGCCCGCCAACCAGTCGGGAAAATGGTTCCGGCCGGTGACCTATACGGTCCGTCAGGGCGACTGCCTGATCGACTATGACAACGTCGCCGAGATGGCCGAACGTGAAAAGCCGAAGCTGATCATCGCCGGCGCCAGCGCCTACAGCCGGCACATCGACTTCAAACGGTTCCGCGAGATCGCCGACAGCGTCGGGGCCTATCTCATGGTCGACATGGCCCACTATGCGGGCCTGATCGCCGGCGGTGTCTATCCCGACCCGCTGCCGCACGCCCATGTCGTCACCACCACGACGCACAAGACCCTGCG
>JAUYAG010000021.1 GCA_030693575.1 Brevundimonas sp. | reverse complement strand
GGGGCCGAGCCGGGGCCGGCCAAGTCGAACCATGCGGGCTTCATCCTCGGGCCGCGCATCAATGCGGGCGGGCGGATCGGCAAGTCGGACCTCGGGGCCCGCCTGCTGTCGACCGACGACCCCGTCGAGGCGGCGGCGCTGGCGCGGGAACTGGACACCCTGAACATCGCCCGCCGCGAGGTGGAGAAACAGGTCACCGACCAGGCCACCCGCATGGTCGAGGCGACCGGTGCCCATGCCGACGGCTCGGCCGTGGTGGTGATCGCGGGCGACGAATGGCATCCGGGCGTGGTCGGCATCGTGGCGGGCCGCCTGCGCGAACGCTGGCGCAAGCCGGTGGTGGTGATCGGCGTCGATGCGGTGAACGGCCTCGGCAAGGGCTCGGGCCGGTCCCAGCCGGGCATGAACCTCGGCAAGGCGGTGCAGGCGGCCTGGGAAAGCGGCGTGCTGATCGCCGGGGGCGGCCACGCCATGGCGGCGGGGCTGACGGTCCGCGCCGACGACATCGACCGGCTGCGCGACTTCCTCAATGACCGGATGATCGGCGAGCAGGCGGCCGCGGACGCCCTCGACCATGTCGAGATCGACGCCCTGATCGATGCGGGCGCGGCGACGCGGGCCCTGTTCGAACAGTTCGAGCAACTGGCGCCGTTCGGCCCGGCCAATCCCGAGCCGTTGTTCGCCCTTGAACATGTGCAGGCGCGCGACGCGGTGGCCATGAACGGCGGCCATGTGCGCTGCCGCCTGGTCGGGGCCGACGGGGCTTCGGTCAAGGCCATCGCCTGGCGCTGCGCCGACCTGCCCGGCGGCCAGTCGCTGCTGGCCGGACAGGGCGGGCTGAGTGTGGTCGGGCGGCTGAAGGCCGATGACTGGAACGGCCGCCGCGGCGTTCAATTCGAGATCGAGGACGTGGCCGATCCGCGGATGGCGTAACCGTTCTTTCGGCTGCCCCCTCCGTCTCGTCGGCTGCGCCTCCACGCCACCTCCCCCTTTGCTTCGCAAATGGGGAGGAGAGGGGGTTGCAAGCCCCGGAATCGGCGGCTATATCGCCCGCTCTCCGCGCAGCGGTCCCTTCGTCTATCGGTTAGGACGTCAGGTTTTCAACCTGAAATGAGGGGTTCGACTCCCCTAGGGACTGCCAGCGCGGAGCCTCTTTCCTGACATCGCCCGTTGATCTCGCCGGGCCTGCCATTTGCGGCAGGAGGCCTCCGTTCACGTGCCGCAAGCCAGGCCCTGAGGCAGGGTTCATCGCCTTAACCTGGCGAATGGGCCGGTCCTGTTCAGACGATTTACGGTCGGTCCGACCGGGGCCGAGATGTCGCGCGGCCGAAATCATTTCGCTTTTGCTGAGAAAATCGGCGTTTTTCGCTTTTCCGGCGTTCACAGAACCGTGTTAAACAAACTCCGCTCGCTCTGATTGCGGGCAGGGGGAAGGCTGTGTCGGACTACGAGGGCGTTGAGACAGTCGCGACGGTCCGAATCGCGGGTCGGGTGAAGTGGTTTGATCCCGGCAAGGGATACGGCTTCATCGTGCCGGACGACCCGACGTTGACCGACATGAAGGACGTGCTGCTGCATGTCTCAAGCCTGCGTGACGCGGGCCGGGACGCGGCCGCCGAGGGCGCGCCGATCAGCTGTGAGTGCGCCAGGAGGCCCAAGGGCTGGCAGGTGACGGAGGTCCATGACCTCGGTGAAGGTGATCCCGAACTGGTCGCTACCCCGCGCCGGACCGGCTACGAAGGCCTCAAGCAGACGGCGCGTGCCGCGGGCGAAATCGATGGCCTGACCTCGGGCGAGCCGATGGAGGCCGCCGTCGTTAAATGGTTCAATCGTACCAAGGGCTACGGTTTCGTGGTGCGCGACGGTCAACCGGGGGATATCTTCGTCCATGTCGAGACGTTGCGCCGCTGCGGGCTGGATGACCTGCTGCCCGGTGATACGGTCTCGGTGCGGTTCGCCGAGGGCCCCAAGGGCCTGGTGGTCGCGGAAATCAGACCGGGCGGATGAACCATCCGCCCCAGTGAGGGTGGATCGGTGATGTTGAAGCGTCGTGGACTTCTCGTGTTGTCCGGCCTCGTGCTGCTGTCGGCCTGCGCCGGGGCCGGGGCGCCGCGCGACGCCAAGGGTGACCCCCTCGAGCCCTTGACGGTCACGACATCCACCGGCGAGCACCGCTTCATGGTCGAGATCGCCGACGACGACGCGGAACGCCAGCGCGGCCTGATGGAGCGGGAACCTCTGCCGGACGACCGGGGGATGCTGTTCCAGTTCCCCGATGTGGCCGAGCGCGGGTTCTGGATGCGCAATACGCCCAGCCCGCTGGACATCATCTACATCGACCCCCGCGGCCGGATCGTCTCGATCGCGAAGAATGCGACGCCAATGTCGGACGACATCATCCCCTCGAACGGTCTCGCCAGCGGCGTGCTGGAGCTGCGCGCCGGCCGTGCCGACGAGATCGGAGCCCGGCCCGGCGACAGGGTCAGTCACCCCTTCTTCGCCGAATAGTCGCGCGGCGCGTTGCGGCGCGGCGTCGAGTGTGCCAAATCCCGCCGCCGGAGTGTAGCGCAGCCTGGTAGCGCATCTGGTTTGGGACCAGAGGGTCGGAGGTTCGAATCCTCTCACTCCGACCAATTCAACGCATGGACGACCTAGACCACCGTGCCGAACAGGCGACCGATGCCGGCGGTGGCGGCGAGGGCGACGACGCCCCAGAAGGCCACCCTGAGCACCGAGCGCGGCACATTGGCCCCGCCCGCCGCGGCCCCCAGGGCTCCCAGTCCCATCAGGCCGGCCAGGGCGACGGCGCTGACCCAGATCATCAGACTGTCCAGCGGCGCCAGCAGAGCCACGACCAGAGGGGGCGCGGCCCCCACGGCGAAGGTCGCGGCTGACGTCAGGGCGGCCTGGATCGGCCGGGCCGTGGTGAATTCCGAAATGCCCAGTTCATCGCGCGCATGGGCGCCGAGGGCGTCCCTGGCCATCAACTGTTCGGCAACCTGCCGGGAGAGGGCTGGCTCGACGCCTCGGGCGGCATAGATGGCGGCCAGTTCGGTGACCTCGGCCTGGGGGTCTGCCGCCAGTTCGGCCGTTTCACGGGCAAGGTCGGCTTTCTCTGTGTCCGACTGGGAACTGACCGAGACGTATTCCCCGGCCGCCATCGACATGGCGCCCGCCACCAGTCCGGCGACGCCGGCGATCAGCACGCCGCCGCGGGTGGCCTCCGCTGCGGCCACGCCGACCACCAGACTGGCGGTGGAAACCAGGCCGTCATTGGCCCCCAGCACGGCGGCGCGCAGCCAGCCGATGCGAGCGACCAGATGGCGCTCGGGGTGACGTTCGAGGCGGCGCATGGGCGGTGGTCCTGATCAGCGCAGGCCGGGCAGCATCCGGCGCAGCGTCCCGTCCTTGAGGACGTAATGGTGGAAAACAGCCGCCACGGCGTGCAGGCCGATCAACCAGTATCCCGCCTCGCCGATGGTCTTGTGCAGATCCTCCAGCCGATGGGCGAGGTCCTTGTCATGTCCGATCAGGGGCGGGAGGGACAGGCCGAAGAAGGGGATGGTGTCACCCTCCGCGCTCAGGGTCAGCCAGCCAAGCAGCGGCAGGGCGATCATGCCGCCGTACAGCGCCACATGCGCGGCGAGGGCCGGCCATCGGGTCCAGCCGCCCTGGGGTGCGAGCCAGGGCATCCTGCGGCGCGCAATCAGCCGGACCCAGACCAGGACGAAGACGGACAGACCGAGCATGAAATGCCAGGTCTTCAGCCCCTCGCGGATGTCGCTGCCGCGCGGGTAGTTGGTCCGCAATTCGATGCAGGCGAAGACAGCGGCCAGAAGGATCAGCATCAGCCAGTGCAGGGCGATCGAGAGGCGGCTGTAGTCGGGGTGAACGGCCCGGACGTCGGATACGGGTGCGGTCATCGGTGTGTCCCGGAGCAGGTGCGTCCGACAGACTGCACGTGATTCGCCCGCGGCGCCTTGCGCCACCGCAATCGGCCGCGGCCCGGACAGGACTGACACGGCGCGCTCGGGCGCTGGACCCGGCGTCGGCTGCGCGGTATCTGGGCCGCGCGGGTTCGCCCGCCGTCGTCACGAGGACCGTCCATGCTCGCCCGCATCTATCGCCCCGCCAAGACCGCCATGCAGTCCGGCAAGGCCTCGTCGAGAGGCTGGCGGCTGGAGTTCGAGCCGGCCTCGGCGCGGACCATCGATCCGCTGATGGGCTGGACCAGCTCGAGCGACATGAACGGCCAGGTGCGGCTGAGCTTCGATTCGGCCGAGGAGGCCGTGGCCTATGCCGAGCGGCACGGCATTCCGTTCCGCCTGCATGAGCCGCAGGAAGCGCCGGTTATCCTCAAGGCCTATGCCGACAATTTCGCCACCGGCCGCAAACAGCCCTGGACGCATTGATCAGGGTGCGGCTACCGCTCGCCGCGCGTCCCCGCCTTCGCGGGGATGACAGGCTCGCTACTTGAGCCGCGTCCTTGTTCGGCTGCCGCGCTTCGCGCTACTTGAGGCGCAGCCCCGGGCGCCCATAGCTCAACCGGATCGAGCACCCGCCTTCTAAGCGGACGGTTGCAGGTTCGAGTCCTGCTGGGCGCGCCACGGTCGGGGGAGCATGGCGGATCAGCATTCGGCATCGGTCAGCCGAGGGCGGTGCGCCAGGCGGTCAGGCCATCCTCCAGATCGGCGATCAGGTCGTGCGGGCCCTCCAAGCCTATGTGCAGGCGAAGGAGCTGCCCCGCCAGATCAGGCGGCGACCGGCGGCCTGCCAGCTGTCCCGTCTCGTGGGTGATCAGGCTTTCGAACCCGCCCCAGGAGTAGCCGAGTCCGAACAGGTCGAGGGCTGACATGAAGGCGTGGGCGGCGGTCTCGTCTCCGCCCCTCATCACCACCCCGAAGAGGGAAGCCGCGCCGCTGTAGTCGCGCGCCCACAGGGCGTGGCCGGCGGTGCCGGGCAGGGCGGGATAGAGGACGTCGGCGACCTCGGGCCGGGCTTGCAGCCAGTCGGCGACGATCCGGGCCGAACGGGCCTGTTCCTGATAGCGCAGCGGCATGGTGCGGATGCCGCGCAGGGCCAGCCAGGCGTCGTCGGGCGACACGCGCCAGCCGAGGTCCTCCAGCGTCTCCGCGATCGGCCGGCCGACGACGGGGTCGGCGACGGCGATGGAGCCCATGAGGAGGTCTGAGTGGCCCGAGACATATTTGGTCACCGCCTGGACGCTGACGTCGATGCCATGCGCCAGCGGGCGGAAGGCGAGGCCCGCGGCCCAGGTGTTGTCCATGACCGTCAGCACCCCGCGCGCGCGGCAGGCGTCGGCGAGTGCGGGGACGTCGAGCATCTCGAAGGTCAGGGACGACGGGGATTCGATCAGCAGCAGCCGGGTGCGGTCGGTGAGGGCGGCGATGACCTCCCCGGTCGAGGCGTCGGCGTCATGAAAGGCCGTGGTCACGCCGCGGGCACCCATATGACGCTTCAGAAAGCGCCGGCTGGGGCCATAGAGGGCGTCGGTGGTCAGGACCTCATCGCCGGACCGGAGCAGGGCGGTCAGGGGCACGGTGACGGCGGCGAGGCCCGACGGGACCAACCAGGCGTCGGTCGCGCCTTCGAGGTCGCAGAGGCGGTCGCGGAGTTCGCGCGCCGCCGAAAGATCCTCGATGCCATAGACCGGACCCAGGCTTTCGTCGCGCATGGCACCGGGCGTGTCGTTGAGCAGGGTCGACGCCCGCTCGATCGGCGGGCCGACCGGACGGCGGCCCCTGCCGCGACGGGTGGCGGCGGCGATCAGGCGGGTACGGTCGGTTCTTTCGGTCATGCGCGCCGGAACTGAGGGTTGCGGTTCAGCCTCCAAAGGCCTCTAAAGCAGGCGGGGCGCAAGGTCTGACGAAATCGACGAGGCGCGGATGCGGGTACGAAAGACGGGGCCAAAGACGGTGAGCGGCGCCGCGACCGCGCTGGCGATCGTACTGGTCCTGACCGTCGCTGCGTGTGGACGCCGGGACGGTCCCGTCGACGCCGGGGAGGGCGCTGACCCTGCCGCCCAGAGCCAGACCGCCGCGCCCGATTTCGCCAGCCCGACCCTGGCTGCGATCAAGCGGCGAGGCCGCCTGAATTGCGGCGTGCACGAGGGGCTGGTCGGTTTCGCCTACACGGACAATCGCGGTGAATGGCGGGGTTTTGACGTCGATTTCTGCCGCGCACTGGCGGCCGCGGTGCTGGGCAACGCCAACGCGGTGCGGTTCGTGCCCCTGACCAGCAGCCAGCGGTTCGAGGGACTGCGCAGCGGCCGGGTGGATGTGCTGTGGCGGTCGACGTCCTGGACCCTGTCGCGGGAAGCGAGGGAAGGGGTGCGGTTCGCCGGGATCAACTATTATGACGGTCAGGGCTTTCTGGTGCGCCGGTCGCTGGACCTGGCCACGGCGGCCGAGTTGAACGGCGCCCGGGTGTGTGTGCAGCGCGCCTCGACCACGGAACTGAATGTCGCCGACTGGTTCCGCGCGCGCTCGCTGGAATACACGCCCGTCGTCGCCGCCGATGAGGAGGCAGCCCGGGCGGCCTATGCGCGGGAAGACTGCGACGCGCTGAGCGCCGACATTTCCGCCCTGGCGGCGGCGCGGACGACGATGTCCAATCCGGAGCAGCACGCCATCCTGCCGGATGTGATCTCGAAGGAGCCGCTGGGGCCTGCAGTAAAGCGGGGCGATGAAGTCTGGACCTCGATCGTGCGCTGGACGCTGAACGCCCTGATCCTTGCCGAGGAGCTGGGCGTAACCAGCGACAATGTTGACCAGATGGCCTCACAGTCGCCCAGTCCGGCCGTTCGTCGCCTGCTCGGGGTGGAGGGCGACGTCGGGCCGACGCTGGGGCTTCGCAAGGATTGGGCGAAGGCAGCCATCGAGGCCGAGGGCAACTACGGCGAAATCTTCTCGCGGAACGTCGGGGCGGATTCCTCGCTCGACCTGGCCCGTGGCCTTAACGCACAATGGAACGCAAGACCGGCCGGGCTGATCTATGCCCTGCCGATTCGATAGGACGCCGGGACAGGCGCCAGGGGGAAAGATGGAAACGACGAAACGTGGCGGGATTCCGCTCTATCTCTGGATGCTGCTGGGCTTTGCCGTCGGCATGGGCGGAGGACTCTACGTCAACCTGATGGGGCTTGAGGTGCTTCCCTGGGTGATGGACATCATCAAGTCCGTCGGCCAGATCTTCCTGCGCCTGCTGTTCATGCTCGTCCTGCCGCTGCTGTTCGCGGCCCTGGCTGTCGGGGTCGCCGAGATGGGCGATCTGAAGTCCCTCGGTAGGGTCGGCTTCAAGACGCTCGTGTTCACCGTCATCGTCTCGGCCATCGCCGTCGGCATCGGCCTGGGCATGGTCAACTACTTCCGTCCCGGCGACGGGGTCGATCCGGTGCTGGCGCAGCAGCTGCTGGCCCAGGGTGCCGAGGGGGCCTCGGCCATCGTCGGCAATGCACCCAAGAGCATCGAGGCCGGTCAGTTCTTCCTCGACATGATTCCGTCCAACGTCTTCGCGGCGGCGGCCGAGAACCAGATCCTGCCGGTGATGATCTTCGCCCTGATCTTCGGCATCGGCATGGTCATGGCCAAGTCGAAGGCTACGGACGCGCTGCAGGAGACGCTGCAGGGGCTGTTCGAGGTGATGATGAAGCTCATCAACCTGGTCATCAAACTGGCCCCGATCGCGATCGCCGCGCTGATGTTCAACCTGGCGGCCGTGTTCGGCTGGGATCTGCTGGTCCGGCTGGGGGCCTATGCAGGCGTCGCCGTGGGCGCGATGGCGATCCACATGTTCATCGTCTATCCGCTGCTGGTCTGGATCTTCGGCGGGATGAACCCGCTGAAATTCGCCAACGGCGTCCGCGAGCCCTTCGTGGTGGCCTTCTCCACCGCCTCTTCCAACGCCACCCTGCCGGTCGCCATCAGGGCGGCCGAGGAGAAGCTGAAACTGCCGAAGCGAATCTCGCGCTTCGTGCTGACCGTCGGCGCCACGGCCAACCAGAATGGCACCGCCCTGTTCGAGGGCGTCACGGTCCTGTTCCTGGCCCAGTTCTTCGGCATCGACCTGAATCTGCAGCAGCAGCTGGTGGTCATGCTGGTCTGCATCCTGGGTGGTATCGGCACGGCGGGGGTTCCCGCGGGTTCGCTGCCGGTCATCGCCCTGATCCTGACCATGGTCGGAGTGCCGGCCGAGGGGATCGGCCTGATCCTAGGCGTCGATCGCTTCCTCGACATGTGCCGCACCACCCTGAACGTCACCGGCGATCTGGTGGCGGCGACGGTGGTCTCGCGCGGCGAGACCGATGCGGTGGTGCCGGACGACCTGAAGCTGCCGGACGTCGCGCCGGCGAACTGAGGCTCAGGCGGGCGGCGCCGAAACGACTTCGGTGTCCGCCCGTCCGCCCCATTCGGCCCAGCTGCCGTCATACAGACGTGACGACCGGCCCAGCACGGCGAGACCGAGGCTGAGAATGGCGGCGGTGACGCCGGAGCCGCAGGTGGTTACCATCGGGCGGTCCAGATCGATCCCGGCCGAGCGATAGGCCTGCGCCAGCGCCTCGCCCCGCTTCATCGTGCCGTCGTGGTTCAGGATGTCCGGGAAGGGCAGGTTCAGGGCCGCCGGCATATGGCCGGAGCGCAGGCCCGCACGCGGCTCCGGCGCGCGACCTGCGAACCGGTCGGCGGCGCGGGCGTCCAGCACCTGATCTCCGGCCTTGAGCGCGACCCTGACATCGTCCAGATCGGCGAGCAGGTCCGGCCGGGCGTTCGGTGTGAAGGTCACGGTCGCCGCGGGCGCTCCCGGGCCGCTTTCGGTCATCCGCCCTTCCGCCAGCCATTTCGGCAGGCCGCCGTCGAGGACACGCACGTCCCGCGCGCCCATGGCGCGGAGCATCCACCAGACGCGCGCCGATGAGCGGATGCCGACGGTGTCATAGACGACGATGCTGTGATCGGCGGTGATGCCGAGCGCCCCCATCCGCGCCGCGAAAAAGTCGGGTGCCGGCAGCATGTGCGGCAAGTCGCTCCCTTGATCCGAAGACGCTTCGAGGTCGAAGAAGACCGCGCCGGGCAGGCGCGCGGTCTCGAAATCCGGTCGCCCGTCGCGGCCATCCAGATGCCAGCTGGCGTCGATGAGTTTGAGGGACGGATCGCCCAGCCGGGCGGCGAGCTCCGTGGTCGAGATCAGGGGGGCGGCGTCGGTCATGGGTCTGTCTAGCACGCCGCACGGTGGAACCCTGAGACTGGTGCTGGGCGACCAGCTGTCCGACGGACTGTCCGCGCTGCGCGGCCTCGATGCCTCGGTCGATGTCGTGCTGATGGCGGAGGTGCGCGACGAGGCGACCTATGTGAAGCACCACAAGCAGAAGATCGCCCTGGTGTTCGCCGCTATGCGGAAATTCGCGGCGGGGCTGGAAGGGCGCGGGGTGAAGGTCCGCTATGTCCGGATCGACGACCCGGCCAACACCGGCTCGATCGCCGGGGAGCTGGGCCGCGTCCTGGCCGGGCACCCGTTCGCCGGCGTGGTGATGACGGAGTGCGGCGAATGGCGGTTGGCCGAGGCCCTCGCAGCCTTCGCCAAATCGACCAAGATCCCGGTGGACATTCGCGAGGATGACCGGTTCATCTGTTCTCTGCCCCGCTTCAACCGCTGGGCTGCCGACAAGAAGACGCTGACCATGGAGTTCTTCTATCGGGAGATGCGGCGGGAGACCGGTCTGCTGATGGACGGCAAGGATCCGGTCGGCGGACAGTGGAATTTTGACAAGGACAATCGCTCGGGTCTGGCCCGGGGCGTGGTCCCGCCGAGGCGGATGCGGATCGCGCCTGACGCCGTGACGCGCCATGCCATGGAGGATGTCGAACGCCTGTTCGGCGACCATTTCGGCGACCTGGGAGACTTCGGCTGGCCGACGGACGTCGAAGAGGCGGAGGCCGTGCTGTCCGCCTTTCTGGCGGATGTCCTGCCTTCGTTCGGCGACTGGCAGGACGCCATGGCGGCGGGGCAGCCGTGGATGTGGCACGGCATGGTGTCGACATCCCTGAATCTGGGCCTGCTCGATCCGCTGGACGTTTGCCGTCGCGCGGAGGCGGCGTATCGCGCCGGCCGGGCACCGTTGAACGCCGTGGAGGGGTTCATCCGCCAGATCCTGGGTTGGCGTGAGTTCGTGCGCGGCATCTACTGGTCGAAGATGCCCGAGTATGGCGCGCGCAACGCCCTGGATGCGGACCGGAGCCTGCCGTGGTTCTACTGGTCAGGCGAGACCGACATGGCCTGCGTGGCCGATGCGGTACGGTCGTCCCGCGACCACGCCTACGCCCACCACATCCAGAGGCTGATGGTCACCGGCAATCTGGCCATGCTGCTGGGCGTCCATCCCGACGCGGTCGATGACTGGTATATGGTCGTCTATGCCGATGCTTTCGAATGGGTCGAGATGCCGAACACGCGCGGCATGGCGACCTTCGCCGATGGCGGCATCATGGGCACCAAGCCCTATGCGGCGTCGGGGGCCTACATCAACCGGATGAGCAACTACTGCGCCGGCTGCCGTTACGATGTGAAGTTGAAGACCGGCGAGGGGGCCTGTCCGTTCAACCGGCTGTACTGGGGCTTCCTTGAGCGGAACCGGGCTCGCCTCGCCGGCAACCCCCGTCTCGCCATGCCCTATCGGACCCTCGATGGCTGGGACGCGGCTCGGCGGCAGGCGGTGGTCACGGAGGCCGAGGCCTGTCGCACGGCCCTGGGCGCCGTTACGCCCGCGTGAGGACCAGCTGGATCACATCGGTCCGGGTCGAGCGGAAGCCGGCCTCGCAATAGGCGAGGTAGAAGCGCCACAGGCGACGGAAGCGCTCGTCGAAGTCGCCCATGCGCCGGATGTCGCCCCAGGCGACCTGGAACCGTTCGTCCCAGAGTTTCAGCGTGTCGGCATAGTCCTGACCGAACCGTTCCACCTCGCTCCAGCCCAGGCCGGCGCGGTCGATCACCGGCTTCAGCCGCTCCTCGGACGGCAGCATCCCGCCGGGGAAGATGTATTTCTGGATGAAATCAGTCTTGCGATTGTAGTCGTCGAACAGGGCGTCATCGATGGTGATGATCTGCAGTCCGGCCCGGCCGCCCGGCTCCAGAACGTCGTGGATCTTGCCGAAATAGGCGGGCCAGTATTCTTGCCCGACGGCCTCGAACATCTCGATCGAGGCGACCCGGTCGAACCGGCCCTGGACGTCGCGATAGTCGATCAGCTGGATGTCGGCCCGCTCGGCCAGACCGGCGTTGAACATGCGCTGGCGCGCGAAGTCGAACTGCTCCTGCGAGATGGTGACGGCGGTGACACGCGCGCCGACCTCCCTCGCCGCGAACTCGGCGAATCCGCCCCAGCCGCAGCCGATTTCGAGCACGGACTGTCCGGATCTGAGGTCCATCAGTCGGGCGAGGGCGGCATATTTCTCCCGCTGGGCCGCGTCGAGCGCCATGCCGGCGCGGGTGAAGCGTGCGGAGGAATAGGTCATCGTCCCGTCCAGCCAGGACGCATAGAAGGCGTTGCCCAGGTCGTAGTGGGCGTGGATGTTCTTCTTCGACCCGGCGCGGCTGTTTCGTTTCCGCTTGTGCGACAGCCAGTTGATCGCCTGCATCACCGGATTGCCGTCGGCGAGCCTGCGGATGTGGTCATAGTTGTGGGCGAAGGATTCCAGCAGGGCCGCCAGCTGGGGACTCTCCCATTCGCCGGCCATATAGCCTTCGGCGAAACCGATATCGCCGGAGGCCAGAACGCGCCGGGCGAAGCGGTAGTCCTTGATGTCGAAGACCGCGGCGGGGCCTGGCTGGGGGCCGTCCAGCTGGTGCGTCTCACCATTGGGCAGGAGGACGGTCAGACGGCCGAAGGTCCAGTTGGCGGCCAGAAGGCGCAGCAGCAGCGTGAACCCGCGCGGGGTGCGGGCGGCGGTTTCAATGCGCTCGGCGGTGACCGACGTCATGACTGGAGAGGGTGGGTATGGGCCGACCGCCCGTCAATCCCCTTCGGCGGCGCGGCTCGCCACGACGGTGCCGAGCGCCTCAAGCGCACGCTTGCGGGCGACGTCATGGTCAACGATCGGGCGCGGGTACTCCGCGCCCAGCCGCACGCGGGCGTCACGGAGGACTTCCGGCGGCGCGGTCCAGGGGGCGTGGAGCCAGCGGTCGGGAACTCCGCGGAGCTCCGGGACCCACCGGCGGACATATCGGCCGTCTGCATCGAATTTCTGTCCCTGGGTGATCGGGTTGAAGATGCGGAAGTACGGAGAAGCGTCCGCTCCGGATCCAGCGACCCACTGCCAATTCTGCACATTTGACGCGATATCGGCGTCGACGAGGGTGTCGCGGAACCAGGCCTCGCCCTCCCGCCAGTCGATCAGCAGGTGTTTGATCAGGAAGGAGGCGACGATCATGCGTACCCGGTTGTGCATGAATCCGGTTGCCCACAGCTCGCGCATGCCGGCGTCCACCACGGGATAGCCGGTCCGGCCGCGCTTCCATGCTTCGAGACCGGCGGGATCCTCGCGCCATGGCATGGCGTCATATTCGGGCCGGAAGCCCGTGTCGGTGATCTGCGGGAAGGCGTGCAGCAGATGGGCGGAGAATTCCCGCCAGCCGATCTCGGCCACGAACTTGTCGGCCTCAGCGGTAGGAACCCGGCCGTCGGCGGCGGCGGAACGCGCGGCCTCGACGGCGCGCCAGGGGCTGATCTCGCCGAAATGCAGATGGGGCGACAGGCGGCTGGTCGCCGGCTCGGCGGGTATGTCCCGGCCCTTGCCATAGGATTTGAGGCCGCGCGAAAGGAAGGCGGTCAGGGCGGCCTCCGCGCCCGCTTCGCCGGGCGTCCAGTCGAAGCCGCGCGACCAGTCCGGACGGGTGGGGTGAAGGCCCCAGGCGTCGATGTCCCCGGAAGCGGGTTCAGCCGGCGTCCGGATCTCGGTGGGCGCGGGCGCGGACGGCGGGACGACCGCGGCGGCCAGAAGGGCCCGGTGGAAGGGCGTGAACACCTTGTAGGGCTGGCCGGAACCGTTGAGCACGGACCCGGGCGTGGCCAGCAGGGTTCCGTTCCAGCCCTTGCAGGCGACGCCGTCGGCCTGGAGCCCGTGGGCGATGTCCGCGTCACGGGCGAAGGCGTCGGGCTCGAACCGGCGGTTCAGGAACACAGCGTCGGCCCCCGTCTCTTCGATCAGGCGATGGAGTTCGGCCTCGCTGTCGCCGCGACGCAGGATCAGGCGGGAGCCGCGCGCCCGCAGCGAGACGTCCAGCGCGCGCAGGGACTTGTCGAGCCACCACAGGGAGGCCGCGCCCGTCTGGAGCGTCGCGGGGCCCTGGTCGAGGATGTAGAGCGGCAGGATCGGCCGGCCCGTCCCGACCGCATGGATGAGGGCCGGATTGTCCGCCAGACGCAGATCCTGACGGAACCACAGGATGACGGGTCGGTCCCCGGTGTCGGTGGTCATGCGTGCGGGCTCCGTGATAGCTTGCGAACCACACTGTCCGACGCCACCTGATCGCCGCATGAGTGCGGCATCAGCCGCGCGTCGCCAAGCCGCAAATCCGGGAAATCCGCCTTGTCCAAGCCAAACGCCATCATCGACATCAAGGACGGGCTGAAACGCCCCGTTTCCATCGGCGGCGGACAGCGCATCGTCTTCATCGCCGGCCCGTGCCAGCTCGAGAGCCGCCAGCACGCGCTGGAGATGGCGCATGCGCTGAAGGAGATCGGCGAGCGGCTGAATGTCGGCGTCATCTACAAGACCAGTTTCGACAAGGCGAACCGCACCAGCGCGACCGCCGCGCGGGGCTTCGGGCTTGAAGGTTCCCTGCCGATCTTCGCCGAGATTCGCGAAGTGACCGGTCTGCCGGTGCTGACCGATGTGCACACCGAAGAGCACTGCCGGATCGCCGCTGAAGTGGTGGACGTGTTGCAGATCCCGGCCTTCCTGAGCCGCCAGACCGACCTGCTGCTGGCCGCCGCGGCGACCGGCAAGGTGATCAACATCAAGAAGGGTCAGTTCCTCGCGCCCTGGGACATGAAGAACGTCATCGCCAAGGTGGTCGGTGCCGGAAACCCCAACGTCATGGCCTGCGAGCGCGGCGCCAGCTTCGGCTACAACACCCTGGTCAGCGACATGCGCGCCCTGCCGATCCTGCGCAAGATCGGCTGTCCGGTGGTGTTCGACGCGACTCACTCGGTGCAACAGCCGGGCGGGCAGGGGACATCCTCGGGCGGCCAGCGCGAGTTCGTACCGGTGCTGGCGCGCGCGGCCGTGGCCGTGGGCGTGGACTCGGTCTTCATGGAGACCCACCAGGACCCCGACAATGCGCCGTCGGACGGGCCGAACATGGTGCCGCTGGACCAGTTCGAGGCCCTGGCAGCCGACCTGATCGCCTATGACGATCTGACGAAGGCGCGGATGGTGAAAGCGTCCTGAATCCGATAGGCCAAGGTCATGGCTGAACGGACGCTCGATCTCGGACAACTGCAGGCGCTGCTCGAGCGGGTGCGCGGACTGAAGGTCGCCTGCGTCGGCGACCTGATGCTGGACCGCTATGTCTATGGCGAGGTCAGCCGGATTTCGCCCGAGGCCCCGATCCCTGTGCTGCGCACGCGCCGGACCACCGCCATGCCGGGCGGGGTCGGGAATGTGGCGCGCAATGTCGCGGCCCTGGGCGGGATCGCGCGGCTCGGTGCCGTGGCCGGCAAGGATGCGGCCGGCGACGAGCTTGCGGCGCTGATCGCGGCCGAACCGGGCATCGAGGACGCCCTCGAACGGCGTGCCGGGGTGACCACCATCGTCAAGACGCGCTTCGTCGCGGCCGGTCAGCAGTTGCTGCGCCTCGATGAAGAGGCGGCCGCCCTTATGGGCGACGAAAGCGACGCCTTTACTGGCGCTTCCGTCTATCTTCTTTCAGATTATGCGAAGGGTGTGGTCAGTGATCTGGTGATCGCCCAGGCGCTGGCGGCGGCGGAAAAGTCCGGCGCGCCGGTGGTGGTCGACCCCAAGGGTCGCGACTTCGTCCGTTATGGTGCCGTTGACCTGATCAAGCCCAACGCCAGCGAACTGGCCGGGGCCACGGGCCTGCCGGTCGAGACTGATGCCGAGGTCGAGGCGGCGCTGAAGGCGCTGCTGCACGCCACGACGGCGAAGGCCGTGGTGGTCACGCGCGCGGGCAAGGGCATGACGCTCATGCGCCGCGGCGGTTCGGCACAGCATTTCCCCGGCCGGGCGCGCGAGGTGTTCGATGTGTCGGGCGCCGGCGATACCGGGCTGGCGGCGCTGGGCCTGGCGCTGGGGGCCGGGACGTCGCTGGAGACGGCGGTCGAGTTCGCCATCCTCGCCTCGGGCGTGGTGGTCGGCAAGGCCGGTACGGCGGTGGTCACCCCCGCCGAACTGATCGACGCCGAGATGAGCCAGCACGCCGCCGGAGCCCACGCCAAGGTCATGCCGCTGGAGGAACTGGCGCATGTGGTCGAGGGCTGGAAGCGGCAGGGGCTGAAGGTCGGCTTCACCAACGGCTGTTTCGACATCCTGCATCGCGGCCACGTCGCCTATCTGGCCCAGGCGCGCGGCTGGTGCGACCGGCTGGTGGTGGCGCTGAACACGGACGCCTCCGTGCGCCGGCTGAAGGGCGAGGGCCGGCCGATCAATGATCTGGACAGCCGGGCGGTGGTGATCGGCGGGCTGCAGTCCGTGGACCGGGTGACGGCTTTCGACGATCCGACGCCCATCGCCCTGATCGAGCGGCTGCGGCCAGATGTGCTTATCAAGGGCGCGGACTACACCCGTGAGGGCGTGGTCGGCGGTGACCTGGTCGAGAGCTGGGGCGGGGAGGTCAGGCTGGCCACCTTCGAGGACGGCTATTCGACCACGAAGACGATCGAGAAGATGAAGGACGAAACATGAGCCGGCGCATGATCGTGGTCACGGGCGGCGCGGGCTTCATCGGCTCCAACATCGTCGCCCGGCTGTGCGCCGAGGACCGGCGCGATGTGGTCGTCTGCGACCGGCTGGAAGACGCCGCCCTCGGCAAGTGGAGGAATATCGCCAAACACCCGATCGCCGACTTCTGGCAGCCTGAGGAGCTGTTCGAACAGCTGGAACGGCACGCCGAGTCGATCGAGGCCGTGGTGCATATGGGGGCGATTTCCTCGACTACCGAGCCGGACGCCGACCTGATCCTGCGCACCAATTTCAGCCTGTCGCGCGACATCTGGGACTGGTGCGCCCTGCGTGACGCGCGGATGATCTACGCGTCTTCCGCGGCCACCTATGGCGACGGCGAGGCGGGGTTCGAGGACGACGACAGCCTTGAGTCACTGTCTTCGCTTAGGCCCTTAAATGCCTATGGTTATTCGAAAATGTTGTTCGACCAGTATGCGGCGAGGCAGTCGGATCGCGGTCAGTCGCCGGGCCAGTGGGCGGGGCTGAAATTCTTCAACGTCTATGGCCCGAACGAAGGCCACAAGGGCGGGATGAAGTCGGTCGTCGCCCAGATCTGGCCGAAGGTCCAGGCCGATGAGCCGGTCACCCTGTTCCGCTCGCACAACCCGAACTACGCCGACGGCGGCCAGATGCGCGACTTCGTCTTCGTCGATGATGTGGTCGATATCATCGAATGGCTGCTCGACACCCCCGGCGTCTCCGGCGTGTTCAACGCCGGCTCGGGGCAGGCGCGGTCCTTCCTTGATCTGGCGAACGCGACCTTCGCGGCGGCGGGCAAGACGCCCCGGGTTGAATACGTCGACACCCCCGAGAGCATCCGCGACAAATACCAGTATTTCACCGAGGCCCGGATGGACCGGGTGCGGGCGGCCGGATTCCAGGGGCAGTCCACGCCGCTGGAGGAGGGGGTGCGCCGCTACGTCCAGTCCTTCCTGGCGACGGCGGACCCGTATCGATGAAGCCCGGCCGGATGAGCCTGCGCCAATGGGCCGGCTGGACCGGCCTGACCCTTGTGCTCGTTCTGGTCACGGCTGTGGCCGTGTGGCGCGGCGATATCCTGAGGGCCAGTCTGGACCCGCAGGTGCCGTTCCAAACCTATACGCCGCCGCCGGCGCCCGACTATGGCGATCCGGCGGCCTGGGCGCTGCGGGACGTGCGCGGGCCGGACTCGGGGGCAGCGGCGATCTTCTTCGTCCATTCCACCACCTATGACGGCGGGCGGGAGTGGAACGGCCCGATCGACAGTCCTGAGGCCGACGCCTGGCTGAAGCGCGTCGTCCTGCCCAACTACGCCGGGCCGTTTGCGCGGGCAGGGGCGATCAGCGCCCCGCGCTATCGCCAGGGGAGCCTCTATACCCGGCTGACGCTGCGCGACGATGCGCGCGAAGCCCGGGCCTTTGCCTGGCGTGACATCACCGCCGCCTTCGACGCCTGGATCGCGCGCCATCCGGACGAGCCCATTGTGCTGGCCGGGGTCGAGCAGGGGGGCGATCTGGTCGAACGGCTGGTGCGCGAGCGGGTGGCGGGTGACCCGGCCCTGCGCGCCCGGCTGGTGGCGGTCTATCTGGTGGATGTTGTGGTCGCCGTGGACTCCTTGACGGCCGAGGTTCCGGCCTGCACCAGCCGTGCCCAGGCCGGCTGTATCGTCGCCTGGTCGCCGGTCAGCGAGGGCAATGACGGGGCAGGGCAACGGCGGCTGAGACGGGCCCTGGTCTGGGACGAGCGAGGCAGGCTGGTCGATCTCGCGGGCCGGGAGGCCTTGTGCGTCAACCCGGTGACCGGCTCGACCGACACAGCCCCGGTTGAGGCTCGCCTGCATCAGGGGGCGACCAATGCGACAGGGCTGGAATGGGGCGTGCGGCCGGCCCTGATGGCCCGTGAAATCGCCACCCAATGCCGCGGCGGCCTGCTGCGTCATACCGAGCTGAAGACGGAGTCCTTCCGCGAGACGGGCAACTGGGCGGACCGCAGAAAATCGCGGCCTTACAATCTGTTCTATGGCGACACAGAGGCGGATGTATCCGTCCGACTGGCCGTCTGGCAGGCTCGATAGCCAGTCTGCTCCTTCCGGCGCCGGAGGCTGGCCAAGGGGCAGCGCACATCCAACGGTCGGGCCCCGTCGGTCAAGCCTGCTGGAGCGTTGGGCAGGCCTGAACTTGTATGTGTCCTGCCGCGTTTCCGGTGTATTGGGACGCTTATGCAAGCACGTTTCCTCTGGCGCGCCCTTCGCGCGCGGTACCGCGATCAGGCCGCCGAGCTGTCGGCCATCCGACGCCACATCGGGCCTCAGGATCTGGTTTGCGACATTGGCGCGAACAAGGGCAGCTATCTTTACTGGATGTCACGCTGGGCCGGGCAGGTGGTGGCGTTCGAACCGCAGTCCGCCTTGGCCGATTATCTGAACCAGGCGTGCCGCGCGCTGAACCTGAACAACACCACGATCGTACAGGCGGGGGTTTCCAGCCGCTCGGGCACGATGGACCTCTATGTGCCGTCCCCGAACTCGCCAGAGGCCAGCCTGATTCGCCACGGCGATGCCCAGACCACGCCGGTTTCGGTCGTAACGCTCGATGAGTATTTTTCCGCGTCGAAGCCCTTATCGTTGCTCAAGATCGACGTCGAAGGCGCCGAGTTGGACGTCCTGAAAGGCGCTGAAAAAATCCTCCGTCGGGACCACCCCACCTTGGTATTTGAGTGCGAACAGCGGCACCTGGCCCAGGGCAGCGTTCACGATTGCCTGAACTATCTCCTGGACCTGGGATACGAAGGTGAGTTCATTGATCGGGGCCGGCTGAGGCCGATCCAGGAATTCGACCTGGCGATCCATCAGAGCGCCGTTGGTGAGCGGTTCTGGACGGCCGACACCTATTGCAACAATTTTGTATTCCATCATCCCGGCTGAAGACGTTCGATTGACCATCGGCCTGTCCCGTTGGCGGCGCTTGCGTTCATCGGGCTGGCAATGACATTCGCTTCGCTCAGTGATGTCTGTAGCCGGCGACCTAATCGATCCCCGGCCGGTCGTTGCGCCAGTCGAACAGCGCCTCGAGCACCTTGACCGCCTCGCCGCGCGGCGAGGTCAGGTCCGGGTCGCGGCCCAGCACCAGACGCGCGTCGTCTGACGCCGCCAGCAGCAGCGACCTGTGCCGGATCGGGTCGGCGAAGCGGTAGGCGGGGAAGCCGCTCTGTTTCAGGCCCAGGGGGTCACCGCCACCGCGCAGGCGGAAGTCTTCCTCGGCGATCTCGAACCCGTCCTCGGTGCGCCGCAGGGTCTCGAGCCGCAGTCGCGCGGTCTCGCCGAGCCCGTCGTCGCCGCCGCCGTACAGCAGGATGCAGGCGCTGGCCTTGGCCCCGCGCCCCACGCGCCCCCGCAGCTGGTGCAACTGGGCCAGACCGAAGCGGTCGGCGTGTTCGATGACCATGATGGTGGCATTGGGCACATCGACCCCGACCTCGACCACGGTGGTGGCCACGAGCAGGGGAATGCGGCCGTCGGCGAAGTCGGCCATGACCGCCTCGCGCTCGGCGCCCGGCATCTGGCCGTGGGCGAGACCGACCTCGACCTGCAGGATGCGGCGCAGGTCGGCGGCGCGGGCCTCGGCGGCGGCGAGGTCGACGGTCTCGCTCTCGGCGACCAGCGGGCAGATCCAGTAGGCCTGGGCGCCGCTGTCGATCGCCGCCTTGAGCCGTTTGGCCACCTCGCCGATGCGGGCCAGCGGCAGGACCGCCGTGGTGATCGGCGTGCGCCCCGGCGGCTTTTCGGTCAGGCGCGATACCTCCAGCTCGCCGTACTGGGTCAGCTCGAGCGTCCGGGGGATCGGCGTGGCCGACATGGTCAGCAGATGGACGCCGCCGGTGCGCGGGTCGCCCTTGGCCTGTAGCCGCTGGCGCTCATTGACGCCGAAGCGGTGCTGTTCGTCGATGACGGCGAGCGCCAGCCGGTCGAAGCGGACGGCGTCCTGGAACAGGGCGTGGGTGCCGATGGCGACCTGGGCCTCGCCCGAAGCCAGTGCGGCGAGCCGGATGCGGCGCTCGGCGGGGGTGTCGCGGCCGGTCAGGAGAATGGTGGATACCCCGGCGGCCTCCAGCATCGGCGCCAGGCGCTGCCAGTGCTGGCGGGCGAGGATTTCCGTGGGGGCCATGAGGGCGGCCTGGAAGCCGGACGCGGCGGCATCCGCGAGGGCCAGCGCCGCGACGGCCGTCTTGCCGGAGCCGACGTCGCCCTGCAGCAACCGGCCCATCTGTTCGCCCGAAGCGAGGTCGCGGCGGATCTCGGCGACGGCCTGCCGCTGGGCACCGGTCAGGTCGAAACCGAGGGCGGCCAGAAGTTGCTCGGAGGCATCGCCCGGCGCGATCCGCGGTCCCGGCGTGATCTGACGCGCGCGGCGACGGCGGGCGAGGGCCAGCTGGTGGGCCAGCAGTTCGTCATAGGCCAGCCGCTGCCGGGCCGGGGCGTCGGGCTCCAGCTCCGGCTCGCAGGTCGGGGCGTGCAGGGCCTCGAGTGCCGCGCGCCAGCTGGGCCAGCGGGTCCTGGCCAGCCAGGCCGGATCCTGCCACTCCGGCAGGTCGGGCGCGTGGGCGAGGGCGGCCTGAACCAGTTTGCGGAGCACGCGCGAAGAGAGGCCGGCGGTCGCCGGATAGACCGGCTCGATAGCCGCGATCTCGCCGGCCTGTTCCGGGGTGTAGATGTCGGGGTGGACGATCTGGACCTCGGCGTTGAAGCGCTCGACCTTGCCGGAGACCAGCCGCTTCTGGCCCTTGGGCAGCAGGCGGTCGATGTGCTGGGCCGAGCCGCCGAACCAGATCATGTGGACGAAGCCGGTGTCGTCGGAGGCCCGGACCTTGATCGGCGCGCCGGGTTTTCCGGGCACGAACAGCCGGTCGATCATCACCTCGAAAATCCCGACCTGCCCCTCGACCGCATTCACCGCCGTCATCGGCTGGCGCACGATCAGGCCGGAGGGCGACAGAAAGGCCACGTCACGAACCAGCGGCCCGGCCAGTTTCTGGACGAGCGGCAGGATCTTCGGCCCCACGCCCTTCAGGCTGGAAACCTCCGCGAACAGGGGAAAGAGAATCTGCGGCCGCATGCGACGACAGCATAGCTGGCGAAAGCGCGTCTGGAACGCTATCTCCGCTGCGCGATTTAACCTGACCGACCGGGCAAGGAACCTTGTGGCCGATATTGACGCACGTCTGAAGCAACGACTGGGCCGGATCACCTTCCGGGCGTGGCGGCGCGGATTCCGCGAAGCTGACCTGGTGCTGGGCCCCTTTGTCGACCAGGTCGGGCCCTCGCTGGACGAGAGCGAACTGGATTCGCTTGAAGCCCTGCTGGCCGAGGACGACGATCATCGCATCTACGCCTGGATCACCGGCACGGAGCCGACGCCGGCGGTGCACGACACGCCCGTCATGATCAAGGTCCGGACCTTCATGCGCGACCATGTCGCCGCGGCAGTGGCCGAAGGGGCCGGCTGATGGACGGCGCTCTTCCCAAACGCAGCGATCAGGACCTGGGCGGCGCGCCGGAGGGCCTGGACGCCCTGGTCGTCGCCGAACGGCTGAAGGCCGACGGGGGCGTGGGTCTGTTCGTGGCGCGGGACTACGCCCGGATGGGTGAGTTCGTGCAGGCGTTCGGCTTCTTCGCCGACGGAATAGAGATCGTCGAGTTCCCGGCCTGGGACTGTCTGCCTTACGACCGGCTGAGCCCGACCTCCTCGGTCTCGGCCGAACGGATGGCCGCCCTGACCCGGCTGGCCCAGCGCGCGCCCGGCGACCGCAAGCCGGTGCTGGTCGTCACCACCGTCGGGGCCGCCATGCAGCGCACGCCGCCGCGCGAGGTGACCAATGGCGCCGGATTCCAGACCACGGTCGGGCTGGACCTCGATACGGCGGCGCTGGAGCGGTATTTCGCGGCCAACGGCTATATGCGCGCCTCGACCGTCTCGGAAAAGGGCGAGTTCGCGGTGCGCGGCGGGGTCATCGACGTCTATCCGCCGGGGTTCGAGGAGCCGGTGCGGCTGGACATGTTCGGCTCGGAGCTGGAGTCGATCCGGTCCTTCGATCCGGCCACCCAGCGGTCCACCGGCCAGTTGCGAGAGGTGCATCTGGCGCCCGTGTCCGAGGCCCTGCTCGACCCCGACAGCATCTCCCGGTTTCGCACCGGCTATCTCGGCCTGTTCGGCGCGGCGGGCGATGATCCGCTGTACGCCGCCATCAGCGAGGGTGCGCGGCGGCAGGGCATGGAGCACTGGCTGCCGCTGCTCTACGACCGGCTGGAGACCCTGTTCGACTATCTGCCCGACGACGCGCGGGTCTTCCTCGACAACCAGGTCGAGGCGGCCCGGGGCGAGCGCTGGACCCTGACCCGGGACGCATACGAAGCCCGTCGCGACGCCTCCATGGGCAAGGGCGGGGCGGCCTATCGCGCCCTGTCGCCCGAGCGGCTGTATCTGGGAGAGAGCGACTGGCACAGCGCGCTGGCCGGGCGCTGGGTGCGGCGTCTGTCGCCCTTCCACGGCCCGGGCGAGGACGCGGGCGGGCGGCTGGGGCGCAGCTTCTCCGCCGAACGGGCGCAGGACAGCGTCAACCTGTTCGAGGCGGTAGCGCGGCACGCCGAGGGGCTGAAGGCGGCGGGCAAGCGGGTGCTGTTCGCCTCCTGGACCGAGGGCTCATCCGAGCGTCTGGCGGCCATGCTGGCGGATCACGGGCTGGAGCATGTGGTCGCGGTGCGCAACTGGGCAGACGTCCAGGCCGCGCCGAAAGACATTTATCTGCGCGGTGTCCTGCCGGTCGAGCACGGGTTCGAGACCGACGCCATCGCCGTCGTCTCCGAGACCGACATGCTGGGCGACCGGCTGGCGCGGCCGAAGAAGAAGCGGCGGGCGTCGAACTTCCTCGCCGAGGCCTCGGCCCTGACGACGGGTGATCTGGTGGTCCACCTCGACCACGGCATCGGCCGCTATGAGGGGCTGAAGACGCTGGAGATCCAGCAGGCCCCGCATGACTGTCTGGAGCTGCTCTACGCCGGCGACAGCAAGCTGTATCTGCCGGTCGAGAACATCGACCTGCTGACCCGCTACGGCTCGGAGACCGACGGTGCCCAGCTGGACCGGCTGGGCGGCGCGGGCTGGCAGGCGCGCAAGGCCAAGGCCAAGGCCCGTCTGCGCGACATGGCCGAGGGGCTGATCGCCCTGGCCGCCAAACGGTCGCTGCGGTCGTCCGACCCGATCACCCCGCCGCACAGCCTGTTCGACGAGTTCTGCGCCCGCTTCCCCTATGAGGAGACGGACGACCAGCTGAACGCCATCGGCGACGTGCTGGAGGATCTCGGCAAGGGCACGCCGATGGATCGCCTGATCTGCGGCGACGTCGGCTTCGGCAAGACCGAGGTGGCGCTGCGGGCCGCCTTCGTGGTGGCCATGACCGGGCAGCAGGTGGCCATCGTCTGCCCGACGACCCTGCTGGCGCGGCAGCATTTCAAGACCTTCAGCGAGCGGTTCGCCGGCTGGCCGGTCAAGGTCCGCCACCTGTCCCGGATGGTGACGGCCAAGGATGCGGCCGAGACGCGGGCGGGGCTGAAGGACGGCTCGTTCGAGATCGTGGTCGGCACCCACGCGGTGCTCAGCGATCAGGTCGGGTTCAAGGATCTGGGCCTTGTTATCGTTGACGAAGAGCAGCATTTCGGCGTCAAGCACAAGGAGAAGCTGAAGGGCCTTCGCGCCGACGTTCACCTGCTGACCCTGACCGCCACGCCGATCCCGCGGACGCTGCAGATGGCGCTGTCCGGCATCCGCGAGATGTCGATCATCGCCACACCGCCGGTCGATCGTCTGGCGGTTCGGACCTATGTCACCCCGTGGGACCCGGTGCTGGTCCGCGAGGCCCTGCTGCGCGAGAAATACCGCGGCGGTCAGGCCTATTACGTCGTGCCGCGCCTGTCGGACCTGCCGGACATCGAGCAGTTCCTTCGCGAGAAGGTCCCGGAGATCAAATTCGTGGTCGGTCACGGCCAGATGTCGCCGACCCAGCTGGAAGACGTGATGAGCGCCTTCTACGACGGCAGCTACGACCTGCTGCTGTCCACGACCATCGTTGAGTCCGGACTTGATGTTCCGACGGCCAACACCCTGATCGTGCACAAGGCCGACATGTTTGGCCTGGCCCAGCTGCACCAGATCCGCGGTCGCATCGGCCGGGCCAAGGCGCGCGCCTTCGCCTATCTGACCACGCCGCCGAACAAGCCGATAAGCCTGTCGTCCGAGCGGCGGCTGCAGGTTCTGCAGTCGCTGGACAATCTGGGTGCCGGCTTCCAGCTGGCCAGCCACGATCTGGACCAGCGCGGCGGCGGCAATCTGCTGGGCGACGAACAGTCGGGCCATATCCGCGAGGTGGGGGTCGAGCTGTACCAGCAGATGCTGGAGGACGCGGTGGCCGAGCTGCGCCAGTCGGGCGAGGGCGGCGGGGTCGTCGATCGCGGCTGGTCGCCGGCGATCAATGTCGGGGCGGCGGTGCTGATTCCGGAGGAATACGTCCCCGACCTGAACGTCCGTCTGAGCCTGTATCGCCGTCTGTCGGACGCCGAGAATTCGGAGACGCGCGAGGCGCTGGCCGCCGAGCTGATCGACCGTTTCGGCCCGCTGCCGGACGAGGCGAAACAGCTGCTGCGCATCGTCGGCATCAAGGCCAACTGCAAGACCGCCTGTATCGAACGCATCGACATCGGGCCCAAGGGCGCGGTGCTGACCCTGCGCAACAACGCCTTCCCCAATCCGATGGGGCTGGTCGGGCTGATCCAGAAGAACCACGCCTTCTGGAAGATCCGGCCGGACCAGAAGATCGTGGTCAAGGGCGAGTGGGACACGGCGGCGGACCGGCTGAAGGTGGCCGAGCGGATCACGGCGGACCTCGCGCGGGTGGCGACGGCCTGAGGCTGTGAAGCGGGCGTCACTGGCTCTAGGCTGACGCCCGCGAGTCGCGCCATCGGGCGGCGACGGGAGGGACGGCCATGGCGCGCAAGCCCACGACATCCGCCGGTGCGCGCAAGCGTGCGCCTGTCGTGAAAAAGGTCGCGCCCGGCGTCGCTGTGCCGGAGGCGACCGCGCCGCTGCCACCGCCCGTGCGCAAGCCGATCTGGACGCATCTGTATTTCCAGGTGCTGGTCGCCATCAGCCTGGGCGCCCTGATCGGGCATTTCTGGCCGGTCTTCGGGGAGAGCCTGAAGCCGCTGGGCGACGCCTTCATCCGGCTGGTGAAGATGATCATCGCCCCGGTGATCTTCCTGACCGTGGCGACGGGGATCGCGCACCTGCGTGACCTCGGAAAGCTGGGCAAGGTGGTGGGCAAGGCCTTCGCCTATTTCCTGACCTTCTCGACCCTGGCCCTGATCATCGGGCTTGTGGTCGCCAATGTTGTGCGGCCGGGCGCGGGGATGAATGTCGACATCTCCACGCTCGATCCGGCCGCGGTGGCGACCTATGCCGCGAAGGCCCACGACACCACCATCGTCGGCTTCCTGATGAACATCATTCCGGAGACGGTGGTCGGCGCCTTTGCCGGGGGCGAGATCCTGCAGGTGTTGTTCTTCGCCATCCTGTTCGGCATCTCGCTGGCCATCATCGGCGAGCGCGCCCAGCCGGTGATGACGGTGCTTGAGAGCGTGTCGGAGGCCTTCTTCAAGATGGTCGCCATCCTGATGAAGGCGGCGCCGATCGGGGCGTTCGGGGCCTTCGCCTTCACCATCGGCCGCTATGGCATCGAGTCGGTGATCAATCTGGCGGCCCTGGTGGCCACCTTCTACCTGACCTCGGCCCTGTTCGTGGTGGTGGTGCTGGGGGCGGTGGCGCGGGTCAACGGCTTCTCGATCTTCAAACTGATGCGGTATCTGAAGGAAGAGCTGCTGCTGGTGCTCGGCACCTCATCGTCCGAGGCGGCCCTGCCCAGCCTGATCGAGAAAATGGAGCGGGCGGGCTGCGACAAGTCGGTGGTCGGGCTGGTCGTGCCGACGGGCTATTCGTTCAATCTGGACGGCACAAATATTTACATGACGCTGGCGGCCCTGTTCATCGCGCAGGCCTGTGGGGGCGAGCTGTCGCAGGGCGACCAGTTGTTGCTGCTGGCGGAGGCCAGGCTGAGCTCCAAGGGAGCGGCGGGCCTGACGGGGGCGGGCTTCATCACGCTGGCGGCGACCCTGGCGGTGGTGCCGAGCGTGCCGGTGGCCGGCATGGCCCTGATCCTCGGCGTCGACCGGTTCATGAGCGAATGCCGCGCCCTGACCAATTTCATCGGCAACGCCGTGGCCACGATCGTGGTGGCGAAGTGGGAGAACGGGCTGGATCGCGAGGCTTTGAACATGGCGCTCGCGGGTGGTCCGACACCGATCGTCGTCGGCAGCCGGGAAGCGGACGACGACTAGCGCCGCTTCGCCTTGCAGCCGTCCGACCGTGAGGGCAAACAGGCACCATGACCCTCACTCTCTACGGCATCCCCAACTGCGACACCGTCAAGAAGGCCCGCGTCTGGCTGGAGCAGCACAGCCTGGCCTTCGATTTCCATGACTACAAGAAGGTCGGGATCGACCGGCCGCGGCTGGAGGCCTGGGTGGCCGAACATGGCTGGGAGACGGTGCTGAACCGCGCCGGCACGACGTTCCGGGCGCTGCCGGACGCCGACAAGGCCGATCTGGATGGGGGCAAGGCCGTCGACCTGATGCTGTCGCAGCCGTCGATGATCAAACGGCCGGTGCTGGATCTGGGCGACAGGACGCTGGTCGGGTTCAAGCCGGAGCGGTACGCCGCCATCCTGATCTAGCCCTCGACGTCGACCTCGGGCCGGTCATGACCATCGGCGCGTTCGGTGATCCACTCGCCCGACGCGTTCGCATATTCGATCAGCGTGTTCTCGTCGGGCACCTTCTGCTCGCGCGCAACGGCGATCGCGGCTGCGCGGGCTGTGTCGTGGTCAGGGTAGGTCTCCGAGTAGGTGCCGCCCAGCTGATAGGCCCAGCCGCCGTCGTGTTCGACGATGCGATAGGTGATCTGGACCATGGGGCGAGGCTCCGGCGTGGGTTGAAAGGGCGTTGGCAGGTCAACGCGGGGCAGGGAAGGGCGTTGCAGGCCGCGTCCATTCTGCCCGCTCAAACATTCTGCGCGCCATGCATCCACTGGCGGCGTCGGCGCCGACTACCCTATGAAAGCGCGGGCGTCGGGCCCGGCGCGACGAGGGGTAGAGACGATGGAAGACCTGTTTCGTTCTTACTGGTGGCTGATCTTTCCGCTGGGCTGGTTCGTGGCTTCGGGCTTTTCGAGCCTGCTCAACTACCGCCGTCAGAAGGATACGCTGAAGCTGATCCAGACCTATGCCGAGAAAGGCCAGGAGCCGCCGGAGGCCCTGCTCAAGGTGCTGGAGCGCCCGATCGATGCAGATGACGACTCCTGGCAAACCCGCAACCAGGGCGGCCGCCCCGGCGACGGCTCGTGGTTCTCGGTGGTGCTGTTCGGCGTGATGTCGGCCGGCTTTGGCTACGCGAGCTGGTCCGACATGTACGGTGCCGGCGACGCCTTCCTGATCGTCAGCTTCGTGCTGGGAGCCCTGTGCCTGGCCTCGCTGGTCTCGGCCCTGCGCAGCGGCGGGCGCGGTCCGCGGGCCTGATGCCGGCCGGGGGCGCGGGTCATGGGGGGATTGCAGACCGACGCCGAGCTGGTGAGCCGCGCGCTCGCCGGCTCGGACGCCGCCTTTTCACGCCTGGTCGAGCGGCATCAGGCGGCGGTCCGCGGCTTCCTGCGGCGGATGCTGGGCGGCGGCTGGGCCGAGGCGGACGATGTGGCGCAGGAGGCCTTCCTCGCGGCCTGGCGTTCGTTGCGGTCGCTCAAGGAGCCCGCCGGAGTCCGCGCCTGGTTGTGCGGCATCGCCTGGCGCAAGGCGCAGGACCGGATTCGGTCCGCACGGCGCGGGGCCGCCCGGGACAATATCTGGCTGGAGACCGTCGTGACGCCTGCCGGGGTGTCGCCGGAGGAGCGGATGTCCGTCGAGGCCGCCATGGCCGGGCTGCCGGCCGTCGTGCGCGCCTGCGTGGCCCTGTGTCTGGGCGACGGGTGGTCGCATGGCGAGGCGTCGATGGCTCTGGGCTTGCCTCTCGGCACGGTGAAGTCGCATGTTGCCCGCGGACGGGCGCGATTGCTCAAGGCGCTGGGAGGACCGGATGACGCCTGAACAGAAACTGGCTGCCCTGTTCGCCGCCGAGGCCCCGCCCGCGCGCGACTATGGCTTTGAGGCGCGGATGGCGCAGGCGATCGCCCTGCGCCGGGCGTGGATGACCGTCGCCGCCCTCGTGCCCTGGGTCGTGGCCGCCGTGGCTGTTCTTTGGGCCCTGATCCCGGTGGTCGGGCCGATGAGCGAGAGTCTGGGCGCCGCGCTTCAGCCCGCGGCCGCCATGCTGGCCGGAGCGGCTGTCACCGCCGCCGCCGCCCTGTGGCTGTCGCGCCGCTTCGGCAAAGGCCTACGGATCCCGTTCAGCGCACGCTGACCGTCGCCGCCACGCCGAAATGGTCGGACGGATATTCGCCGTTCACCGGCTCTGATCCGATCACCGAGGCGCGCACCGGGGCGAAACCGGCCGTTTCGGCGAAGATGTGGTCGATGACCCGGTTGGGATGACCCTTGGCCGGGTTCAGCGTCGTCTCCGCCGTGCCGCGGGGCAGGGCGCTGAAGAAGCGGGGTCCGGTCAGGGCGGCGAGGCCCGCGTCCTCCTGCACGGCGTTGAAATCGCCCATGACGATCACCGGGGGTCCGTCCTGCGCCAGCATGGAGACCAGGTCGGCGAGCTGCCGCGCGCGCACGGGGGCCGCGTCCGCCTGCCAGGCCAGATGGGTGTTGACGACGTCCACGGCCCGTCCGCCCAGGGCCACGCGGACCCGCAGGGCGGTGCGGTAGTCGTCGAGCGGCTGGAGCTTGCGGGAGTCGAAGGCGGTAACCGGCAGGCGACTGAGAATGGCGTTGCCGTAGCGGCGCGGGGCGCCTTCCGGATCGGTCGAGACGAAATGCACCGAATAGCCGCCCAGGGCATCGGCGATCGTCTGCGCCTGATTGGGCAGGCCGACGGCGGCGTCTTCCAGCACCTCCTGCAGGCCGATGACGTCAGGGGCCTCCGCCCGGATGACGGCGACCAGCAGTGGCAGGCGCGCGGCCCAGTCACCCTGGTTGTGCCAGATGTTGAAGGTGACCAGCTTCAGTTCGGTGCCGGCGTCAGCGGCCGGCCTTGACGCGCAGCCGGCCAGCGGGGCGGCGGCCAGTCCGGCCAGCAGGATGCGGCGGTCGATCATGGCGGCTCCCCGAGTTGCACTCATTCAGTCGAAATCGCCCGCCTTACGAAAGTTTCACCTGCCGGCTCGCATCCGTACGGCCTCGCCGGGGCCTCTTGTCGTCAGAAGGCCGAAGCATCACGCTCCGGTCGAACACAAAACCAGAGGATTTGCGAGATGAATGAGGTCATGATTCCGATCACGATGTTCGCGATGATCGCCGCCATTGTGATCGTGCCGACCTGGCTGAAGAGCAGGGAACGTCGCGAGATGCAGGCGACGCTGCGGGCGTCCATCGACAAGGGGCAGGCGCTGCCGCCTGAAGTCATCGACGCCCTGACCCGCCAGACCGTGAAACCGCCGGCGAGCGCCGCCCGGGACCTGCGTATCGGTGTGATCCTGCTGGCGCTGTCGCTGGGCATCGCCGCCACCTTCTCCTTCATCGGCTTCCGGTTCGGAGAAGACGAAGCCTGGGGCTTCGGCGCCTTCGCCGCGATCCCGGGCTTCATCGGTCTGGCCTTCATTATCCTCAGCGCCTTCAACAAGAACAAGGACTGAGGCCGGGTCGGACGGGGGGAACCAACATGACCCAATCCCTGGTCGACCGGCACGACGTCGAGCTCGCCGCCCTCGCGGCGGCGGGCGGACGGCGGGAGTTCGGAGAACTGGTGCGTCGCCACGGCTCGGCGGTGCGCGGGCTGCTGCGTCGGATGGGGGCGCAGCCCTCGCTCGCCGACGACATCGCCCAGGACGCCTTCATCCAGGCGTTCGAGCGGTGCGCGGAGTTCCGCGGTGAGGGCACCTTCGCCGCCTGGGTCAAGCGGATCGCGGCGCGGCTGTATATCAAGCGGGTCGCCAAGGAGGCCCGCTACGTCGCCGAGGTCGAGAATGAAGACGCCGCCCCCGCGACCGATCATGCGGGTCTGGTGGATCTCGACGAAGCCCTGAAAGGCCTCAGCGAGCCCGAACGACTGTGTGTCTCCCTTTGTCACGGGGCCGGCATGGCGCATCCAGAGATCGCTGCGGCCCTTAATTTGCCACTCGGCACGGTGAAGTCTCATGTCAAACGTGGTCTGGATAAACTCCGTGCGCGGCTCCAGCCGACCGGACAGTCCCTGGGGAGCGCGCAGCATGTCGGCTGACGAGTTCGATCCTGAAATCGAGCGCCTGTTCGCGCGCGCGCCCCAGATGCCCGACGCCGCCCTGTTCACGGCGCAGGTCGAGCAGCGGCTGCAGAAGGGTTCACACGTCCGTTTCCTGACGCTGGGCCTCGCCGGCCTTGTCGGAGGCGTCGTGGCGGTCCGTGAAACCATGAGCGTCAACCTCGGGTCCGGGGAAGGCGTGGTGGCCGGCAACGCGCTCGGTCAGGGCATCCGCTCCGCCTCGCTCAATACGCAGGGCGCGGTGCAGGTGGGCCTCGACCAGCTGGGGCTGGCCAATCTGGAGCTGGGCTCCATGGGCGGCATGCACCTGTTCTGGATCGCCGCAGGGGCCCTGATCGCCGTGGCCGCCGCCGGGGTGATGAAGCTGTCGCAGGACCTCTGATCGGCCGCCCCGTTGTCCCGAGGGATGACGGGGCGGGCCTCCCCGACTATCTAGAGGTCCGAACAGGAGGACCTCCCCATGTCCAGCCAGAAGCAGGAAGCGGTCAAACGCATCGCGGCACCGGATATCCGGGCCCGAAAGGGCGGCGAGCCGATTGTCTGCCTGACCGCCTATGACGCCCCGACCGCGGCCCTGCTGGACGATCACTGCGATCTGCTGCTGGTCGGCGACAGCGTCGGCATGGTGGTCCACGGCATGCCCAACACCGTCGGCGTCACGCTGGAGATGATGATCCTGCACGGCCAGGCCGTCATGCGCGGCTCGCGCCGGGCCATGGTGGTCATCGACATGCCCTTCGGCAGCTATGAGGGCGGCAAGGAGCAGGCCTATCAGAACTGCGCGCGCGTGATGAAGGAGACGGGCGCACAGGGGGTGAAGGTCGAGAGCGGCCCCACGGTGGCGGAAACCATCGCCTATCTGGTCCAGCGCGGCATTCCGGTCATGGGCCACGTCGGCCTGCGGCCCCAGGCGGTGCTGACGGACGGTGCCTTCAAGGCCAAGGGCAAGACGGACGAGGAACGGCTGCGGGTCATGAGCGAGGCCGAGGCCACCGCCGACGCCGGCGCGTTCGCCGTGGTGGTCGAGGGCGTGGCCGAAGGTCTGGCGCGCGACATCACCCTGGCCATCGACAAGCCCACGATCGGCATCGGCGCCTCGTCCGCCTGCGATGGCCAGATCCTCGTGACGCCCGACATGCTGGGCCTGTTCGACTGGACGCCGAAATTCGTGCGCCGCTACGCTGACATGCGCGGCGACATCGACCGGGCCGTGGCGTCCTACGCCGCCGATGTGAAGGCCCGCCGTTTTCCTGCCGAAGTCGAGACCTACTTCTCGAAAAAGCCCGCCACGCCCTAAGCCGTGCGTTGCGGCGGGGCAGGGGACCCTCTAGGGTCCGGCCGGACTGAATTTCAGCGGCCTTGCAGCCGTTTTCTGGGGGCGACGTATCCGTGGTTGATGTCTTCGAGCAGGTCGAGGAGGAGCTTCGCTCCGACCGCTACAAGCGGCTGGCCCGCACCTGGCTGCCCGTTGCGGGCGGCGTGCTTCTCGTCGCGCTGGTCGCGGCCCTGGCTTTCTGGGGCTGGGACAGCTGGCAGACCTCCAAGGCCGACAAGGCCTCCGTCGCCTATGACCGCGGCCTGGAATCGCTGGAGGCCAACAATCCGATCGGGGCGGACGCCGCCTTTATCCAGGCGGCCAAGGACGGCAACGGCGCCTACAAGGCCCTGGCCCTGAGCCAGCGTGCGGGCATCGCCCTCGCCGCCAACCGCATTCCCGACGCCATTGCCCTGCTGGACGAGGCCGCCAAGGCTTCCAGCGACCCGCTGTTGTCTGATCCCGCGGCCTACAAGGCCGCCCTGCTGGCCATGGACAGCGAAACCCTGGAACAGATCGAGGCCCGCCTCGAGCCGATCGCCAAGGACGGCCGCCCGTTCAGTGCCTTCGCCCTTGAGGCGCTTGCCATGGCCCGGCTGCAGCACGGTCAGGTCGCGCCGGCCCGTGAGGCGCTGGTGCTGCTCAAGAACGGTCTGGACACGCCCGAAATCGTCACCCAGCGCGCGGACCTCGCCATCGCGGCGATCGACGCGGGCGGGGCGGCCAGTCTCGCCGGCATCATCCGCGCGCAGGCCGCCATCCCTGTCGCCCCGCCGGCTCCGGCGGCCCCAGCGGCGCCCGCCGCCGCTCCGGCTCGCCCGTGATCACCGCTTTCAGGACGTACCCCATGAATCGCGTGCTTAAAGTCGCCCTGCTGAGCGGGATCGCCGTCACCCTCGCCTCGTGCAGCACGGTGCAGGGGATGCTGCCGTTCGGCCTCGGCAAGAACAACGAGCCGCAGGCCACGGCCACCGAGGGCCAGCGGATTTCGGTGCTGGAGTTCGAACAGGCGCTGGTGCCGTCGGCCGCCCTGTCCGGCCGTGACTTCTTCATCCCCGGACCCCAGGCCGCGATTGCCTGGACCCAGCCGGGTGGCAACGCCGAGAACGCCGTTGAACACGTGATCGCGGGGGCGGAGTTCTCCGTCGCCTGGCGTCGCGGCGTCGGTGCCGGCTCGTCGCGTACGCGTCAGGTCATGGCACCGGTCGTGGCCGACAACGGCCGTGTGTTCGTCCTGGACGGCGAGTCCACCGTCTCGGCCCTCGACGCCGGAACGGGTGCCCAGGCCTGGCGGGTCAATATCAAGCCGGCCGAGGATTCGCGCCGCACCGGTTTCCTCGGCATGGGCGGCCGCTCGGATGGCGGCGGCTTCGGCGGCGGCGTAGCCGTCGGCGGCGGCAAGGTGTTCGTGGCCTCGGGCTACCGCACCGTAACCGCCATCGACCAGGCCTCCGGCGCGGTCATCTGGACCACGCCGGTCGATGTGCCGATCCACGGCGCGCCGACCGTGTCGGGCGGCCGGGTCTTCGTCGTCGATGTCGAGAACCAGATCCAGGCCTTCGACACCACCACCGGCGCCCAGGACTGGTCCTACCGTGGCATCCCCGAGCCGGCCCGCCTTCTGCGCGCCTCCAGCCCGGCCGTGACCGGTGATACCGTCATCGCACCGTTCTCGTCGGGTGAAGTCGTGGCCCTGCGCGCCTCGACCGGCCAGTCGCTGTGGCAGCAGGTCCTGTCGCGCACCAGCCGCACCAGCGCCCTGTCGGAAATCCGCGACATCGCCGGCCGTCCGGTGATCAGCCGCGGTGTCGTCTATGCTGTCAGCCACTCGGGCGTGCTGTCCGCCATGGACATCCGCTCGGGCCAGCCGAAATGGGCACCCCTGCCGATCGCCGGCGTCAACGCGCCCCTGCCGGTCGGCGACGTGATCTATGTCGTGTCCAAGGAAGGCGAACTGACCGTCATCAACCGCGACAGCGGCCAGATCTACTGGACCCGCGACCTGAACGAAGGCCGCGTGCGTCAGGAGGGCGGCATGTTCGGCTTCTTTGATCGCACGGTGCGGCCGATCTGGTCGGGTCCGCTGATGGCCTCGAACCGGCTGGTGCTGACCAATTCGGACGGTGAGCTGGTCGCTTTCGATCCCAAGACCGGCGCCCAGACCGCCTCTATCCGCATGGGCGGACCTGTCTATATCGCCCCGGCCGCCTATAACGGCGCCCTCTATGTTCTCACCGACAAGGGCGATCTCGTCAGCATTCGCTGACCTTTAGCCCCCGAACTGCGTTAGAAGGCCGACATGGCTCTCAAAGTCGCCATCGTTGGCCGCCCGAATGTGGGCAAGTCGACACTATTCAACCGCCTCGTCGGCAAGCGTCTCGCGCTGGTCGATGACCGGCCGGGCGTGACCCGTGACCGCCGGTACGCCGATGGCAACATCGGCGACATGGACCTGACCCTGATCGACACGGCGGGCTATGAGGACGTCACCGACGACAGCCTCGAATCCCGGATGCGCGAGCAGACCGAGGCGGCGCTGGAAGACGGCGATCTGATCCTGTTCATGATGGACGCCCGCGAGGGCGTGACCTCGCTGGACCAGATCTTCGCCGACCGGCTGCGGAAACAGCACAAGCCCGTCATCCTGCTGGCCAACAAGTCCGAAAGCCGCGAGAGCGGCGGCGGCATCGGCGAGGCCTATTCCCTTGGCTTCGGCGAGCCGGTCGCCATCTCCGCCGAGCACGGAGAGGGCATGGCGGACCTGTACGCCGCCGTGGTCGCCGCCAGCGCGGACATCTTCGTCGAAGAGGTCGATGAACCCGACAAGCCGATCCGCATCGCCATCATCGGCCGTCCCAACGCCGGCAAGTCGACCCTGATCAACCGCCTGATCGGCGAGGACCGCATGCTGACCGGCCCCGAGGCCGGCATCACCCGCGACTCCATCTCGGTCGACTGGGAGTACGAAGGCCAGAATATCCGCCTGGTCGACACAGCCGGCATGCGCCGCAAGGCCCGGGTGCAGGAGAAGCTGGAGAAGCTGTCGGTCGCCGACACCATCCGCGCCATCACCTTCGCCGAGGTGGTGGTGCTGGTCATGGACAAGGACGACGCCTTCGACACCCAGGACCTGCAACTGGCCGACCTGGTCGAGCGCGAGGGCCGGGCCCTGGTCTATGTCGCCGCCAAATGGGACCTCGAGGAGAGCCCGCAGGCCAAGCTGGCCAAGCTGACCCAGATGGCCGAGGACAAGCTGCCCCAGCTGAAGGGCTCGCCCTTCGTGGCCCTGTCGTCGCACAGCGGCCGCGGCGTCGAACGCCTGATGCCCGCCGTGCTCCAGGCCCATGCGACCTGGTCGGTCAAGGTCAAGACCAAGGACCTGAACACCTGGCTGTCCATGGCCACCCAGAGGCATCCGCCCCCCGCCGTCGACGGCAAGCGGATCAAGCCCAAATACATGGCCCAGACCAAGGCCCGGCCGCCGACCTTCGTGCTGATGGCCAGCCGCGCCGAGGCCATGCCGGAGCAGTACAAACGCTATCTGGTCAACAATCTGCGCGAGAGCTTCGACCTGCCGGGCACGCCGATCCGGCTGCTGGTAAAGTCCGGTTCGGAGAATCCCTATGCGCCGGGCGGCTCCAAATCGGGCCCCGAACGCTACAAGGGTGACGCCAAGACCGCGCCGCGCAAGGTCATCAAGAAGGCCGAACGGGCCGAG
>JAUYAG010000015.1 GCA_030693575.1 Brevundimonas sp. | reverse complement strand
CGGCGCCGCGGGCGGCACCAAGCCGCTGCCGGTGTCCGAGAAGGAAGTCCAGAACATCATCGGCCAGGTGGAGGAGGGCGTCGAACGTCCGAAGCCCACCATCCGCTTCGACATCGGCGAGACCGTCAAGGTCATCGACGGGCCGTTCGCCAGCTTCGAGGGCCAGGTCGAGAGCGTCGACGAGGACAACGCCCGCCTGCGCGTGGCCGTGTCCATCTTCGGCCGCCCGACGCCGGTCGATCTGGAATACAATCAGGTCGAGAAGAACGCAGGCTGATCCGCCTGTTCTCTCCCTCCCCCGCCGGGGGAGGGTCCTCGTCGCCTTGCGACGAGGGGGTGGGGACGCTTCGGCGAGGCAGCCGCCGGTGCTTGCGGCACCGAGCCCCTCCCACCCGACCTCGCCTTCGGCTCGGCCACCCTCCCTCAAGAGGGAGGGAGAGCGGATTGTATTTGATCCGAGTTTCCGCTACACGCGCGCCTCGCTCTTAAGGGCGGTGCGGGTTCGCCCGCATAAATCCGTGGGAGGCAGCCATGCCAGACCACGGCTCACCGGTCCCGATTGAGTTCGGGGCCACAGTCAGGAGAGACCAATGGCCAAGAAGATTCTGGGCTATATCAAACTGCAGGTGCCGGCCGGCAACGCCACGCCTTCACCCCCGATCGGGCCCGCCCTCGGTCAACGCGGCGTCAACATCATGGGCTTCGTCAAGGAGTTCAACGCCCGTACCGAGAAGGAAGTCAAAGGCACGCCCCTGCCGACCGTGATCTCGGTCTACCCGGACATGAGCGTCACCTTCGTCACCAAGACCCCGCCCGCGACCCACTACCTCACACAGGCCGCAGGGATCACCTCCGGCTCGAAGATGACGGGCCGCGAAGTGGCCGGCAAGATCAAGCGCAGCCAGCTGCGTGAGATCGCCGAAAAGAAGATGAAGGATCTGAACGCGAACGACCTGGACGCCGCGACCAAGATCATCGAAGGCTCGGCTCGCGCCATGGGCCTCAACGTCGTGGAGGGCTAAGCACATGGCCAAGCAAACCAAGCGCACCAAGGCCCGTACCGGCGACACCGTCGCCCTGATGGCGTTCAACGACGCCATCGCCGCGGTCAAATCCAACGCCACCGCCAAGTTCGACGAGTCGATCGAGATCGCCGTCAACCTGGGTGTCGATCCGCGTCACGCCGACCAGCAGGTCCGCGGCGTCGTGAATCTGCCGTCGGGCACGGGCCGTGACGTTCGCGTCGCCGTCTTCGCCAAGGACGCCAAGGCTGCTGAAGCCCTGGCCGCCGGTGCCGACATCGTGGGCGCCGAGGATCTGTACGAGAAGATCAACGGCGGCTTCATGGACTTCGATCGCGTCATCGCGTCCCCGGACATGATGGCCCTGGTCGGCCGTCTGGGTAAGGTGCTGGGCCCGCGCGGCCTGATGCCGAACCCCAAGGTCGGCACCGTGACCCCGAACGTCGCGCAAGCGGTCAAGGACGCCAAGGGCGGCGCGGTCGAGTTCCGCGTCGAGAAGGCCGGCATCGCGCACGGCGGCATCGGCAAGGCCTCCTTCACCCAGGAAGCCCTCGAAGCCAACGTGAAGGCCTATGTGGACGCCCTGCAGAAGGCTCGTCCGGCCGGCGCCAAGGGCACCTATGTCAAGCGCATCACCCTGTCCTCGACCATGGGACCGGGCTTCAAGATCGACCCGGCGTCGCTGAACGCCTGATCGGCCTGACAGACTGAACGAAGAGGGCGGCGACCGCAGGGTCGCCGCCCTTTTTCATTTTCGCGCCGCCTGTGCTTCGCTGACGCTTGTATCCGGCGCGCAAGCAACCGAAGGTTCAGCCGGATCTTGAGCCCGGGGGCGTCATGCGTATCTTCATTGTGTTGCTGGCCGCCGTCTGGCTGGGCTTCGCCGCGCCGGCTGCGGCGCAGGACTCCGCGGGACAGGCGCGCCGTCTGGAACTGGCGGAGCGGTATCTCGAGATTACCCAGGGCGAGAACCTGAGAAAATCGATCAGCGCCTATTTCGAGGAGACCTTCGCCAAGTCCGACATGCCGGCCGACCAGCGTGACTGGCTCACCCTGAACATGGCGGCCGCCTTCGACAAGGCGATGCAGGCGACCTTCGCCGATCTGACCGATGATGTCGCCGAGCTGTTCAGCGAACCGGAACTGGAGGCGATGATCGCCTTCTATGACACGCCCCTGGGGCGGTCGATCACCGAGAAGAGTTTCGAGTTCGGCATCCGGCTGGAGACGGTGATGACGCCCCATCTGACCGAGGCCTTCACCCAGCTGGGGGAGAAATTCTGCGCCCAGTTCGAATGCGAGGCCAGTGAAGAGACGGCGTCCAAATTCGGCCTCTAGCCCCGATCGCCGGGTTGATTTCTATTGCAAAGAATCTTCAGGCGACGGACGGATTGACGGGCGCCGGCTGGCGGCGCTCGCCGCCTCCGGACCTCCGCCCGACCGATGACAACGCCGTTGATCCATGCCCGGCCGGTCGAGCGCCGTCAGGTCGCGGCCCTGCCGTGGCGGCACGGCCCGGACGGCATCGAGATCATGCTCGTCACCTCGCGCGAGACGCGGCGCTGGGTCACACCCAAGGGCGGGCGGATGACCGGGCTCAGTGACGCAGAGTCCGCGGCGCAGGAGGCGTTGGAGGAGGCGGGGATTGAGGGCGTGGTCGGGGACGCGCCGCTCGGGACCTTCCGCTATCTGAAGATCCTCAAGCGCCGGGCACCGCGCTGGTGCGTGGTTGCGGTCCATGCGCTGGAGGTGCGGGTGGAGCACGAGACCTGGCACGAACAGGCCGAGCGCGAGCGGGTCTGGATCAGCCGGGATGAGGCGGTCCGCCGGGTCGACGAGCCGGAGCTGAAGGCCCTGATCGCCGCCTTCGAGGGTCAGGCCCTCACCGCCCGCGCCAGATAGCAGCCGCGCGGTGCGAAATGGATGTGGACCTGGTCCGTGGCCGGATGGTCGAACCAGGCCGCCAGCCGGTCGTCGAGGGATCGGCCGTCGATCACCTCGCCCTCGATCATCATGTTGCGCCGGTCGTAGACGCGCAGCGAGAGCGGGCGTTTGGCCAGCATCTCGGGCGCGGGGCCCTCGACCGCGCCGGCCTCCATGGCCGCTTCACGCACGAAGATCGGACCCGAGGCGCGATAGGGCGAGCCCGGGTCGGTCAGATGGGGGTGATTGACCAGCACCAGTCGCTCGCCGGCGTCGGCGTC
>JAUYAG010000010.1 GCA_030693575.1 Brevundimonas sp. | reverse complement strand
CGGAGCCGGTGCGGGCGCAGCGGCTGCGGGCCTGGGCGCGGCGGCCGGTTTGGCGGCGGCCTTCGGCGCAGCCTTGGCGGCAGGCTTCTTCACAGCGGGCTTGGCAGCAGCCTTCGGGGCAGCGGGCTTGGCGGCAGGCTTGGCAGCGGGCTTCGCGGCGGCCTTGGGGGCCGCTTTCGGAGCAGGCTTGGCGGCGGGTTTGGCAGCCGGCTTCGGCGCAGCCTTGACGGCGGCGGGCTTGGCGGCGGCCTTCGGAGCGGCGGGCTTGGCGGCAGGTTTTGCAGCGGCTTTCGGCGCGGCGCTCGACTTTGCCGCCGGTTTCGGCTTGGAAGCGGCGGGCGCCGCCTTCGGTTTGGCGGCCGCCTTAGGCTTGGATGGTGCTTTAGCCATGAATTCCCCGACCCCTCGGTTCAGTTGGTTGATGCTGGCGCAGGAGAGCGCACCAGCGTGCGTCTCGATTCGCAATGATAGCGGTGTTTGAGAAATGTCCGAGTCCGCAGTTCAAATAATCGCGAGGGGCCCGCGCGCCGTCGCCGAAGCCGCCGCCGCCTCGCTGGATTCCGATCCGCTGCTGGAAGGCGCGACCTATTCCATCCTCGAGGAAGACGAGGACAAGGGCATCTGGCGCATCGACGCCTTTCCCAATGACGCCGACGACGCGCGCGGCATCGAGGCGCGGCTGAAGGCGCACGACGGCCTGACCGTGAAGGTGGAGAAACTGGCCGACGCCGACTGGCTGGCCATGTCGCTGTCGGGCCTGCCGCCCGTGCGCGCCGGCCGGTTCTTCGTCTATGGCGCCCATGACGAGGGCATTGTTCCGAACAACACGGTCAATCTGAAGATCGACGCCGGCGCCGCCTTCGGCACCGGCCACCACGGGACCACGGTCGGCTGTCTGATCGCCTTCGACGAACTGCTGAAGAAGGAGCGGTTCGAGCGGGTTCTGGATGTCGGCTGCGGCACGGGCGTGCTGGCGATCGCGGCAGCCAAGACCGGATCGAAGGTCGCCGTCGGCACCGACATCGACCAGCCGTCGGTGCGGATCGCCAATGAGAACGCCAAGCTGAACATGGCCGACGCCCGCTTCGTCCACGCCTTCGGCCTGAACGACCGCAAGGTCCGCCAGCACGGCCCCTATGATCTGGTCTTCGCCAACATCCTCGCACCGCCGCTGGTCTCGCTGTCGCAGGACATCAAGAACGCGCTGAGCCTCGGCGGCGTCGCCATTCTGTCGGGCCTGTTGCGGACGCAGGAGCGGCGGGTGTCGGCGGCCTATCTGTCGCGCGGGTTCGTGCTGGAGCGGCGCATCCATCGCGATGCCTGGAGCGCGCTGGTGCTGAGGCGGGTGGGTTAACGGCGGAACGGGCGTCGTTCGCAACCGTTGCGGTCGTTCAATGGAGGAACCGCCCGTGACCCAGTACGACCCGAACACCGATCCGACGCGCGTCCCGCCGCCGGTCTATACCGAGACCGTCGAAACCGTCGTCGTGCGCGAGTCCAATACGGGCTGGTGGATCGCGGGCATTCTCGGCGGCGCCGTGCTGATCGCCGTGCTGTGGATCCTGTTCGCGCGCGGGCCTGACACGCAGACCGATCAGGCTCTGATCGAGGCGCAGATGGACGCCGCCGCCGCCCAGGCGCAGGCGGATTCCGCCCTGATCCAGGGCCAGGTCGCGGGTGCCCAGGCCAGTGTCGACATCGCCCGCGCCGACGCCGCCCGCTCGCAGGCCGACGCCATCCGCGCCGCCAGCGAGGCCCGCGCCGCGGAGGCCCGGGCTGCAACACCGGTGGTGATCGAGCGTGAAGTTCAGGTTCCGGCGCCGAGCGGCGGGGTGGCGGTGGTCACGCCGACCTCGCCGCAGTAGTTGAAGGCCTTCTCCCCTCCGGGGGAGAAGGTGGCCCGCGGAGCGGGTCGGATGAGGGGGATGTTCGCGGGTAACCAGCCGCGAGAGAATCGCCGCCGACTTACCCCTCATCCGTCCCTACGGGACACCTTCTCCCCCAAGGGGAGAAGGATCATTGGGGGTGAAAATCGCGCACTGCCGGTGCTATGCCTTCGCCATGCGCCAGTCCTTCGATGAAACCACCGATCCGTCCTTCGGGGGGAAACACCTGCCGCGCGTTCGCGCGAAGATGGCCGAGCAGGGGCTCGACGGGCTGCTGGTCCCGCATGAGGACGAGCATCAGAACGAATACCTGCCCGCCGCCAACGACCGGCTGGCCTGGCTGACCGGCTTCACCGGGTCGGCCGGGGCGGGTGCCGTACTGATGGACCGCGCCGCTGTGTTCGCGGACGGGCGCTACACCGTGCAGGTCCGGGCCCAGGTTGATCCGGCGCAGTTCGAGATTCTGGACCTCGTCGAGGGCGGCGTTCCGGCCTGGCTGGAGCGGGCGCCGAAGGGGGCGGTGATCGGCTATGACCCGCGACTGCACAGTCCCGATGCGCTGGCGACCCTGAAGCGGGCGGCGAAGAAGGCCGGGGCCGAGTTGAAGCCCGTCGCGCCCAATCCGCTGGATCTGGCCTGGGCCGAGGAGCGTCCCGAGCAGCCGACCGCGCCGGTGGTTCCGCACGAGGACCGCTACAGCGGCGAAACCAGCGCCTCGAAGCGCGCCCGGATCGGCGAGGCGGTGGCCAAGGCCGGGGCCGACGCGGCCGTGCTGACGGCACCGGCCTCGCTGGCCTGGCTCTTCAACATCCGCGGCGGCGACGTGATCCGCACGCCCCTGCCGCTGGGACAGGCGGTGGTGAAGGCCGACGGCACGGCGCAGCTGTTCCTCGACCCGCGCAAGGTGACCAATGAACTGCCCGGCTGGTTGGGCGACGCGGTGACGCTGGAAGCGCCCGAGGCGCTGGAGGGCGCGCTGGACGGTCTGTCGGGCAAGGCGGTGCTGGTCGATCCGGGCCAGTCGCCGGCGTGGTATTTCGACCGGCTGGACGCGGCGGGCGCGACCGTGGTGCGCGGCATGGACCCCTGCGCCCTGCCGCGGGCGTGCAAGAATCCGGTTGAGATCGAGGGCAGCCGTCAGGCCCATATCCGTGACGGTGCCGCCCTGACGCGCTTCCTGCACTGGGTCGATACGGTGGGGCAGGCGACCCTGCCGGACGAGCGCCAGATCGCCGAGGCGCTGGAGGGTTTCCGCGAAGCCACCGGCGCGCCGAAGGACCTGAGCTTCGACACCATTGCGGGCTGCGGGCCGAACGGCGCCCTGCCGCACTACAAGCCGGTGACGCGGACCATCCGGCGGATGGAGAAGGGCAGCCTGCTGCTGGTCGACGGCGGCGGCCAGTATCTGGACGGCACCACGGATGTGACCCGTACCATGGCCGTGGGCGAGCCGACGGCCGACCAGCGGCGCATGTTCACCCTGGTGCTCAAGGGCCATATCGCCATGGCGGTGGTGCGGTTCCCGGCCGGCACCACGGGGTCCCAGCTGGATGCCCTGGCGCGCCTGCCACTGTGGATGGCGGGGCATGACTATGACCACGGCACCGGCCACGGCGTCGGCAGCTATCTGGGGGTCCACGAAGGCCCGCAGCGGATCGCAAAGGCCCCCAATACCCAGCCCTTGCTGACCGGCATGATCCTGTCCAACGAGCCCGGCTATTACCGCGAGGGCCACTGGGGCATCCGCATCGAGACGCTGCAGGTGGTGACCCCGCCGACGCCGATCCCGGGCGGCGAGCGGCCGATGCACGGGTTCGAACAACTGACGCTCGCGCCGCTGGACCGCAAGCTGATCGACGTTCAGCTGCTGACCGCGGACGCGCGCGCCTATGTCGACGCCTATCACGCCGAGGTGCTGGCCAAGGTCGGGCCGTTGCTGGACGGCGAGGTGCTCGACTGGCTGAAGGCGCAGACAGCGCCGCTTTAAGGAGAGTGGAGCTTATGGTAGAACCGGTTCTACCATGCTGAACATCAAGAACCCCGAGACCCACCGCCTCGCCAAGGAACTCGCGCATCGGCGTGGAGAAAGCCTGACGGCCGCGGTGACGGTTGCCCTGCGAGAGCAACTGGCCCGGGAACCGGCCGGGTCAGGCAAGGCGTCGGCGGGAGAGGTGAAGGCCTTGCTTGCCGAGATGCGCAAACACCTTCGGCCGCTTGAACCGAACGAAGATCCGACGGCTTTTCTCTATGATCCCGAAACGGGCCTGCCTGCGTGATCGTGGACAGTTCAGCGCTCGTTGCGATCATCTTCGGAGAACCGGAGGGCGACGACCTGTTTGAACGTCTTATGGCCGGATCGCCCCGTATGTCGGCGGCCACCTATTTTGAGACGGGCATGGTGATCGACCGCAAGTCGGAGGACACCTTTCCGGCCGAGGCTTTCGAGCGCCTTCTGGCGATGACGCGGTTTGAGATCGTAGCGGTGACCCGCCAGCAGGCGGAGCTGGCGCGCGCGGCCTATCGCGAATTCGGAAAGGGCAATCATCAGGCGGGGCTGAATTTCGGTGACTGTTTCGCCTACGCCCTCGCGAAGGAAACCGGCGAACCGCTGCTTTTCAAAGGCGACGACTTTTCCCGGACGGACATTACAGAGGCCGTCTGACCTTGCAGGTCGGACCCCGGCTGCCGAAATGAGTCGCTCCAGCGACCCCGACAGGAAATTCCCATGAAGACGCGCAAACTCGGCCGCGGCGGCCCTGAGGTTTCGGCCATCGGCCTCGGTTGCATGGGCATGGCCGCCTTCTATGGCCAGGCGTCCGATGAGGCGCAGGCGACGGCGGTGATCCATCGCGCGCTCGACCTCGGCGTCACCTTCCTCGACACGGCCGAGATGTACGGCCCG
>JAUYAG010000008.1 GCA_030693575.1 Brevundimonas sp. | reverse complement strand
CTACGCCGCGGCGGACAATCTGCTCGACGCGGCGGTCGAGGTATCCGAAACCGCCAATGGCGTTGCGGGCCTTGGTCCTCCACGCACGCTGAGGGCCGGTGTTTCTCACAACTGGTAACGGGGCTTCGCCCACGGGGATGTCCCGTCCGGGAAAGCCGGGGTGCGTGGCGGTGCTGTCAGGCGAACGACAACTCGTCTCCACTTGTCGGGCTGAGGCCAGGGGAGGCGATCGTCAGCTTACGAGCGACTTCCACTCGACCAGGGCGGCTGAGCGTCGGGCCTTGAATGATCTCCGCTGATGAGGGGCGGTCCTGGTTGAGGTGGTTGTGGATGGTGGCATGGACAGCACTGAATTTTTGCATGGTCGTCATCCAGCGGAAGCGAAGTCTGACCGGGCTGGGCCAGCGAAGTCGATGGCATTGCCGACGAATGCGCTCAAGGCTACAGGGGCAGCAGGAGCCCATCGTTGCCTCACACTCTACGCCACCTCTGTATCGGTCTGTGCGTCGCCGTCCTGGCGGCCATGAACCTGCACGGCGTGTCGGAGTCGCGGCACGATTTCGCCCATGCAGCCGACTGGCCCGCTGTCGCCCTGATCGAAGCAGACGACGATCATCATGCGGCTCACGTCCATGTGGCTCCGGAACAGGTTCCCGATGCCAGCACAGATCGAGACGGTGACGGGCAAATCCCGGTCGGACATCACCATCACGGCGGCAGCGACGTTCAGGCCGCCATGCCGTCATCGAGTCGGGGTCTGACGGAAACGTCGTCACCTGCGTCCGCCCTCCGGCGGCCCGCGGCTGATCCTGCCCTGTCGAGCCATACCGGCGACGGGCCGGAACACCCTCCCAAACGGATGCGCACGGTCGTCTGAACCGGCGCGGCCGCTCGGCTGCGTGCAACCCGTTTCCGGAGATACCCTTGAAGACCCCGATTGCCGGCTTTGCCGGATCGTGGGCGCGTCTGGCGGCCGTTTCGGCTGTGGCGCTCTCACTGGCGGCCTGGACGTCCAACGCCGCCGTGGCGCAGGAGCCGACTGGCTCAGCCACCACTGCTCCCGTCCTGTCCCTCGACCGGGCGCTGGCCCGCGCCGCCGAGGTGGACCCCGGACTTCCGGGCGTGGAGGCGCGTGCGCGCGCCGGTGATGCCGCCGTGCGTCAGGCTGACGTCCGGCCCAATCCGACGGTGGGCCTGGTGGTTGAGAACCTGCCCACCCTGGGCGGCGGCAACATCATCGACCGCACGGAGACGACGCTGTCGTATGAGCAGCGCTTCGAACGGGGCGGTGATCGGTCGGCGCGTGTCTCCCTGGCTCGGGGCGAAGCCGCTCTGGTTCAGGCTGAAGCCGCCATCCGGCGGCTGGATCGCCTCGAACAGGTGCAGCGCGCCTGGGCGGAAGCCCTGGGTGCCCAGGCCGACCTTGAGATCGCGCGCGAACGTCTCGCCCTGGCCGAACGTTTCCAGACCGAAGTGCAGCGTCGGGTCGACATGGCGCGCGACCCCCTGTTCGCCGGTGCCCGCGCCGAGGCCGAACTGGCCCAGGCCCAGATCGACTTCGATCAGGCCGGGATACAGGCCCGCCTCGCCCGCGCGACGTTGGGGCGCTTCTGGATCGGGGCGTCGGACTTCTCCCTCGATCCGGCCGACTTCGAGGACACCAGCGCCGCCCGCGAAGTCGCCGGTGAGGCCGCCGAGATCGACCTCGCGGTTCTGGCCGCGCAGCGTGACGTCGCCGGAGCCAGGGTCAGCCTCGAACAGGCGCGGGCCATGCCCGACGCTACGGTCAGCGTCGGCGTCCGCCATTTCCAGGACGGGCAGGACCTCGGCCTTGTCGTCGGCGGGTCCATCCCGCTGGGCCGTTACGATCGGAATGAGGCCGCCATTGATCGGGCTAGGTTCGAAGGCGTCGCGGCCGAGGCCGACATGGCGGCCCTCCGACAGGAACGTGAGCGGGAAATCGCCCGTCTCCAGGTCCTGCTCGCTGCGCGGGCGCTTGAAGCCCAGCGCATCGCCAATGAGACCCTGCCCCAGGCCGAGCGCGCCGTGGTGCTCGTGCTCGAAGGCTTCGCGCGGGGCGGCTTCACCTACAACGACGTCATCGCCGCCCAGAACGCGCTGCTCGCCACCAGGGCCCGTCGGGTCGACGTGCTCAAACAGTTCCACATCGATCGCGCCCGCCTTGACCGGCTGACCGGCGCGCATGCCGACCTGCTCGGCCTGGAGACCCGCTCATGATCCGCTACACCCCATCCCGGCGCACCATCGCCGCTTCGTTGCTGGCGCTGGCGGTCGGGGTTTCGGCCTGCGGACCAGGCGCGGCGGAGAAGGCCGAGGGCGAAGTCGCTCCCGGCGAATACGAGCGTGGTCCCCATCGCGGACGCATGCTGCGGGACGGCGACTTCGCCCTGGAGATCACCCTCTACGAGGAAGGGCCTGAACCCCTCTTCCGGCTCTATCCCTCCGTCAATGACAAGCCCGTCGATCCGGGCCAGGTCCAGGCCGCCATCACGCTCAGCCGCCTCGGCCCGAAGACTGACTGGTTCGTCTTCACCGCCGAGAACGACTATCTGGCCTCCCCGGGTGTCGTCTTCGAACCTCACTCGTTCGATGTCGTTGTGACCGCCGCCCACGCCGGCAAGCAGCACCGTTGGGCCTATGCATCCTACGAGGGCCGCACGACCATCGCAGCCGATGCCGCCCGGGCTGGTGGGGTCACGGTCGAACGGGTCGGTCCGGCGACCCTGGGCGAGAGCCTGTCGCTGACCGGTCGTGTCGAGATCACGCCCGAAGGCCAGGCTGAGGTCCACGCCCGCTATCCGGGTCGGGTCATGACGCTGAACGTCGAACTCGGCACCCGCGTCTCTCGCGGTCAGGTCATCGCCCGGGTGGAGTCCAGCGAAAGCCTCCAGACCTATGCGATCACCGCGCCGATCTCGGGCATGATCGTAGCCAAGAACGTCAACGTCGGTTCGATCACGGGCGGCGGGGAGCCGATGCTGATGATCGGCGATCCCACCCGGCTGCACGCCGAGTTCCTGCTCTATCCCCGGGATGCCGAGCGGGTCCGCGCGGGCCAGCCGATCATCGTCAAGAGTCTGGCCGGCGACTACACCTTCAACGGTCGGATCGAGGCGGTGCTGCCCTCGACTGATCTGACGAGCCAGGTGCTGATCGCGCATGTCGACCTGCCCTATCAGGGTGGCATCTGGCGGCCCGGCCTCGGGGTGTCGGGAGAGGTGCAGGTGGGGTCGACACTGGCCCCCCTCGCGGTCCGCACCAGGGCGCTCCAGCCATTCCGTGACTTCACCGTCGTCTATGCCCGCTTCGGCACGACCTATGAGGTACGGATGCTGGAACTGGGCCGTCGCACGCCCGAGTGGACCGAGGTCCTCGGCGGCATCGAAGCCGGCACCGAATATGTGGTGGACGGTGCCTTCCTGATCCGCGCGGACGTCGAGAAGTCCGGCGCGAGCCACGACCACTAGAGGCGCTGATCATCATGCTCGAACGCATCATCGCGCTGTCGATCCGCTTCCGCTGGGTCGTCATGGCCCTCGTGGTTCTGGCCTGTGCGGTCGGTGTCTGGAGTTTCCAGCGCCTGCCCATCGACGCCACGCCTGACATCACCAACGTTCAGGTGCAGATCAACACCGAGGCGCCCGGCTTCTCGCCGCTGGAGTCGGAACAGCGGATCACCTTCCCGGTCGAAACCGCCATCGCCGGCGTGCCGGGGCTGCAATACACCCGCTCGGTGTCCCGCTACGGACTGAGCCAGGTGACCGTCATCTTCGAGGACGGCACCGACATCTATTTCGCGCGCCAGTTGGTCAACGAACGGCTCCAGGCCGCGAGGGGGCAACTTCCCGACGGCCTGACGCCTGAACTCGGCCCCATCACCACCGGGCTCGGTGAAATCTTCATGTTCACGGTCGAGGCCGAACCGGACGCGCGCCGACCCGACGGAGAACTCTACACGCCCGAGGACCTGCGCACGCTCCAGGACTGGGTCATTCGGCCCCAGCTCCGCAACACGCCGGGCGTCACCGACGTCAACACCATCGGCGGCTTCGAGCGGCAGTATCACGTCACCCCCTGGCCGGACCGTCTGGTCGCCTACGGCGTGACCATGGCCGAGGTGGTGGAGGCCCTGAACCGCAACAACGCCAACGTCGGTGCCGGCTATGTCGAACGGTATGGGGAACAGTATCTGGTTCGCGTTCCCGGCCAGGCTGAAAGCCTCGAAGACCTCGGGGCGATTATCGTCTCCAACCGCAACGGCGTGCCCGTCCGGGTCGCCGATGTGGCCGATCTGGTCATGGGCGAGGAACTGCGCACCGGTGCCGCGACCGAAGACGGCCGCGAAGTCGTGCTCGGCACGGTGTTCATGCTGGTCGGGGAGAACAGCCGAACCGTCGCTCAAGCGGTCGCCGCTAGGCTCGACGAGGCTGCGAAAGCGCTACCGGCCGGCGTCCGGGCTGTCCCCGTCTATGACCGGACCGACCTCGTGGATCGCGCGATCCACACCGTCGAGACCAACCTGGTGGAAGGGGCGCTGCTGGTCATCGTCGTGCTGTTCCTCCTGCTCGGGAACATCCGCGCCGCCCTGATCACCGCCGCAGTCATTCCGATCACCATGCTGATGACGATCACCGGCATGGTGCGCACGGGTGTCTCCGGCAATCTGATGAGCCTCGGCGCGTTGGACTTCGGCCTGATCGTCGACGGGGCCGTCATCATCGTGGAGAACTGTCTGCGCCGTTTCGGCCAGGCGCAGCATCAGCACGGTCGTCTCCTGACCCGCGACGAACGCTTCGCCTTGGCGGCCTCGGCCTCCAGCGAAGTCATCCGGCCGTCCCTTTTCGGGGTCCTGATCATCACCCTGGTCTACGTCCCGATCTTCGCCCTGACCGGGGTCGAGGGGAAGATGTTCCACCCGATGGCG
>JAUYAG010000209.1 GCA_030693575.1 Brevundimonas sp. | reverse complement strand
CGCCATGTTCGTCACCGGCAAGGTCGAGGAGAAGGAGAGCCTCGTCATGCGCGGTGCCCGGCGCTTCTACCAACCAGCACTGGAGATGGCCCTGCGGCTGCGCGTGGCCTTCGTCGCCGTCGCGGTTGCCCTCGTTGCAATCGCCGCCCTGGGTGCCAGCCGGATGGGGTCGGAGTTCATCCCGAACCTCGACGAAGGAGACATCGCCCTGCATGCCCTGCGCATTCCCGGCACCTCGCTCAGCCAGGCCGTGCAGATGCAGACGGCCCTGGAGCGACGCATCGCCCAGTTCCCGGAGGTCGAGCGGGTCGTAGCCAAGATCGGCACGGCGGAGATCGCCACCGACCCGATGCCGCCGTCCGTCGCCGACACCTTCATCATGCTCAAGGATCGCAAGGACTGGCCGGACCCGCGCAAGCCACGGCCCGAGCTGCTGGCGGAGATGCAGGCGGCCGTCGCCGAGATCCCCGGCAACAACTACGAGTTCACCCAGCCCATCCAGATGCGGTTCAACGAACTGCTCTCCGGGGTCCGCGCGGACGTGGCGATCAAGGTGTTCGGCGACGACCTCGACCAGTTGCTTGAAGTCGGCAACGCAGTCGAAGGCGTGATCGGCGGCATTGACGGTGCCCAGGACGTTTCGGTTGAGCAGGTCACCGGCCTGCCGGTGCTCCAGATCAGACCCGACCGGGCCGCGCTTTCACGACTCGGCATCAGCATGGACGACGTCCAGCAGGTCGTCTCGGCTTCGATCGGCGGGGTCGTAGCCGGCCAGGTGTTCGAGGGCGACCGACGCTTCGACGTCGTGGTCCGCCTGCCCGAAACCCTGCGGGAGGATACCGACGCCATTGGCCGCCTGCGCATTCCCGTCCCCGGCTCTGGCGGGACCGCCTTCGTGCCGCTGGAGGAGATCGCGACCATCGCCTTGGAGAAGGGTCCGAACCAGATCAGCCGCGAGGATGGCAAGCGTCGCGTCGTCGTCACGGCCAATGTGCGTGACCGCGACCTCGGCTCGTTCATCGCCGAAGTGCAGGAGAAGGTCGGGGCCGAGGTCGAGGTGCCTGCGGGCTACTGGATCAGCTACGGCGGCACGTTCGAGCAGCTGATCTCGGCCGCCAAGCGGCTGCAACTGGTGGTGCCGGTGGTGCTGCTGCTGATCTTCGGCCTGCTGTTCGCCCTGTTCCGGTCGGTCAAGGACTCCGCCATCGTCTTCTCCGGTGTGCCCCTGGCCTTGACCGGCGGCGTGGCGGCGCTGGCGATGCGAGGTCTGCCATTGTCGATCTCGGCAGCGGTCGGCTTCATCGCCCTGTCCGGCGTCGCCGTGCTGAACGGCGTCGTCATGGTCAGCTTCATCCGAACCTTGATCGCCGAGGGCAAGCCGCTTGGTGAAGCGATCCGGGAGGGTGCCCTGACCCGGCTGCGGCCGGTTCTGATGACTGCTCTGGTCGCCAGTCTCGGCTTCGTGCCCATGGCGCTGAATGTGGGCGCGGGGGCCGAGGTCCAGCGCCCGCTGGCGACGGTGGTGATCGGCGGGATCATCTCCTCGACCATCCTGACCCTGCTCGTGCTGCCCGCCCTCTACAGCCTGGTCCATGGCCGTCCGCCAAGCCCTGCCGGCACGCGGCCCGCCTGGATGAACCGTCTTCCCTTCAATCGGAGCAAGGCATGACCGCCGCGACCCATCGATGGGCCGCCTGGCTGAGGACGCCCGCCGGCGTCCTTGTGCTCGGGCTGCTGATCCTGTTCCTGAACGGCCTGCTGACGGCCGCCTTCGCTCACGGTGTGGCTGACGGAGACAAGGGCTACATTCAGGAGACTTCGGGCTTCCTGTTCTGGCCGTTCCTGTATCTGGGGGCCAAGCACATGGTCACCGGCTACGACCACCTGCTGTTCCTGCTCGGCGTGATCTTCTTCCTCTACCGGATGAAGGAGATCAGCATCTATGTGACGCTGTTTGCCATCGGCCATTCCTCGACCCTGATGCTGGGCGTGCTGACCGACGTCAGCGTGTCGAGCTATCTGGTCGACGCCATCATCGGCCTGTCGGTCGTCTACAAGGCGCTCGACAACATGGGGGCGTATCAGCGGTGGTTCGGTTTCCAGCCCAACACCAAGGCTGCGACCCTTGTGTTCGGCCTGTTCCACGGCTTCGGCCTGGCGACCAAGCTGCAGGACTTCAACCTGTCGCCTGACGGCCTGATCGGCAATCTGCTGGCATTCAACATCGGCGTCGAGATCGGCCAGCTTCTGGCCCTGGGGGCCATCCTGATCGTCATGGGCTTCTGGCGGAAGTCTCCCAGCTTCTGGCGTCACGCCTACACCGCCAATGTGGTCGTCATGACCCTTGGCTTCATTCTGGCGGGCTATCAGCTCGTCGGCTTCTTCGTCGCCTGACCGGAGACCTGACCCATGTTTAACGCCAACAAGCCCGACTCGTCCGAACTGCCCTCGACCGGCAGGCTGCTGAAGTCGACCGGCATCGCGGTGGTCATCGCCTCGGCCCTGCTCGTCACCGTCGTGCTGCCCGCCGAATACGGAGTCGATCCGACCCGTGTTGGATCCCTGCTCGGCCTGACCGAGATGGGGCGGATCAAGATGCAGCTCGCCGCCGAAGCCGAGGCCGAAGAGGCGAGCGTCCAGCCGGCCCCTGTCGCGCCTGCCGCTGTTGCTGCTGCGCCAACCGCCGGCGTCGCGTCCGCGGCTGCGCCGGGAGTTCGAACCGACGAGACCGTTCTCACCCTCGCGCCCGACCAAGGCGCCGAGATCAAGCTCGTAATGGAGGAGGGCGCGCGGGTCGCCTTCACCTGGACGAGCAGCGGCGGAGCGGTGAACTTCGACACCCACGCGGACCGCCCCGGCACGCCCTACCACGGCTACGGCAAGGGCACAGAACAGCGGGTCGAAGGCGAACTCGTTGCCGCCTTCACCGGCAGCCACGGCTGGTTCTGGCGCAACCGCACGGGCGCGCCGGTGACCATCACGCTCCGGACGTCCGGCGCGTATTCGGAGGTCAAACGGGTGGTCTAGATGCTCTACTTCATCCTCAAGGCTGCGCTCTCCGGCGTGATCATCGCGGCGATCTCGACCGTGTCCAAACGCTACCCCGGATTTGGCGCGCTCATCGCCTCGCTGCCGTTGATCTCGGTGCTCGGAATGATCTGGCTGTGGCGGGACCGACCGGATGCGGTGAACATGGCCGACCATGCGCAGGCGACCTTCTGGTTCGTCCTGCCATCCCTGCCGATGTTTCTCGCCATCCCGGCCATGCTGAGGGCGGGCGTCAACTTCTGGGCAGCTCTGATCGCCGGATGCCTGCTTACCGTCGTCCTCTATAGTCTGATGATCTGGCTCGGGCCAAGGTTCGGCCTGCGGCTGTGATCTTCGTCCGCGACTACAGCCTGACCGCGCGCAGCCTGAGCGCGTTGCCGATCACGCTGACGGATGAAAGCGCCATGGCGAGCGCCGCAAGAGCCGGTGAGAGCAGCCAGCCGAACACGGGATACAGAAGGCCGGCCGCTACCGGGATGCCGAGCGCATTGTAGCCGAAGGCGAACACCAGGTTTTGCCGGATGTTCCCCATCACCGCCCGCGACAGATGCCGCGCGCGGACGATACCTTGCAGGTCGCCGCCCAGCAGGGTCACGCCAGCGCTCTCGATCGCCACATCCGAGCCCGCCCCCATGGCGACGCCCACATCAGCGGCGGCGAGGGCAGGTGCGTCGTTGACCCCATCGCCCGCCATGGCCACGACCCGGCCCTGTGATCGAAGCTGCTGGACAACCGACGCCTTGTCCTGGGGCAGAACCTCGGCCTGGACCTCGTCGATGCCAAGTCGCCGTGCCACGGCTTCGGCCGTGGTCCGGTTGTCGCCCGTTATCATGACCAGCCGCAGGCCCGCTGCCTTCAGCGCGAGGATTGCGCCAGGGGTGGTCGCCTTGATCGGATCGGCGATGCCGATGACTCCAGCCGGTCTGCCGTCGACCGTCACGAAAATGGCGGTGGCGCCGTCGATGCGGAGCGCATCAGCCTGCGACTCCAGAGGGGAGACATCGATCGAAAGCTCGCCGAGATACCGGGTGTTGCCCAAGGCCACCGTACGGCCCTCGACTGTCCCGCGAACGCCGCGTCCTACCGGGCTATCGAAATCCGCGGCCTCTGACAGAGTCAGGTCGCGGTCCTTGGCGGCCCGGACGATCGCATCCGCCAGGGGATGCTCGCTTCCGCGCTCAAGACTGGCAGCAAGACGCAGGATGTCCGCTTCGTCGAAGCCCTGGGCGGGCAGGATCGCCGTCACGGACGGACGTCCTTCCGTCAGGGTGCCGGTCTTGTCGAGGATGAGGGTGTCGACCTTCTCGAAGCGCTCAAGCGCTTCGGCGTTCTTGATCAGGACGCCGGCCTGCGCGCCTCGCCCCACCCCGACCATGATCGAGATCGGGGTCGCCAAGCCCAAGGCACAGGGACAGGCGATGATGAGGACCGAAACGGCGGCGACGAGCGCGTAGGATAGCCGGGGCTCGGGACCGACCAGACCCCAGACGAGGGCGGCGAGCAGAGCTATCGCGATCACCGCCGGGACGAACCAGCCGGACACCGTATCGGCGAGCCTCTGGATCGGCGCGCGGCTGCGCTGCGCCTGGGCCACCATCTGGACGATCTGCGCCAGCAGGGTATCGGCGCCGACCTTGTCGGCGCGCATGACGAAGGACCCGGTCTTGATCAGAGCCCCGGCGACGACCCGGTCGCCAACCTCCCTGGTCACCGGCATGGACTCGCCGGTCACCATCGACTCATCGACCGAAACGCGGCCATCCAAGATTTCACCGTCCACCGGGATCTTCTCACCGGGACGGACCCGCAAGGAGTCGCCGACCGTGATCTGGTCTAGCGAGACGTCCTCATCAACGCCGTCCGGCCGGACCCGTCGCGCAGTCTTGGGCGTGAGGTCCAACAAGGCCCGGATCGCGCCGGAGGTTTGCTCGCGAGCGCGGAGTTCGAGGATCTGTCCGACGAGCACGAGCACGGTGATGACCGCCGCCGCCTCGAAATACACAGGCGCGCTTCCATCAGCCTTGAGGAAGGCGGGCGGGAACAGTCCGGGCGCCAGGACGGCCGTGACGCTGTAGAGCCAGGCGACCCCGACCCCCATGGCGATCAGGGTGAACATGTTCAGCCGGCGGGTGCGAAGCGAGGTCCAGCCGCGCTGGAAGAAGGGCAAGCCGCACCACAGGACGACAGGCGTGGCCAGAGCGAACTGGATCCAGTTCGACATCTGTCCCGGGATGAGCATGTGGAGGTTGGTCAGGTGCCCGCCCATCTCTAACGCGAAGACCGGAAGTGTCAGGACCAGTCCAACCCAGAAACGGCGGGTGAAATCGGTCAGTTCGTGATTGGGCGGCGCTTCGGCGGTGACGGTTTCCGGCTCAAGCGCCATGCCGCAGATCGGGCACGAACCCGGGGCTTCCTGCCGGATTTCGGGGTGCATGGGGCAGGTGTAGATCGCGCCCGGGATGGCGGGGGCCGCCTCCACGCGCGGGTTCACATAACGCTGAGGGTCCGCGACGAACCTGGTCCGGCACCCTGCCGAGCAGAAGAAATAGTCCTGGTCGTCATGGTTGGCTCTGTGAGCCGTGGTCGCGGGATCAACCGACATCCCGCAGACCGGATCCTTGACCGTGGCCGCGCCCGGGGCGGTTTTCGCCGAGCAGCACGAGTGACCTGAGGCTTGACTGTGAGGAGGCGTGGACATGGCGTTCTCTCCGTCTGACGCCGGTCACCTATACCCAGCAGGGGTATATTGCAAGATACCCCCAACGGGTATATTGAGAGTTCAGGGAGCGACATGCCATGCAGATTGAGACGAAGCCGAAAATCCTGAACAGGCTGAGCCGGATCGAGGGACAGGTGCGAGGTATCGCCCGCATGGTCGCCGACGACCGCTACTGCATCGACTTGCTGACCCAGCTGCAAGCCGTCCGCGCAGCGGTCCACCGTGTTGAGACGGAAGTGTTGAGGGACCACCTCGACCATTGCGTGATGGGCACGATGACCGGCGACGATCTCGAGGACCGAAAGGCCAAGGCTGCCGAACTGATCGAACTCCTCGCGCGGGCGGGCCGGTAGAGCACGCCGGACCGCGTTCTTGATACGGATCTCTGTTTGGCTGACAACGCCTACGGGGTCGCGACTGGCCGTTCCGAGGGAAGCGCCCGCACCGCGCGTAAAGAAGCAGAAGGCCGGATCGGCCAAACGTCTGGAGACCGACTATGCGTCATTTCAATCCCGCACCCTTCATCGCTGTCGCAGCGGTGGTTGCGTTCGCCGCTGGACCAGCGGCGGCCCACGCCCGGCTGGTCGGCGCAACGCCGGCCCCCAATGCGACTGTGGTCGCGACCCGGACGCTGAGCCTGACCTTCAGCGAGCGCACAGTGCCCGCGTTTTCAGGGTTCGACGTCGTCAATGCGGCGGGCGAGAAGGTCGCGATCGAGACTTCGGTCAGCGAAGACGGCAAGACCCTCACAGGGACCTTGGCTCGCGCGCTGGCCGCCGGTGAATACCGAGTGGACTGGCGCATCGCATCGAGCGATGGCCACCGAATGACGGGTTCCTACACCTTCACCGTGCGCTGATCGCATGATCGAAGTCGCGGTCATTGCGCTCCGCTGGCTTCAATACAGCGGGGCGGTCGTCCTTCTCGGCGTGCCGCTGTTCCTGCTCTACAGCTTCAGGGGAGGCGACGGCCCGAACCTCGTCTGGGCGCGCCCGACGCTGATCGTCGCTGCGACCGTCGTCGCCTTGGGATCGCTCGCCGCCCTGGTGGCACAGACGGCGGTCATGGCGGGGTCGCTGAGCGAAGCGCTCAAACCCGCGTCGCTATCCTTCATGGTCACGGGCATGGCCCTCGGCATGGCCCTGGTTGCCCGGGCCGTCGTCGCCGGGCTTGCACTTGTCGCGATCGTCGCCCTCAAGCCAGGTCGGATGCTTTGGGGCGTGCTGGTGGTGGTTGGCCTTGTCGTATCGGCCAGCTTCGCCTGGACGGGTCATGGAGCCGCGACGGAGGGGACTGCCGGGCTGTGGCATCTGACTGCCGCCATCATCCATGCCGTCTCCGCCTCGCTGTGGTTGGGCGCTCTGGTGGCCTTGACGGTGCTTTTGCTGCGCCGAACCACCCCGGATGATCCGGCGATCCACCGGGCCCTGCACGGCTTTGCGGGTTTGGGGACCTTGGCCGTCGTGCTCCTCGTCCTGAGTGGCCTGGGGAACAGCTGGTTCATGATCGGACCCGCGCGCGTAGCTGGTCTGGGAACCAGCCTCTACGGCCAGCTCCTGATCGCCAAACTGGTGCTGTTCGCGCTGATGCTGGTCCTCGCGGCGGGAAACCGCTTCCGTCTCACGCCGATGCTGGGCTCGGTTCTGGCGGGTGGCGAAGATCCTCGGCCAGCGCTTCAGCGGCTCCGACGCAGCGTCGTCGCGGAGACGCTGGTCGGAGCCGTGCTCATTGCCGTCGTGGCCTTCATGGGCACCCTCGCCCCGCCGTCGGCCATGTGACGTCGTGAATGCGCCTAGCCCGGTGCGCGTGAAGACCAGTGGATGTGGTGGATACGCCAGCCGTCGGCGTGGCGCTTCAGGACCATGGTCTCGGTCGTCAGGCGATCCACGGGGCGATTGTTGAACTGACCCGTCGTGCGGCCTTCGCTGGTGATCCAGGCGATGTCGCCGTCCGCCCAGCCCGACCGCCGTTCCACCATGGACTCTGATGCCGCCGCGAAAGCGGCGTCCGAACCCAGGTGATGGGACGCATATTCGTCGCGCGATCGCTCCGCATAGCCCTCTTCGAAAATCATGACTTCCGGGGCCATCAGGGCCAGCGCGGCGGCCGTGTCCCCGGCCTTCAATGCGGTGTGGAAAGCGTCGACGGCCACCGCCGCGCCCGCTGCCTCTTCGGCGACCGAGCCTGAGGCCTGGCCATGGCCGTGGGCGTGGTCCTGGGCGAAGGCCGGCGTCGCTGAGAGGACGGCGATCGACAGGGCCAGGGCAAGGGGTGTGCGGGACATTGAAGGCTCCAGATTGCGGGTCGTGTGATCGGACTGAGCGGGGACTGGATCAGGCCGGCTGATTGTGGCGAGCGAACACGCGGGTTGCACCAGACCGGAGCACCAGCAAGGTCTCGTAGGGGTCTTTGTGCCCTTGTGGCGTTTCCATTCCCGGGGACCCCAGCGGCATCGCCGGCACGGCCAGACCGACCGCCGTCGGTCGCTCGGCCAGCAGGCGGATGACATCCTGGGCCGGCACATGTCCCTCGACCAGGTAACCGCCGACCAGTCCGGTGTGACAGGACGCCAGCGCGTCGGGCAGTCCACGGCTGCTGCGGACAGGCTGGAGATCGGAAACAACGGTCACGGTGGTCGTGAAGCCCGCCTGGCGCATGTGGGCGATCCACCCGTCGCAGCATGGGCAGGTCGGAGTCTTGAAGACCGACAGGTTCCGCGCGGGCGCGGTCTTCGCGCAGGCGGTTCCGCCCATGCTCAGGAAAAAGCCTGTGCCGAGAAGCAGGCGACGGTTCAGTTGCGATCGCATCCAGTGCGTCTCCCTCTATCGCAGGCGTTTGATCTGCCGGGCTGGCCGGACGTCCTACATGTATACGTCAGATAGCCTTCGCCCCCTCATGAGGGCTATGGCGAAAGGCTGCGTATGACAAACGGGGCGTGAGGCAGGTGCGCAATGCTGGATGATAGTGATCGACTGACAGGCGGCGGCAGACACGATGGCGAGGCGCAACTCGCCGGCCTGGAGGACAAGGTCTGGGCGCGCATCGGCGAACGCCGCGACGAGGCCCGCATGGGACAGGTTCGGGCCGCAGCCATAGCTCTTGCGCTGGTTGTCGGCGTCGCGAACGGCGGTTTCATGTTGCTGTATCCGCGCTCGGAACCGTCAGAAATGCGGGTGTTCACCGTGTCGACCGGTCTTTCGCCCTTAAGCGGACTGGACGTCCGAGGATGAACACCACCTGGAAGTCCATTGTCATCACGGCGATCCTGGCAGCGCTCGCGAGCGGCGCGGCCACCTGGGCGAGCGCGACCTGGGTTATGCGGGAGCGGCAGCCGCCCAGCCTGCACAGCGTCGTCCATGAACAACTCGATCTGAGCGCGGAGCAGGACCGCCGGCTCGACGCCATTGAAGCCCGTTTCGCCACGCGCCGTCCGGCGCTGGAGGCTGAGGTCCGCGCTGCCAATCGCGAACTCGCCGCCGCCATCGCTGCCAGCGAAGGAGACTCGCCGCAGGTCCAGGCGGCAGTCGATCATTTCCACGCCGCCATGGGCGATCTCCAGAAGGCGACGATCACTCACGTGTTCGAAATGCGATCCGTGTTGACCCCGGCGCAGGCCAAGGTGTTCGATGAGGCGGTCGTTGACTCCCTGCGCGACGACGCCGGCTAAGCGCGGCGCGTGGGGGCCGACCAGAGCATCGAGGTTCGCGCGGCAGGCGGAGATCGGGCCGCCTTCACCGCCCTGATGACCGCCACCAAGGCCGACCTGTATCGGTTCGTTCGCCGCTACGTCGGCGACGAGGCCGAGGCGCATGACGTGCTTCAGGAAGCCTATGCGTCAGCCTGGCTCGCCATGCGGCGGTACGATCCGGAGCGGCCCTTCGAGGTCTGGCTGCGCTCCATTGCTCTGAACAAGTGTCGCGACTGGAGCCGGCGGCGAACGGTTCGCCGCGTCGTGCGCGGGGTCATGGGACTCGACGCGCCAGAGGCGAAAGCGGTTGGCGACGACGCGCTCACCCCTGAAGCCCGGCTGGATGATCAGCGCAGGGCCGAAGACCTTCAACGCGCCTTGTCCGACCTTCCGGACGCCCTGAAGGCGCCGCTCCTGCTCGCCGCGCTTGAAGGACGGTCTCATGCCGGGATCGCATCCATTCTTCGCATCACGCCGAAGGCCGTGGAAACCCGCATCGCCCGCGCGCGCAAGAAGCTGTCAGAGATCCTGGGCGAGGCTCCGCGCAAAGGCACCTGACCATGACGGGAAGGTGCACAAGGTTGCGATCCCGATGCCTGTGGCGTCCTGCCGCAAGGGATGCGCCGCTGGGATGCGTATCTCAACGAACGGCTGAATAGCCGGCCAAGGAACTTCTCGCCGATGTCGATCTCCAGCCTGGACCGCCGAATGCTTCTACGGGGAGCCGCTGTCGGCGGCGGCCTGCTGGGACTGCAAGGGCTGCTGCCAGCCTGGGCGCAGACCGGATCGCCGGGTCTGAGGGCTGATCTCCCGACACTGACCGGTCCGAACATCGACCTGACCGTCGGACACACGCCCTTCACGGTGGGCGGACGCACCGGGCATGCGGTGACGGTAAATGGCGTGCTGCCCGCTCCGCTGCTGCGGCTACGGGAGGGTCAGAATGTCCGATTGTCGGTGACCAACACCCTGGATGAGGACACCTCGATCCACTGGCACGGCCTTCTGCTCCCGTTCCAGATGGATGGCGTGCCGGGCATCAGTTTCCCCGGCATCAAGCCGCGCGAGACCTTCGTCTACGAGTTCCCGATCAGGCAATCGGGGACGTTCTGGTATCACAGCCACTCGAACCTTCAGGAAGCGATGGGCCACTACGGCCCGCTTGTTATCGATCCCGCCGGGGTCGACCCCGTCGCCTACGACCGCGAACATGTGCTGGTGCTTTCTGACTGGAGCTTCCTGCATCCGCACGAAATCCTGTCCAAGCTGAAGAAGAGTCCCGGCTACTTCAACCGTCAGCGCACGACCCTGGCGGGCCTCATGGACGGAAGCGACCGCATGAGCCTGGAAGAGCGGCGCATGTGGGGAGAGATGCGGATGGACCCGCGCGACATCCTCGACGTCAACGGCTCGACCTACACCTATCTGATCAACGGCCATGGACCCGAGGAGAACTGGACCGGGCTGTTCCGGCCCGGTGAACGGGTGCGCCTCCGCATCATCAACGCCTCGGCGATGTCGATCTTCAACGTCCGCATTCCCGGCCTGCCGATGACAGTGGTCCAGGCCGACGGCGAGAACGTGCGCCCGGTCGAGACCGACGAGTTCCAGATTGCGGTCGCCGAGACCTATGACGTCATCGTCCGGCCGACCGAGGACCGCGCCTACACCATCGTTTCCGAAGCTACCGACCGCTCCGGCATGGGCCGGGCGACCCTGGCACCACGTTTGGGGATGACGGCCGAGGTCCCGCCCCTGCGCGAGGTTCCGAACCTCACCATGCGCGACATGGGCATGGATCATGGAGGCATGGGCGGGATGGATCACGGCTCCATGGGCGGCATGTCAGGGATGGACCATGGCGCGATGGCCGGCATGGTCCACGGCGCGCCCGATCAGGGCGCTGCTCCGGTGGGCGAGCCCGGGGCGATGTCCATGGCCGGGATGAATATGCGCGACCCGGATAACGCCCCGCCGGATATGGCGGTCGGCGTCGGCGTCGACGGGATCGCCATGGATCCCGCCAACCGCCTCGGCGAGCGTCCCATCGGCCTCACCAACGTTGATCACCGCGTCCTCGTCTACACCGACCTGGTGTCGCTGACGCCCAACAAGGACCAGCGCCCGCCCTCACGGACGATGGAAATCCACCTGACCGGCAATATGGAGCGGTTCATGTGGGGCTTCGACGGCAGGAAGTTCAGCGAGCTGGTCGAGCCGATCCGCTTTGAACGCAACGAGCGGGTGCGGGTCACCCTGGTCAATGACACCATGATGGCGCACCCCATTCACCTGCACGGCCATTTCTTCGAGCTGGTGACGGGCGGACCGGCCGGACATCAGCCGCTGAAGCATACCGTCAACGTCGCGCCCGGCGGCAAGGTGACCTTCGACCTGACCGCCGACGCGCCTGGCGACTGGGCCTTCCACTGTCACATGATGATGCACATGCACGCCGGCATGTTCAACGTCGTGACGGTGCGGCCCATGGACGGAGCCGCGTCATGAACCGCCTCGCCATCGCCCTCGCTCCGCTGATCCTCGCCGCCGGTGCCTTCAACGCCCAGGCCCAGGACCCTCACGCAGGTCACACGACGCCCCCGCCGCCGAGGACACAGCCGGTGGCACCGACGGCCGACCCTCATGCGGGCCATCAAATGCCGGCCCCGGCAGCCGCTACAGACCCGCACGCCGGGCACGTCATGCCGTCTGCCCGCACGCCGGTCACCGCTGATCCCCACGCGGGACATCAGATGCCGGCTCAGCCCGCGACCGTCGATCCCCATGCGGGCCACGACATGTCGACCATGACCCCCGCCCAGCCGGACCCGCACGCGGGCCATGACATGTCAAACATGGCTCCTGCTCAGGCCGATCCCCATGCCGGGCACGACATGTCGACGATGAACATGGGTCCGCCAGACGTGCCAACCAGCGCCGATAACCCCGGCCGTCCACCCGAAGCGCCCGTTCCGCCCGCCGCCCTGAGTGGCCCTGTCCACGCCGCCGATCTCGTCTTCGGAGCCGACGCTATGACGGCCTCTCGGAGGACCCTCCTCCGTGAGAACGGCGACGTCCGGATCACGGCTGTGATCATCGACCGTCTCGAAGCCGGTTTCGGCGACGATGACGAGGCCTGGCTCTGGGACGTCCAGGGCTGGAGTGGCGGCGACATCAACCGTTTCTGGTGGAAGTCCGAAGGCGAAGGCGACTTTGACGGCGGTCTGGAGGAAGCCGAACTCCAGGCCCTCTACAGCCGCGCCGTCACGCCCTTCTGGGACGTGCAGGCCGGCGTGCGCCAGGACTTCCGCCCGGACGGCGAGGACACCACCCATCTGGTCCTCGGCCTCCAGGGACTGGCACCCTACTGGTGGGAAGTCGACGCCGCCGCCTTCCTGTCGATGGAAGGCGATCTGACCGCCCGCGTCGAGGCCGAATACGACCAGCGCATCACCCAGCGATTGATCCTCCAGCCGCGCGTCGAAATCGACGCATCGGCCAGCGACATTCCGGAACTGGAGATCGGTTCGGGCCTGTCCTCGGTCGAGGCGGGCCTGCGGTTGCGATACGAGTTCCGCAAGGAGTTCGCCCCCTATGTCGGCGTCGAGTGGACCCGAGCGCTCGGAGACACCGCCGACTACATCGAAGACCGAGGCGGCGACCCGGAAGACACCCGCTTCGTCGTTGGCCTCAAAGCCTGGTTCTAATTGAAGGAGACCTCCCCATGATCCGCACCCTCGCCCTCACCGCCGCCTTGGCCCTCGCCGGAACAGCCGCCGCCCAGGACCCGCATGCCGGCCACCACCCGCAAGCCCCGGCTGCGACGCCCCAGGCCGGTATCACCACCGTTCCGTCGAACGGCACCATGATCCAAGGTTCGCCCGAGCGGTTCAGCGCGACCTTCCCGCACGCGATGATCCTGAAGACCGTCACCCTGACCGCCGAGGGTCAGGCACCGGTCGTCGTCACCGCGCCGGCCGCGCCCGCCGTTCCGACAGTCAGCGTGGCCTTGCCGCGCCTCGCGCCGGGCTCGTACACCGCCGCTTGGACGGCGGAAGGCCCCGATGGTCACAAAATGTCCGGTTCCGTCAGCTTCATGGTCCACTAAGAGAGCGACAATGAAAACTTCAAACCTGCTTGCGGCCGCTGGCGCGATCTTGGCCTTGAGCGCCGGTGCGGCGTTGGCCGCAGAAGCCTGCGACTGCTGCAAGGACATGGCGGCGGACGCCGGGATGTCCTGCTGCGACAAGATGAAGACTGAGCCCGCCCCGTCCGAACCGGCACCGCCCACACCGGCTCCTTCAGACGCCCCAGCTCCGCAGAGCCACGCTGAACACCACTAACGGGTAGCGGCATCGTGAGGTGCTCTCCGCGATGCGGCTTCGCGACCCATTGCTTCCCGGCACAATGCGGACGTCGCGAGGAGCTCCGATGACTCGGGAGCGGACAACGTCGCTTGCCCCTGTCTCACATGAGGCATGGCATGCACGCGGACGTTCCGAGCGTCCGCTAATGGTAACGAGCAGACCTTCGGTTCCAGGAATGCCGATTATGCGCATTTCGCGAACGGGACGGGAACATCAGTTGTGCGCGTCCGGTTCGCGTGCCCCCGGCGGGTTCGCGGGTGCGACGCTTCATCCGACCTGCGGCGCGCTTTGCGAGCTATGGTCACCCCGCACCCCCAAGTTCTTCCACCACCGGGTGCCACGGCCGGGTGCTGTCAGTCTAACGCTAACTTGTCTCCACTCAACGGGCGCACAGGCCGCAGCGGGGCAGGGGACAGATGCGGCCACTCTCGTTCAAAAGGCACCGCTTTCCTGCCGACATCATCCGGCACGCGGTCTGGCTCTACTTCCGCTTCACCCTCAGCTTCCGCGACGTCGAGGAAATGCTTGCCCGGCGCGGCATCGACGTGAGCTACGAGACCATCCGCTGCTGGACGATCAAGTTCGGTCCGCAGATAGCCAGGAACCTCACGCGCAAGCGGCCGGCGCCTTCACCGCGGTGGCACCTCGATGAGGTGGTTTGCAACATCGGCGGCAAGCGCATGTACCTCTGGCGTGCCGTGGACGACGAAGGCGAGGTGCTGGATGTGGTCGTGCAGAAGCGGCGGGATCACGATGCGGCCCTAACCCTCCTCAAACGGCTTCTCCACAATCAGCCGGTGGAGCCGGAAGCTATCGTCACGGACGGCTTGGCCTCCTATGGATCTGCCTTGCGGGAGTTGGGGCTGGACCATCTGCACCGCCCTGGCCGGCTTCGAGAAAACAACAGGGCGGAGAACTCGCACCTGCCCATCCGAAGGCGGGAGCGGAAGATGCAGCTGTTCAAGAGCCAAGCCTCAGCCCAGCGTTTCCTCACCACCCATGCTGGCGTCTACAACACCTTTTACACCCAAAGACATCTGATCAGCCGACCGACCCTCCGCCAGTTCCGCGCCGGGGCAGACGCGGCGTGGACGGCGGCGACCGTCTGATGCTGGGCGGGTAGGGCAATTTGGGCCCGGACGCGGTTAACCTGACAGCGCTATCCCTGCTAAGCCTCGGAAATGACGAGACTAAAGAAGACGAAAAACACCCGCAGAGAAAATATCAGTAATAACGTGGTATATTATCTGAAGTCTTCGCTCGAAAACTCGAAACAGAGACGGGCGATATTGATGTGCCGACCATCGCTACTGTAAACAACCCGTCTGTAGACAGTATAGTGCGTGGCGGACAGGGTGGGATTCGAACCCACGGTAGGCTTTCACCTACGGCGGTTTTCAAGACCGCTGCCTTAAACCACTCGGCCACCTGTCCGTGTTTATCGAGCGGACTGGCCGCATAGCGCCAAACGGGGCGTTAACCAAAGCGGAAATGTCTTTGGCCATGCTTATCGCCTTCACGGGCGGGGACATGGCCGGAAATATTCCCATGAAAGCGCTTCGAGGCGTGCTGATTGCGGCTCTGCTGTCGCTGGTCGCCGCCTGCGCCGGCGTCGCCCGGCCGGAGGCGACGCGCCTGCCGGTCGTGACCGACCCGGCCCCCATCGTGCCAGGCACCATGCGTCGCTACCAGGTGCGCGGCCGCTGGTACCAGCCGGTCGAACAACCGGGCTACGATGAGACCGGCCTCGCCTCCTGGTACGGCGATCAGTTCAACGGTCGGCCGACCTCCACCGGCGAGCGGTTCGACATGCATGGGCTGACGGCGGCTCACAAGACCCTGCCGCTGCCCGGACTGGTCGAGGTCACCAATCTGGCCAATGGCCGCCGCATCGTGGTGCGGGTCAATGACCGCGGGCCCTTTGTCGACAACCGGATCATCGACCTGTCGCGCGGTTCGGCCGAGGCGCTGGGCATGCTGCAGGCCGGCGTGGGCGAGGTCAGGGTGCGCTACCTGGGGCGGGCGCCACGGACCGGCGGCGGGACGACGCTTCAGTATGCGGCCGCACCGGATCGCGCGCCGCCGGCTCCCGTGGCCTCTACCGCGCGGGGCGACTTCTGGATTCAGGCCGGAGCCTTTACGGACCGTCGCGCCGCCCGGCGCGTCGCGGATCAACTGGGCGACCGCGCCACGGTCGACGTCGACCGGGACGACGGCCTGTTCCGCGTCCTTGTCGGGCCCTGGGCCGATCCCAACGCCGCCGAGCGGTCGCGACAGGCCGTGATCGCACGCGGATACGCCGACGCCCTGTTGATATCGGCGCGCTGAGGCTTGCTTGATCGCCCGCCGTCGCCATTGTGCGCCGGTGACCCAGGGCAGATTCATCACATTCGAAGGCGGCGAGGGGACTGGCAAGTCCACCCAGGCGGCGCGGCTGGTCGAGCGGCTGCGCACGGGCGGACTTGACGTCATCCAGACGCGTGAGCCGGGCGGGTCGCCCGGTGCCGAGGATATCCGGGCTATCGCCCTGAACGGAGACGCCGGGCGCTGGTCGCCGATGACCGAGACCCTGCTGATGTTCGCGGCCCGGTCCGACCATCTGGAACGCACCATCCGGCCGGCGCTTGAGGTCGGGCGATGGGTGGTCTGCGATCGTTTCGCTGATTCGAGCCGCGCCTATCAGGGCGTCGGCGGGGGCACGCCGGCGGCGTTCATCGAAGCGCTGGACGCCGCTATCGTCGGTGCCACCCAGCCCGATCTGACGCTCATCTTTGACCTGCCCGTCGAAGTCGGGCTGGAGAGGGCGTTCGGCCGGGGGCTGTTCGAGACCCGTTTCGAATCCAAGGGTCTCGAGTTTCACGCGCGTCTGCGTCGCGGCTTCCTGGACATCGCCGCCCGGTTTCCGGAGCGTTGCGTCATCATCGACGCCGACGGCGATCAGGATACGGTGGCCGCCCGGGTCTGGACCGCCGTCGAGGCCCGGCTGCCGTGAGCGAGCACGCGCGGGATCGATTCGACCTGGTCCCCGATGCGGCGGCCGAAGTCGCCTTCCTCGACGCCTTTGGCAAGGACCGGCTGCACCATGCCTGGCTGCTTTGCGGCCCGGAGGGGTCAGGCAAGGCGACCTTTGCGTTCCGTGCCGCCCGCCGCCTGCTGGGGGCCGCGCCTGATCCGTCGCGCGGGCCGCTTGGAACCAGTCCCGAAGATCCGGTGGCACGGCTGGTCACGGCCCGGTCCCATCCCGATCTGCTGGTGCTGGAGCGCGCCGTCGAGGGCGGCAAGACGAAGAAGTCGATCTCCGTCGACCAGGCGCGCGAGCTGCCCGAGTTCTTCTCCAAGAGCCCGTCCCAGGCGCGCTACCGTGTGGCCATCATCGATGCGGCCGACGACCTGAACCTGAATGCCGCCAACGCCCTGCTGAAGGTTCTGGAAGAGCCGCCGGAGCGGGGCGTGCTGTTCCTCGTCACCCATGCACCGGGGCGGCTGCTGGCGACGATCCGCTCGCGCTGCCGCCGACTGGCCTTCCCGGTCTGGCCGCTGCATGCGCTCGAGGAACTGGTCCGCAATCGCACCGGCGTAAGCTCGGCGGAGGCGGCCCGCATCGCAGGCATGGCGGGCGGCTCACCGGGCCGGGCGCTTGCGCTGGCCTCGGGCGCGACCCTTGAAGCGGACCAGCTGGCCCAGGCCTGGGTCTCGGCACCGAGCGTTGATCGCGCCGAGGCGCTGGCTGTCGCCGACAAGTTCCGCGGGCCGGAAGGGCAGGACCGTTTCGAGACCCTGATGGACCGGCTCTCGGCGGCCGTGAAGGTCAGGGCGCTGGAGGAGGGGGCGTCAGGCGCGCGCTGGGCGGACCTGTGGAGCCGGCTGTCCGAGCTGCCGGATCGGACCGCGGCCATCAATCTGGACCGGGCCGATGTCCTGGCGGGGGCCCTGGCCGACCTGCAGCGGGTCAAGGCGGGCGGCGGATGATCATCGACAGCCACGTCAACCTGCATGCGCACCAGTTCGACGACGACCGCGACGCGGTGATCGCGCGGGCCCGTGGGGCCGGCGTTCAGATGATGGTGGAGATCTCCGACAAGCTGTCGACCTTCGAGGCCACCCACGGCCTCGCCATGGCGCATGAGGACATCTGGTGCACGGTCGGTGCGCATCCGCACGAGGCGAAGGACCATGTCGACCTGACCGCCGACCGGCTGGTCGAGCTGGCGGTGCGCCCCCGGGTGGTCGGGATCGGGGAGTGCGGGCTGGACTTCCACTATGATCTCAGCCCCCGCGATGTGCAGGCGGCGGTGTTCCGGACCCACATCCACGCCGCGCGCCGGACCGGCCTGCCGCTGGTCGTGCATACGCGCGAGGCGGATGACGTCATGGCCGGCATCCTGGCAGAGGAGCAGGCCGACGGCCCGTTCCGCTTCCTGATGCATTGCTACACAAGTGGGCCCGAACTGGCAGAAAAGGCAGCAGAACTGGGTGCATGGTTCTCCGTCTCCGGCATCGCCACCTTCAAGGCGGCGAACGAGGTGCGTGAGATCGTGGCCGGCATGCCGCCCGAGCGGATCATCGTCGAGACCGACTGCCCTTATCTGGCGCCCATGCCGCATCGGGGGCGGCGCAATGAGCCAGCCTGGGTGGTTCATGTCCTGGACAAGCTGGCCGAAATCCGCGGCTGGAGCCGGGATGAGGCGGAGGCGCGGACGACCGATGCCTTCTTCGCCCTGTTCGACCGCATCCCGAGGCCGGAGGGCGCATGAGCGGGACCGGGGAGCTGGAAGTCGTGATCCTCGGCTGCGGCTCGTCCGGCGGCGTGCCGCGCGGGGACGGGGACTGGGGCGACTGCGATCCCGCCGAGCCGAAAAACTATCGCACCCGCTGTTCGTTGCTGGTGCGCCGGCATGGGGCGGATGGGGTGACCAGCGTGCTGATCGACACCTCGCCGGACCTGCGCGCCCAGATGCTGGCGGCGAACGCCCGGCATGTCGACGCGGTGCTGTACACTCATGACCACGCTGATCAGGTGCACGGTATCGACGATCTGCGGGTCTTCGCCATGCGAACGCGACGGCGCCTTCCAGCCTGGATGGACGTCGCGACGCGAGACGCTTTGACCGACAGATTTCCGTATATTTTCAAGAGTCAGGAAGGCTATCCGGCCATTCTGGATGAGATGATGATCCCGCCCCATGGAGAGGCCTGGTCGGTCGGGGGCGCGGGCGGCGCGATCCCGGTCGTGACCTTTGACCAGGCGCATGGCCCGATCCGCTCGGTCGGCTACCGTATCGGGCCGGTGGCCTATTCCAGCGATGTGTCCGACCTCGACGAGGCGGCGATCGAAGCGGTGCGCGGGTGCGAGCTCTGGATTGTCGACGCCCTGCGCTGGACCCCGCACCCGACCCACGCCCATGTCGACAAGACGCTGGACTGGATCGCGCGGTCCGGCGTGAAGCGCGCCGTTCTGACCAATCTGCACCTCGACCTCGACTACAACGCCCTGAAGGCTGTCGTGCCGGCCCATGTCGATGTCGCCTACGACGGCTGGTCGTCCCGACTGTCCCTTGAGACCGGAGCGCAACGATGAAACGTCTTCTGCCTGTGGTTTGCGGCCTGGCCGCCCTGACGCTGTCGTCGGCGGCGATCGCCCAGCCCGCGCCGGTCGAACGGGACTACACCGCTGCGGCCTTCACCCTCGCCTCGGGCCAGTCGTTGCCGGAGCTGAGGATGCACTACCGCACCCTGGGGCAGGCGCGCCGGGGCGTCGACGGGCAGATCGAGAACGCGGTCCTGCTGCTGCACGGCACCGGCGGGACGGGCGCGCAGTTCCTGTCGCCGCAGTTCGCGGGCGAACTGTTCGGGCCGGGCCAGCCCCTGGATGCCGCGCGCTACTACATCATCATGCCGGACAACCTCGGCCACGGCGGGTCGTCGAAACCGTCGGACGGGTTTCGGGCGCGGTTCCCGGAATATGGCTATGCCGACATGGTCGAGGCCCAGCGTCGGCTGCTGGTTGACGGGCTGGGCGTCGACCGGGTCAGGCTGATGCTCGGGACGTCGATGGGCTGTATGCACATCTTCATCTGGGCGGAGACCCATCCGGATTTCGCCGGGGCGCTGATGCCCATGGCCTGCCAGCCGACGGCCATCGTCGGGCGCAACCGCCTGTGGCGAACCATGCTCAAGGACGCGATCCGCAGCGATCCGGCCTGGGCGGGCGGCGACTACACGACCCAGCCGGTCGAGGGGCTGCGCACGGCGGTTGATCTGCTGCTGCTGGCGGGCTCGGCACCGATGGCGATGCAACAGGATCTGGCCACGCCCGCCGCGGTCGACGCCTGGCTGGCGGGCCAGCAGGCGCGGCGCATTCCGGCGCTGGACGCCAACGACCTCTGGTACCAGGTCAACGCCTCGTTCGACTATGATCCCTCGGCGGGGCTGGAGCGGATCACCGCGCCGATGACCTGGATCAACTCCGCAGACGACTTCATCAATCCGCCCGAGCTGGGGCTGGCCGAGCAGTTTGTGCCGCGCATTGCGGGGGTTCGGTACCGCCTCGTCCCCAACAGCGCCGGCGGCAAGGGCCATGGGACCCACACCTGGGCGGCATTCTGGAAGCAGGACCTGATCGACCTGCTGGCGCGAACGGAAGACTAGGTGCCGAGCAGCCGCGCCGCCTGCGGGGCGAAATAGGTCAGCACCCCGGCGCAGCCCGCGCGTTTGAACGCGTGCAGGGATTCTAGGATGGCGCGGTCTTCCTCCAGCCAGCCATTGGCCATGGCCGCCCGCATCATCGCGTATTCGCCCGACACCTGATAGGCGAAGGTCGGGACTTTGAAGGTCTCGCTAACCCGCTGAACAATATCGAGATACAGCATCCCGGGCTTGACCATGACGGCATCGGCACCCTCGGCGATGTCCATGGCCACCTCGCGCAGGGCCTCGTCGGAGTTGGCGTGGTCCATCTGGTAGGTCTTCTTGTCGCCGGTCAGCGCCTTGGCCGAACCGACGGCGTCGCGATAGGGGCCGTAGAAGGCCGAGGCGTATTTGGCGGCGTAGGACAGGATCAGGACGTCGTGGAAGCTGTTGGCCTCCAGCGCCTCGCGGATGGCCTGGACGCGGCCGTCCATCATGTCCGAGGGCGCGACGACATCGGCACCGGCGTGGGCGTGGATGAAGGCCTGTTCGGCCAGCCGCTCCAGGCTGGCGT
>JAUYAG010000206.1 GCA_030693575.1 Brevundimonas sp. | reverse complement strand
GTCCGACTTGCGCGAAATCTTGTCGATCTCGTCGATGTAGACGATGCCGCGCTGGGCCCGCTCGACGTTGTAGTCGGACGACTGCAGCAGCTTCAGGATGATGTTCTCGACGTCCTCGCCCACATAACCGGCTTCGGTCAGGGTGGTGGCGTCGGCCATGGTGAAGGGCACGTCGATGATGCGGGCCAGGGTCTGGGCCAGCAGCGTCTTGCCCGAGCCGGTCGGCCCGATGAGCATGATGTTGGACTTGGCCAGCTCGACGTCGTTGTTCTTCGTCGCGTGGTTCAGGCGCTTGTAGTGGTTGTGCACCGCGACCGAGAGCACCTTCTTGGCGTGCGACTGGCCGATGACGTAATCGTCCAGGACCTCGCGGATCTCCTTGGGCGACGGCACGCCGTCCTTGGCCTTGGAGAACGAGATTTTGTGCTCTTCGCGGATGATATCCATGCAGAGCTCGACGCATTCATCGCAGATGAACACGGTCGGTCCGGCGATGAGCTTGCGCACCTCGTGCTGGCTCTTCCCGCAGAACGAGCAGTAGAGCGTGCTCTTGGCGTCGGTGCCGGCGGCTTTGGTCATCGAGTCTTCTCACTCCCGCGGTTCACCCCGATATGGGGCTAACGCGCATCCTTCGCGTTTGATTCCCGGACAATGGGCGCAAAGGTCTTCAAAAATTGACAATCACCCATACCGGGCCCCTCCACAACCCCGGCCAAGCGTGGCCGGAGTCCGAAGCGGACGCTCAAATGTCGAGGGAGATCGCGGCGAATGTCTGACATGGGAAGCCCTGCCCTGATTCACCAGCCGCCACGCAAGGATCAGGCCATTGTGGCCTTTGATTTCGACGGCACGCTGACTGTGAGTGACAGTTTTACGCGTTTCCTGCGCTGGCGGGCGGGCGACGGCGGCTGGTTCGGCGGGCTGGCGAAGATGTCGCCGGACCTGATCGGCTACGCCGGTCACCGCGACCGGGGCCGACTCAAGGCCGCCTCGGTACGGCAATTCCTCAAGGGTACGCCCCGGGCGCAGCTGGAGGCCGACGCCGAGGCCTTCGCCGGCCAGGTCTGGCCCGGATTCATCCGCTATGACGCCCTCGCCTGCTGGAAAGACTGGGGTCAGAGAGGTGCCTATCGCGTCATCGTGACCGCCAGCCCCGAGACCACGGTGGCCCCGTTTGCGCGACGGCTGGGCGCCGAGGCCCTGCTGGGCACGCAACTGGTGTTCGACACCGACGACCGCGTCGCCGGTGCTTTCGCCGGAGCCAACTGCCGGGGCGAGGAAAAAGTGCGCCGGCTGCGGAGCGCCTTTGGCGAGGATATGCAGCTCGCGGCGGCATATGGCGACACCACGGGCGACACCGAGATGCTCGCCATGGCGGATGAGGCCGGGTTCCGGCGCTTCAAGGGCTGAGCCGGGCCGTCAGCGGCCCTCGCCGTCCACGTCGAAGACCATGGGCTTGCCACGCGATGTCGGATTCCAGCCGGCCTCGATCACCGCCGTCACGGCGTTGCGAATGTGATCCGGATTGACGAACTGTTTTTCCGTGTCCGGCCGTCCGTTGGGGCGCAGGGGCGGCGGGAATTGGACGATGGCCTCGCGCTTGAAGCCGTCCAGCCGCAGCGTCACGGCGATTCCCTCCCACTGGCCGCCGCTCAGCGGCCGGGGCTGTCGCCGCAGCTCCCAATGGTAGATGTCGCCGTCGATCTCGACGGCCCCGGTGTTGTCACGCGTCTGCATGGCGTCCTGATAGCACAAAGAAAAAGGCGCGCCGTCTCCGGCGCGCCTTTTCAGCATTGTTGTTCGGCGGGGCGTCAGACGGTCTTCACCCCGTCGCCCTCGGCCTGTTCGCGGCGGTCGTAGACGTGGTCGACGACGCCCCAGGCCTTGGCTTCCTCGGCGCTCATGAAGTGGTCGCGATCGAGGGTTTTCTCGACTTCCTCATAGGTCCGGCCGGTGTGGTGGACATAGATCTCGTTGAGGCGGCGCTTGGTGTAGCGGATGTCGGCGGCGTGCAGTTCGATGTCCGAGGCCTGGCCGCGGAAACCGCCCGAGGGCTGGTGCACCATGATGCGGGCGTTCGGCAGGGCCACGCGCTGGCCGGCGGCGCCGGCGGCGAGGATCAGCGAACCGGCCGAGGCTGCCATGCCCATGCACACGGTCGAAACCGGCGAGCGGATGTATTGCATGGTGTCGTAGATCGCGAGCGCCGAGGAAACCTGTCCGCCGGGGCTGTTGATATACATGCTGATTTCCTTCTTCGGGTTCTCCGACTCGAGGAACAGCAGCTGGGCGCAGATGAGGCTGGCCATGCCGTCCTCGAAGGGTCCGGTCAGGAAGATGATCCGCTCGCGCAGCAGGCGCGAGAAGATGTCGAAGGCGCGCTCGCCCCGGCTGGACTGCTCGACCACCATGGGGACGAGGTTCATGTTCATCAGTTCGATGGGATCGCGCATGTGGGCCTTCTCGGGATGCATTCGGGTGCGACTCACCGGTCGCTCACCCTGTTGGACAGGATATCGCGTTGCCGAACCGTTGACGCAAGGCGCGACGGCGTCAGGAACGTGCGATCACTCCGCGGTCGCCCCATCCGCCTCGGCCTCAGCGCGGACCGGACTGTTCCGATCGATTCCTATTCCTCGTCCGGGTCCGCGCGCACGCTGCGCATCATGAGATCGACGATCTCGCCACCGCGCGCGGATCCCAGACGGTTCTGTTCAATCCCGTAGAGGGCCGTCAGATAGTCCCGGTCCCAGCTCGTCAGGCCGGAAATCGTCGGGTCGATGAAGACGTTCAGGATCGTCTCGAAGGACGCCACCTCGGCCTTTGGATCGACCTGGGCGAGGGCAATCAGGGTGCAATAGTCAGCCAGCTGCGGGAGGGTGAGCGACTCCACCTTGGTGATGTCAACGATGATGATGGCCCGGAACATGTCGTCGCGAATGTCCGTCCGGATTCGCGACGCGCGGGATACGGCAGTCTGTGGGGCTTCCTGGCCCGGCATGCGCGTTGCCAGTTGGCCGGTTTCGGAATCGACAGGAGTGCTGACGTGCCACCATCGCACAGGCGCATCCGATGTCCGGAAATCCTCGAGGGCGCTGAGAGGGCGCGTCATGCCGGAGCCGCCCGGCACAAATGCCCGCCGGCGCTCCTCGACAATACCCTCGGCCACCGCCTGGCCGTCGGCGGCTGCGATGATAAGGACATTGGCGGTGCAACCCGGCTCACCGGCCGTCAACCCCAGCTCACGGGCGACATCGGACGCCCGGTCGACGATATACTGGGCGACCTCGGCGCGGAGATTGACCACACCGATACAGATCGGACCGTTCCAGCGCGCCGGGCCGCGGTTGCTCGTCGCCGGCGCGGTCACCTCACCGACGAAATCCTGAACGACGGACCTGAGCCGGCGTCCCTCGACGACGACATCACCCAGTTGCGCCACTGCGCCGCCGGCCGGGTCCTGTACCGGATCGGGTGTCTGCGCGAGCAGGCCAGCCGCCAGCGCCAAGGCGAAGAATGACATAAAGGACCCCCTCAAACAGCCGAAAATGGACCTAGATCGACATCATGGCCGGACCGGGGCGCAAATCCCTCGGGGGAGAGCGTGTCCGGACAGGGTCCGGCGCGGCCTCAGCGATCAGGATCGTCGGGTCCGGCGGAACCGCCCCGGCAGGCGCTGGCGACGGCAGAGGCGCCGGCCTGGACCGGGGCCACGGCCACCATGGCCACAGGGTCGCCGAGCGGAGGCGGCAGTTACGAAAACCCCGCCGCGACGGGGTCGCGGCGGGGCGGATCGTCAGGTTGAACGTCGAACCTAGAGGTCGTCGTCTTCCTTGAGCAGCTCTTCCTTGGTGATCGGCGTGTCGGTGACCTTGGCCGTTTCGAAGATCAGGTCGCAGACCTTCTCTTCATAGATCGGGGCGCGCATCTGGGCAGCGGCGTTGGGGTTCTGGCGGTAGAAATCCAGCACCTGACGCTCCTGGCCCGGATAGTTGCGGGCCTCGTTCATGATGGCGTTGTTCAGCTCCTGGTCGGTGACCTGGACGTTGTGGGCGCGGCCGATCTCGGCGAGCACCAGACCCAGGCGCACGCGACGCTCGGCGATCTTGTGGTACTCGTCCTTGAGCTTCTTCTCGGACTTCTTGGCGTCCTCTTCCGGCAGGCGGCCGGCTTCCTTGTCAGCCTGCACCTGACCCCAGATGCCGTCGAATTCGGCCTCGACCATCTTGGGCGGCAGCGGGAAGTCGTGGGCCTTGTCGAGGGCGTCGAGCAGGGCGCGCTTCAGCTTGAAGCGGGCGGCACCCGTGTACTGCTGGTTCAGGTTGGTGCGCAGCAGCTCCTTGAGCTTGTCGAGCGACTCGATGCCGATGCGCTTGGCGAAGTCCTCGTCGATCACGGCGGGGGCCTCGGCCTTGATGGCCTTGACCTTGACGTCGAAGGTCACGGCCTTGCCGGCCAGATGAGCGGCCTGGTAGTCGGCCGGGAAGGTCACGTTCAGGACCGTCTCGTCGCCGACCTTGGCGCCCTTCAGCTGCTCCTCGAAGCCCGGGATGAAGCGGTTCGAGCCGATCACCAGCTGGGTGTCCTCGGCGGCACCGCCTTCGAAGGGTTCGCCGTCCAGCTTGCCGAGGAAGTCGATGGTGACCTCGTCGCCCTCGGCGGCCTTCACGGTCTTGCCCTTCTTGTCCTCATAGGACTTGGCCTGACCGGCCAGTTCGGTGAGGGCCTCGTCCAGATCAGCGTCCGACGCTTCGTAGGTCGGGCGTTCCAGCTTCAGCTTCTTGATGTCGGTCGGGGCGAAGTCGGGCATGACTTCCAGCGCCATTTCGTAGGCGAGGTCTTCCGTGCCGGCGATGACCTTTTCCATGTCCGAGGTCAGCTTCATCTCGGCGGGCGCGGCCGGACGCACCTTGGCGTCGTCCATGGCCTTCTGGCTGGAGGTGTTCAGCGCGTCATTGACGATTTCGCCCATCAGGTCGCGGCCGAAGGTCTTCTTGACGTGAGACATCGGGACCTTGCCGGGACGGAAGCCTTTCAGCTTCATCTGCGGCGCGACTTCCTTCAGCTTCGCATCCAGCTTCTGGTTCAGCTCGGCGACGGGGATGGTCACCGCGATGACGCGGCTGAGACCTTCGTTGGACTTTTCGACAACTTGCATGGCCGGGATTCTGACGCTCTGGGGCGGCGCCTTTTGGGCAGACGCTGCGCTGTGTGGGTAAAACAAAAAGGGCCGCCCCAAATCCGTTTCCGGGGAGGCGGCACCTTTGAAGCCCGCCCTTATGTCTATGACCGTCCGAAAGGTCAACGTGAGACGCGGACGAAGCATGGTTTCGGCGCGGGCCCCGGCGCGCTATCTGCACAGGATGAGTTCTTCCCCCTCCCCCATCGGCGTCGCCGTCTTCCCCGTCACGCCCCTGCAGCAGAACTGCACCCTGGTCTGGTGCCGCAAGACGATGAAGGCCGCGATCATCGATCCGGGGGCTTCGGTGGACGGTCTGCTGGGCGCGGTGGCGAAGCAGGGGCTGACGCTGGACGCCATCTGGATCACCCACGGCCACCTGGATCATGCCGGCGGCGCCGCCGAGATGCAGGAGAAGACCGGGCTCGACATCATCGGCCCGCATCCGGACGACCAGTTCTGGATCGACGGCATCCCGACCCAGGGTCAGATGTACGGGCTTCCGGAGGCGCGCAGCTTCACCCCCACGCGCTGGCTGGGCGACGGCGACGTCCTCACGCTCGGCGAGACGACGTGGGAGGTCCTTCACTGCCCCGGCCACACGCCGGGTCATGTGGTCTTCTTCAACCGCGAGGCCCGCTTCGCCCAGGTCGGGGACGTCCTGTTCCAGGGATCGATCGGGCGCACCGACTTCCCCCGCAGCGACCACGCCAGCCTGCTGCACGCCATCACCACCAAGCTGTGGCCGCTGGGCGACGACGTGACCTTCGTGCCGGGGCACGGGCCGACCTCGACCTTCGGGGCCGAGCGGAGGAGCAATCCCTTCGTGTCGGACGCCGCCATGCGCGGCACGCCGATCGCACGTCCGGCGAGCGGTCCGTCCTGATCCGCGGTCCTAGCGGGCGATCAGCAAGCCGATGACCACCCCGAGACCGAGGGCGTAGAGGGTCGCCTGCACCGGTTCAGCCTGAACCGCCTCCCGCGCGCCGAGCGCCTTCTGGCGGCTCCAGTCGCGCGCAAGGCCGGCGTCCTCGCGAATCGCCCGTCGCAGGGGTCGGGCACCCCCTTCGCGTTGAGCCGCGTCACGCAGGATCGCATCGGCCTGACGGTCCAGCCGGGCGGAGGCCGAGTTGGCTTCGTCGGTGATGTCTTCGACAGGCGTCGAGCCAGCGTAGGGGTCGGTCATCGGGGGGCTCCAGGCGCAAGGGATCAGTCCTCCTCAAACCGGATGCGCCCTGTGCGGTTCCGGTCCGATCGCCGTTCCCCCTCAATCGTGATTGAACGGCGGCCGGTGCCGCCGCGTTCTCTCTTGCAGAAGGAGAACGCCATGACTTTCATCGAGCCCGACAGCCCCGGCGGCGAGCCGGAGATCATGCCGCCCGACACCCCCGGACCCGACATCGATCCGTCCGACACCCCTGAGGAAATCCCGCAACAGGACCCCGGCGGCGGCGGCCCGGGCGACGCCCGACCCTATGGCGGCCGATGACCGTTGCTCGCTCAAACCCTGTGATTCGCTCGCAATTCCGTGACCGTAAATCCGGAACCGGACGGGAGGCGGGGGGTTCATTGGGCAACCTCTACCTTCGCCACGAAAGGATCCCCTGATGGCTCAAGGCCAGCCCACACGAGCATCCGGCGTGTCCAAACGGGGCTTCGCCTCGATGGACCCGGAACGCCAGCGCGAGATCGCCCGCAAGGGCGGTGCCAGCGTCCCCAGCGAAAAGCGGAGCTTCTCGCAGGATCGCAGTCTGGCGGCCCAGGCCGGCCGCAAGGGTGGCGAGGCGTCCCACGGTGCCCGCCCCGCCGGCAAGCCGCCGGTCGCCGAATAGGCAGTCCGGCCTACCGATACTGAAAGGCGGCGACCGCTCCGGTCGCCGCCTTTTTTGTTCAGGCCTCCAGCAGGGCCAGGGCCACGGAGGGATCCGGGCTGGCCTCGAATCCCGCGACCGTCCAGCCGGCCGCCTCTGCCAGTTCGCGCACGGAGGCCTCGGTGTATTTCCGCGAGCTCTCGGTATGGATGGTCTCTCCCTGCCGGAAGGCGACGCTGCGACCATCCAGCAGGACGGTCATGTCGCGCGTGGCCTCCAGATGCATCTCCATTCGAGAGGCACCGGCGTTCCAGACGGCGCGGTGGGCGAAGGAATCCACGTCGAACCTCGCCCCCAGCTCGCGATTGGCGCGCACCAGGAGATTGCGGTTGAAAGCGGCGGTGACTCCGGCGGAGTCGTCGTAAGCCGCGATCAGCGTCTCCGGTGCCTTGACCAGATCCACGCCCAGAATGAACAGGGCGTCGGGGCCCAGCAGGCCGCGCGCGGCCGTCAGGAAGGCGATGGCCTCCTCCCGCTCCAGATTGCCGATGGTCGAACCCGGGAAGAAGCCGATGCGGCGGCCCTGACCGATACCTGCCGGCAGCGCTCCCAGATGCAGGAAGTCGCCGACCAGCGGGGTCACCGTCAGCGCAGGATAGGCTTCGGCGATGCGGCGGGCGGCGGCGTCCAGGGCGTCGGCGCTGATGTCGATCGGCACATAGGCCCCGAGGTCGGGCGCGGCGTCGAGGACGATGCGGGTCTTTTCGCTGGCCCCCGAGCCGAACTCGACCAGGGCCGCATCCGGTCCGAAGCGCGCTGCCCATTCCGGCGCCACGCGCCGCAGCAGGGCTGCTTCCTGCCGCGTCGGGTAGTATTCCGGCAGACGGGTAATGGCCTCGAACAGGTTGGAGCCCTCGGCGTCATAGAACCATTTCGGCGAGGCGACCTTGGGCGAGCGCGACAGCCCGGCGACCAGGTCCCGGCGGAAGCGGGCCGTTTCGCCCTGATCCGTCGCGCGGACCAGCGGCGCCGGCGCGGCCTCGGCCAGCCGCAGGCCGGTGAAGGCCCAACGCTGGTGCGGATAGAAGAAGTTGCGGTAGCTGACCCGCGCATGGCCGACGGGCGTGGCGAAGCTGGAGCCGCGCAGCCCCATCTGGTTGGCCATGAATTTCCCGTTGTACTCGGAGGCGGTGCCCTCGGTCGGCCGGAAGCCCGGATAGGGCGCATAGGCGCTGGCGGTCCATTGCCAGACCTCGCCGAAGGCGTTTGAGAACGCCTCGGGACGACAGCGCACAGCATGCTCCCATTCCGCCTCGGTCGGCAGCCGCTTGCCGGCCCAGCGGGCGTAGGCGTCGGCCTCATAGAAGCTCAGGTGGCGGACGGGTGCCACGGTATCGACCGACCCCCGGCCGGTCAGGCCCATGGTCGTCCAGCCGTCGCCCTCGCGCCGCCAGTACAGGGGGGCGGCCCAGGCCTCGGCCTGCACCGTCGCCCAGCCGTCAGACAGCCACAGCTCGGGTCGGGCGTAACCGTCGTCGTCGATGAAGGCGATCCAGTCGGCGTTGGTCACCAGATCGTTGGCGAGCGCATAGGGCTCCAGCCAGACCCGGTGCGCCGGCCCTTCGTTGTCGAAAGCGAAACCCGCGCCGTCGTGGCCGATCTCGACCAGGCCGCCGTCGAAACGGGTGGAGCCGCCCCTCGCCGGCTGCGCCGGACGCGCGCGCGGCTCTGCCTCATAGGCTGCGGGATCCAGCGGCGAGCGCGCCATCAGGTTCAGGATGTCCATCAGGAACAGCTCCTGATGCTGCTGGTCGTGATGCAGGCCGAGGGTGAACAGGTACAGCCGGCGCTGATCGGTCGGTCGTTCGGCCAGCCAGTGCGCCATCCGGCGGTCGATCTCACGCCGGTAGGTCAGCACGTCGTCGAGCGATGGCCGGGTCATCAGGCCGCGCCCGGGGCGTTCGACCCGGGGCCCGAGCGCCTCATAATAGCTGTTGAACAGGGTCTGGAAGCGGGAATCGACGGGTTGATAGCCCGGCTCCTCGCCGAGGACCATGGCCTCGAAGAACCAGCTGGTGTGCGCCAGATGCCATTTGCCGGGACTGCAGTCCGCCATCGACTGGGCCCCCAGATCCTCGGCGCTCAACCCCTCGGCCAGAACCGGCATGGCGGCGCGGACGATGCGGAAGGCCATCAGGTCGTCCGCCGTGCGGTCGGCGATGCACGATGGTGCGTTCATGACAGTCCCTCTGGCCCCGGACCCATCGCCGTCAGGCGAGAATGGTCACGCTTTGTTCTATCTAGGTGGGGCATGGCGACTGTTCAATGACGCCGGGCTCAAAGCGTTGCGATGGCCTGCAAAAGTTCGTCCACGGCCTCTTCCCGCGTCGCCCATGAACAGACGAACCGGACCGAGCCGTCGTCAAAGCGGTAGCAGGCCCAGCCCGCGACGTTGAGCCGCTGGTGCGCCTCGGGCGGCATCCGCACGAACACCGCATTGGCCTCGACCGGATGCGCGAGGCAGAAGGTCGAGCCGGTGGCGATCCCCGCCGCCAGCCGCTGGGCCATCAGATTGGCGTGGGCGGCGCCGGCCTCCCAGTCCCCGCTCTCCAGCAGGCCCAGGATCGGGGCGGCGAGGAAGCGGGTCTTGGATGCGGTCTGTCCGGCCTGCTTCAGCCGGTTGTCGATCCGGCGCGCCAGCGACTTGTCGAACATGACGATCGCTTCGGCGCAATTGGCCCCGGCCTTGGCCCCGCCGAACACCAGCACATCGACGCCCAGCCGCGCGATCTGCGTCAGGTCGAATCCCGCCGCCGCCGCATTGGCGAGCCGCGCGCCGTCCATGTGAACGCCATGGCCCCTGAGCTTCACCGGCTCGATCAGGTGGCGCAGCTCCTCTTCGGTATAGACGGTGCCGTATTCGGTGGACTGGGTCAGGCTGAGCGCGGCCGGCGGCTGGCGGTGGCCGACCTCGGGCTCCTCGAGCATGGCCTGCAGCGCAAGCGGCTCGATCTTGCCCGACAGGCCGGGCAGGCCGATCAGGCCGACGCCGGACCCGAAGAAGCCGGGCGCGCCCGTCTCGTCGGTGCAGACATGGGCCGCATGGTGCGCCAGCACCGCCTCGTGCGGCCAGGCCAGCATCGACAGGGCGATGGCGTTCGCCGCCGTCCCGGAGAAGACGAACCGGATCTCGGCATCGGCGTCGAGTCGGGCGCGGATCAGGTCGGCGGCGCGGGCGGTGACGTCGTCAGCGCCATAGGCCCGGGCGTAACCGTCGTTGGCGGAGATCAGGGCGTCCAGCGCGGCGGGAGCCATGCCGGCGGTGTTGTCGGAGCCGAAATCGTAACGCATGCAATCAGGCTTTCCGGCCCAGCCGTCGACGACGCGGAGCCGACGCGGGGGTCTGGGGTTCAGGTTCGGGCTTCGGCTTCTCGACCGGATCGGGGCCCGGCGCGGGCGGTTCATAGGCCACGGCGACCTGATGCGGGAAGGGGATTTCCACCCCGGCGGCGTCGAGCGCCTCCTTGCCCGCCTGGAAGAGGTCGGCCTTGACCTGCCACCAGTCGTCGACCTCGACCCACGCCTGCAGCGTCACCTCGACGGCGCTGTCGAGCAGATTGGTCACCCCGGCCCAGGGAGCGGGGTCCTTCAGGACCTTTTCATGCGCCTCGGCCACACCGGCCAGCACCGCCCTCGCCTGCTTCAGGTTGGCGCTGTAGCCGACGGTGGACAGGATCTCGATGCGTCGCGTCTTCTGGCCGGTCAGATTGATGATGACGTCGCCCAGCACCTTCGAATTCGGCACCACGATCTTGTGATTGTTGGCGTTCGACATCTGGGTCACGAACAGGTCGAGGCGCTGCACCGTCCCTGAGGCACCGCCGACCTCGATGACATCGCCGACCTTGTAGGGACGCAGCACCAGCAGCAGCACGCCGGCCGCGACATTCGACAGCGTGCCCTGCAGCGCCAGGCCGACCGCCAGAGAGGCGGCCCCCAGCACGGCGATGATCGAGGTCGTCTGGACGCCCAGTCGCTGCAGCACGGCGATGAAGCCGACAATGTAGACGACGACCCGCACCACCTGGACGACGAAGCTGACCACCGTCCGGTCGTGGCGGAAGCCCCGGACCCGCGACAGCATCCTTCGCGTGATCCCCGAGACCCAGCGCGACGCCAGCACGGTGGCGACGAGGATCATCACGGCGATCGACAGGTTGACGGCGAAGTCGCCGGCCATGTCGGTCATCTTGCTGATCATGGCCGTGTCGACGGCCGCAGCCTTTTCACCGGCGGAAATCGCCTCGTTCAGGGTGGGAATTCGGGAAACCATGCGCCGGGTCTAACGCCTCCGCCCGGATTTGGAACCCCGACGCGCCGCAAACGCTGCTCGACGGCGGTGGCCCGACCGCGCAGGGTTGGCCGCAGGAGACTCCATGAAGCCATCGTCCCTGAAAGTCGGCGTCGATGTGCCCTGGGTCACCAGCTGGACGGGGGAGCCGTCGCTGGGCCTGGGCCCCTGCCCCTCCGTGGACGGTGCCCTGGCCATCCTGCAGGCTGACCGTCCCGGGCACGGCAAGCCCCTGTATTCGCAGAACCATGCCGTGCGGCAGCGACTGTCCGTCCGCGACATGCGCTGTCCCATGTGCGGCGAGCCCACGACCGCGGACGACCGCTGGACCCAGGTCGCGCATCCCGTCACCGCCGGCCGCCTGAGAGTGACAGGCCGGGGCGATCGACTGCCGGCGGACCTCGCGGATGACAGCGTGCTGATCGACGCCGGCGCCATAGCGCCGCTGCACAGGGCCTGCGTCGACCGTTCGCTGCGCTACTGTCCGCACCTGAAGGCCGATCCGGACGTCGATGTGCGGCGCTTTCCCGATCGGTGGGTCGTCCTGCCCCTGACCACCCGCGCCGAAGCGGCTCCACAACTGTTCCTCGCTCGCCCCGCTCCCGCCCGGACGGCGACCGTGATCGGCTTTCTGCAACTGTGCGGCCTGACCGGCGAACGCGACCCTTCGTGGCGGGACAAGAACCGATGACATGAAAACGCCCCGCAGGTTTCCCCGCGGGGCGCGCTTCGGGCTGTCGGCGGGTTCTAGTTGAACAGGCCGGCGATGACGGCGGTGATCAGGCCGCCGGCGATGGCGGCGAGGACCACGTCATTACCGCTGCGGACATAGTGGTATCCGCGGGGCGGGGCGCGCAGGCCGTAACGGCTGTAGTCGTTCACGACATACTGGTTCGAGCGGTAGTAGGACGGCATCCGCTGACCGTACGACCAGTCACGCTGCTGGTAGCCGCGCGGCGCATAATAACGGCCGGCGTTGTAGCGGCGTTGCGACTGCTGCCAGCGACCGTAGGCACGCTGGTCCTGACGGAACTCGCGACGGTCGTCACGGCTGTCCTGACGCCACTCGCGGCGGTCGTTGCGGTCGTCGCGACGGTCATCCCGGCGGTCTTCGCGACGGTCGCCACGGTCGTCACGACGGTCGTCGCGGCGATCCTGGCGCTGCTCGTAGTTTCCGCGCGTTTGGGCTTCGGCGGCGGAAGCCACGCCCAGCGAGCTCATGGCGAGCGTCGCGGCAATGGCTGCGGTGAGAATCTTCTTCATGAGACGTCTCCAGATGCGGCCGAAGTATTTCGACTTGGCTGCACCCTGGTCCCCGGCGCTTGAGCCGGGTCTGAACGACGCTGGTCACCCGGGGTTCAGAAGGCGGTCGCCTTTTGAACGCTATTGCCCCGGGATCAGGCGGCGGCCGCCGTCGTCTCGCCGGTGTCGACCAGCGCCCGGATGGCCGTACGCCCGCCGCCGACCCGGTTCATGACCTTGGCCAGGGCGGCGAAATCGATCGGCTTGTTCAGATAGGCGTCGGCGCCGGCGTCCAGCCCCGCGGCGTGATCCTCGCTGCGGGCCGAGGCCGACAGGACGACGATGGGGGTCTCATGGTTGGGGCCTTCGCCCGCCCGGATCGCCCGCGTGGCGGTCAGGCCGTCCATCACGGGCATGTTCACGTCCATGATGATCAGGTCGAAGCGTTGCTCACCCGCGGCCTCGACGGCGATCTGACCGTTTTCGGCGGTGGCGCAGCCATGGCCGGCAGAGCCCATCCAGGCCTCGAGGATCATGCGGTTGACCGGGTGGTCCTCGACCACCAGCACGCTCAGCGCCTGCCCGTCCTTGACCTCGGCATGGATCGGCTCGGCGGCGGCCTGACGGGTCCATTCGACCACATCGGCCTCGACCGTGAAGGTGAAGGTGGAGCCTTCGCCGAGGGTCGACACCACACTGATGTCGCCGTCCATGATGTTGGCCATGCGCCGCGAGATCGTCAGGCCCAGACCCGTGCCGCCGAACCGGCGCGTCGAGGAGGCGTCGACCTGGGTGAAGGGCTGGAACAGCCGCGCCAGATCGTCCGGAGCGATGCCGGCGCCGGAATCGGTGACGGCGAAGTCGAAACGTACACGGCCGTCTTCCAGCCGCTCGCCGCGCACGACGTAAGAAACCTCACCCTTGTCGGTGAATTTCACCGCATTGGAGAGCAGGTTGTGAATGACCTGGCAGACGCGCAGCGGATCGCCGCGCACCACGGCCGGAATATCGCCCTCGAAGCGGGCGTTGAAGTTCAGCCCCTTGGCTTCGGCCTGGGCCTGGAAGGGACCGGTCACCCGCTTGTGCAGGTCCTCGAGCGACACGTCGACGACCTCGAAGGTCATCTTGCCGGCCTCGATCTTGGTCATGTCGAGGATGTCGTTCAGCAGGCTCAGCAGATTGTCGCCCGAGTTGCGGATGATCGACAGATAGTCCCGCTGCGTCGGCTCGAGGCGTGTGGCGGCCAGCAGCTGGGCGGCGCCGAGCACGCCGTTCATCGGGGTGCGCAGTTCGTGCGAAATGACGCCGAGGAAGTTGGACTTGGCGTCGCTGGCGGCATTGGCCTTGTCGCGGGCGGCCTCCAGTTCCTCGATCAGATGGGCCTGATGCTCCTGGAAGGCGCGGATGCGCTCTTCCCGCAGCATGGTCATCATGACCAGGACCACCAGGCCGGAAGCGGCCAGCGGGATGATGGAAAGGAAGGGCCAGAACAGCGGCCCGCCCCACATGCTGATCAGGATGATCGAAGCGACCACGCCATAGGGCGAGGAGATGACGAGCGCCTGCCGCGGCGAGGCGCGCAGCTGGGAGAACACCAGCACATAGCCGCAGACCAGCAGGGTCGCGGCAAGCGCGGGGCCGAAGGGATGGCCGGAATACCAGGCGATCAGGGGTGCGGTGGCCCATGCCGCGGTCGTGGCGGTCGCGACGGCCGGGAATACGAGGCCCCAGCCGGTGCCCACCCGATCGCTGATGCGCTTCTCGACGGCACCACGGATGGCGCCGGCGGCGATGGTGCCTGCGAACCACATGGCGGCGCTGGGGAAGCCGACCGTCGCCAGCAGGCCAAGCGCCCAGGTGCCGATGATCATATAGCGGAGGTATTGGGTCTGGAGAATCGCGCGCAGGGCCTGCGCGGCCTCGCCGGCTCCGGGCTCGCCGCTGGTCGACTTGCCGATGCCGTCGGATTCAACCATTGCGTCCAGACCCCTCGTTAACCCCGACCGGGACGCTAGGGCGAACCTTCTAAGACGAGGTGAACGTGACGCTTCTGTCACGACTGCCGTTCGGCGAACCTCAGCCGGTCGGGATTCCGGCCTCGTCCGGGGTCAGTGCCTTGATCGACAGCGCATGGACCGGACCGGCCAGTTCGTCCCGCAACAGGGCGTTGATCGCCCGCTGGCGCTGTACCCGCCCCTGCCCCTCGAAGGCCGCGGAAACGATGGTGACATTGAAGTGACTCTCGCCGCCAGGCTTCGCGTCCATGCCCCCCTCGTGGTGATGGCCGGCGTGCCGCGCGCTGTCGTCCTCGATCTCCAGCCGGGCCGGCGACAGGCCCGCCACCAGTTTTTCCCGGATAATCGTCGCAATCGGGCCTTCCGGCATGTCTGTGTCCTTGTTGGTGACCAATTCGACCTTACACTGGCGTTGATGTCATCCGAGTTCGAATACAAGCCCCGCTTCAAGGACATGCGGATCAAACCCCCGCGCCCCGAAGAGGCGGCGGCGGAGGCCGACGTCCTGCATCTGAAGCCCGGCGAGGTCCGCTGCCAGTGGCCCGACTGCAGCAAGCCGGCAACGGCGCGCGCGCCCAAGTCGCGCGTGCGGCTGAACGACGTCTATGATTTCTGCCAGGGCCATGCGGGCGAGTACAACAAGGGCTGGAATTTCTACGCCGGCATGAGCGACGGCGAGGTCCGCGCGGCCAAGGAAAATGAGGCCATGACGGGCGGGCGCCCGACCTGGGAGATGAAGGCGGGCAAGTTCAGCCGCGAGGCCGCCGCCTTCGCCTCCAAGATGGGCACGGCCAACACCAAGGGTGCCGGCAGCTGGCAGGACAGCTTCGGCCTGTTCGGCCGGCGCACCAAGGAACAGGCTGGTCCCGCGGGCGAGGATACGCTGCGCCTCGGCAAGCTGGAGCGTGCGGCCCTGTCGGTGCTCGACCTGGACGCCCGCACCAACAAGGCCGGGGTCAAGGCGCGCTATCACGAGATGCTGAAACGCTTCCACCCCGACCTGAACCAGGGCGACCGCGGTGCCGAGGCCAAGCTGCAGAGCGTGATCAAGGCCTACAAGACGCTGAAGAAGGCCGGTCTGGCCTAGCGTCGCGCGCCGGGGTGCCTAGCTATGGGGTCCCCCCACGCAGGAACCGTCCCATGGAAGTCCTCTACAAAGCCCACGCCGTCGCCTCCGGCGGCGGCCGCGACGAAGGCCGCTCGGCCACCGACGACGGCAAGATCGACGTCCTTCTGTCCGTCCCGACCGAAATGGGCGGAAAGGGCGGCGCCGGAACCAATCCCGAACAGCTGTTCGCCACCGGCTACGCCGCCTGCTACCTCGGTGCCCTGCGACTGGTCAGCGGCAAGGCGGGCACACCGGTCGGGCCGGACACGAAGATCCATGCCACCGTCGGCTTCGGCAAGAACACCCGCGGCGAAGGCTTCAACCTCGATATCGCCCTGAAGATCACCGACCACGGGCTCGAACAGGCGGTCATCGACGAGCTGATCCAGCAGGCCCACCAGGTCTGCCCCTACTCCAACGCCACGCGCGGCAATGTGGACGTGGCTCTGAGCGCAGAATAACACCGTGGATCGGCCGCGCGTGTTGAGCCGCGCGCGGCCGGTGTCTAGAGGAAGGGTATGACCTCCCCGCTCGACGCCTCCCCCGATCCCCTGCTGACGCTTGAACCCCACCGCCGCGCCACCGTGCGCGAGATCTTCGGGGTCGACAGCGACATGACCGTCCCGGTCTTCACCGAGCGCGACAGCCATGTGCCCGAGATCGACGAGGCCTATCGCTTTGACCCGCAGACGACCCTGGCCATCTGCGCCGGCTTCGCCTTCGACCGCCGCGTCATGGTCCAAGGCTATCACGGCACCGGCAAGTCGACCCACATCGAACAGGTCGCCGCCCGCCTGAACTGGCCCATGGTCCGCGTGAACCTCGACAGCCACGTCAGCCGCATCGACCTGGTCGGCAAGGACGCCATCGTCCTCAAGGACGGCAAACAGATCACCGAATTCCGCGAGGGCATGCTGCCCTGGGCCCTGCAGCGGCCGATCGCCCTTTGCT
>JAUYAG010000205.1 GCA_030693575.1 Brevundimonas sp. | reverse complement strand
CCGCGCGTCGGCGAGACCGGCGCCGAGGCCGCCGCCCGGGCCGCCCAGACCCTGGCCGGGGTCGAAGGCGTCGACGAGGCCGAGGCCATGGACCGCGAGACCGCCGAGGCCCTGCTGCGCCCCTGGATCGGCGACGCCGTCCTGCCCGACCTGCCCATCCCCTATCTGGTCACCGTCCGGCTGGACCCGGCCGCGCCCGCCAGCGCCGTCACCCTGGGCCGGGCCCTGGCCGAGGCCGGGCTCGACGCCACGGTCGACGACCACAGCCTGTGGCGTGGAGAGGTCGAGCGATCGGCGGGCCTGATCACGCTTCTGGCCGCCGCCGCCTTCCTGCTCACCGCCGGGGCGGCCGGGGCCGCCGTCGCCTATGCCACCCGCGCGGGCATGGCGGCGCAGGCAGGGGTGATCAGCACCCTCAGCCTGAACGGGGCCTCCGACAGCACGCTCGCCGGCCTGTTCCAGGTCCGTTACGGCCTGCTGGCCGCCGGAGCCGGGGCCATCGGCGCCGGGGTCGCCATGGCGCTGGTCGCGGGCCTGCGTTTCCTCGGCGGGGCCGAAGGCGTGACTCCCGCCCTGCCGCTGGCCTGGAGCGACCTGCTGATTCTCTCGCCATGTCCGCTGCTCGCGGCTACGGTGGCGCTTGTGGCGGCGCGATTCACCGCTCTGGCGCGGCTGAAGCGGGGTCACTAGGTTAAGCGCATGAAGTTTCTGACCTTCATCGCCACTCTGGCGCTGATCTGGGCGATCGGCCTGTTCGCCTTCGCCGATCGCGTGCGCGGCTTCGCGCCTGCGCCCGAGCCGGCGCGCGCGGACGCCATCGTCGCCCTCACCGGTCCCTCGGCCGAACGGGTCAACGCCGCCATCCGCCTGCTGGAGCAGGACAAGGGCCAGCGGGTGCTGATCTCGGGCGTCAACCGCGAGGTCCGCCGCCAGGAGCTGCGCGCCCTGACCCCGGGCTCCAACCGCCTGTTCAACTGCTGCGTTGACCTGGGTTTCGAGGCCGAAGACACCGTGGGCAACGCCCAGGAGATCGCCGCCTGGGCCGAGGCCAAGGGCTATGACAGCCTGATCGTGGTGACCTCGGACTATCACATGCCCCGCGCCCTGACCGAGATCCGCGCCGCCGCGCCCGGCGTCGAGCTGACGCCCTATGCGGTCGAGACGCCGTCGCTCGACAATTCCCGCTGGTGGAGGGCCGCGGTGACAGCGCGCCGGATGACGCTGGAATACATGAAATATCTCGCCGCCCTCGCCCGCGCGACGGTGGGCGGCGGCCGCGCCGACACCGCCGAAGCTCCGGCAGAACAGGCCGCCTGACGTGACCACCATCCGGTCGCTGCTGTTCGTCGCCTGGCTCTATCTGTCGATGGTGCTGTTCGCCGTCGGCCTGTCGCCGGCCCTGCTCATGCCCTACCGCCCGGCCATGTGGGTGATCCGCAGCTGGTCGAAATTCTGCCTGTTCGGCCTGCGCTGGATCGCCGGGGTCAAGGTCGAGTTCCGCGGGCTGGAGCATCGCCCGACCGGCGCCGCCCTGATCGCCGGCAAGCACCAGTCGATGCTCGACGTGATCGCGCCCTTTGCGATCCTGCCCGACAACTGTTTCATCATGAAGAAGGAGCTCGCGCCCCTGCCCTTCTTCGGCTGGTTTGCGGTCAAGACGAAGATGATCGCCGTCGACCGTTCAGCCCATTCCAAGGCGCTGAAGGACATGGTCCGGCAGGCGCGGGCCCGGTTCGCCGAGGGCCGTCAGATGCTGATCTTCCCCGAAGGCACCCGCGCCCCTGTCGGCGCCCCCGCCGACTACAAGCCCGGCATCGCCGCCCTCTACCGCGACCTCGACTGCCCCTGCACCCCGATGGCGACGAACTCCGGCGTCTACTGGCCCGCCCACGGCTTCCGCCGCTATCCGGGGACGATCGTCTATGAGTTCCTGCCGTCGATCCCGGCGGGGTTGAAGCGGGACGCCTTCATGGCGGTGCTCGAGGAGCGGCTGGAGGGGGCGTCGGGGGCGCTGCTTCAAGCGGCCGAACCATTGAAAGAAATCCGATGATCGCCCCCCTCGCCGCACTCATGCTCTTGGGCGCGGCCTTCCAGTCGGACGGCGAGCGGCCCGTCGTGATCCTGTTCTACACCGGCGATACCGGGTTCGTTCATCCGCTCGACACCGCACAACGGACGGGAGACCTCTGGCGCGGGGAGTTGATCGCGATCCAATCACTCTCGGAGGATTTCACGGTGGTTCGGAGCGACGTGGATGTTGAGGTCGACTGTGCGCAAAGCCGCGCCCGAATGCTGGGCGGGCGCTCATATGGACACAACGGTCTCCTGCCGTCGCGGGAACCTGACGCCGGTCCTCAAGAATGGGAGGCTGTCGACGCCGATGCTTGGCCAGCCCTGCAGATGCTTCATGCCATCGCCTGCCAGCCGATCGACCTTTCCGCTGACGGTCGAACCTTGGCCCAAGCAGAGGAACGCATTCGAGCGCGCATCAGGGACTATTGACGGGCTTGCCACTGGTTGCGCGCGATGACCTCCGCCGCCGTCAGTGAAGCGTAAGAATTTTCCGGCGCGGCGAAGGCCTGGGTCAGTTCGGCCCTCAGGCGGTCGAAGGCGTCCCGTTCGCGCCGAGCCTTGTCGCGCCGAATGGTCATGATGGTGGTGCGCGACATGGATTGCCTCCGGCTTCATCTTCAAGATGCTCAATATTGAAGACGACGCCAACCCTCGCTGTCGTGGCGCTTGTCATCCCCGACGGAGCGAAGCGGAGATCGGGGACGAAAACGCTATCCCTACTCCATGCTCCCGGACAGCCCGCTTGGGCTGAGCCGGGAGACGGGTGGGGGTTACACCGGTAGGCGTTTTCAGGAGCGCCGCTGGTCTGACAGCGGTACGCTTCGACCTTCCGCGCCGTGGTCCGGCTGCCTCCCGGCTCAGCCCAAGCGGGCTGTCCGGGAGGGGTCAGGGGTGAGCGGGTCCCGTCCCGGCTCTCGCTTCGCTTCGGCCGGGATGACAAGGGGTCGAACCAATGTCGGGGCGATTGGCTCTACCGCAGCGCCTCCCACGCCAGTGCGTGCACCCGGTCCCGCCCCAGGGCCGCTGCCATAGGCGGTTCCGCGAACAGCCCCGCAATCGCGGGGTCCCGCACATCCAGCCCGCCCGTGAACGCCCCGAAGGCCGGCAGCACCGCGCGCCGTCCATCCGTCACGAAACACGGCCGCCGCACCCCGCGCCCATGGGCCGCCACCCGCGCCGCCCGGTGCAGGTGCCCCGCAATCTCGCCCGGCTGTTGGCCCGGCTGGGGCTCGTGGATCAGGCGCATGGAGCCGAGCGCCATCGTCTCGACCACCTCGCCGACGAGATCTTCCATGGCCCCGGCCAAGGCGGCGATGTCGTGGTTGCCCTCCAGCCAGATCCAGTCGCGGCCCGCCGCCAGCCGGTCCAGCCGCACCCTGTCGTCCGCCGCCATCCGGCCCACCGACTTCGCATCGTGGAAGCTGTCGCCCAGCAGCACCACCGCCGCCGGCTGCAACGCCTCGATCTCGGCTTCCAGCCGGTCCAGCGTCGCCCGGCTGTCATAGGGCGGCAGCATCTGGCCTCGGGCGGCGAAGGCCGAACCCTTCTCCAGATGCAGGTCCGCTGCGATCAGGGTGCGGTGGTTGAGCACCCACAGGGCGCCCGAGCAGCGCAGCACGCAGGGCTCGCCCTCAATCAAGACCCGCAGGCCGCCGCTGGGGCAGCGGGCGGGAGAGAGGAGGTTCGTCAGGGCCGCATTCATCGTCCTTCTCCCATTGGGAGAAGGTGGCCGCGAAGCGGTCGGATGAGGGTCGGCAGCGTCCGTCGGCGTAAGCCGTCGCAGGGTTCGGGGTGCGGCTTACGCCGACCCCTGGACCCGGCCCTCACCCTTTCGCCTTGCCGATCCCCCGGGTCGAGCCCGGGGTCCCGGAGGCTCAAGCCCTCTCCCATCGGGAGAGGGGGCGGTATACGGGCCTTCACGCCATCACCTCGGCGATCAATGTCTCTTCGTCAAACCCGCAGGCGCTGGCGTCGAGGATCATCTCCGCCGCCTGCCCGCCGCCGACCCTTTCACGCCCGATCTGGACCAGAACCGGCACGCAGAAGGGCGAGGGCCGTTCCAGCGGCACATGTTTGATCTGGCCGCGGATCCGCTCGAGCAACTGGCCCAGCCGCGCCACGTCCAGCAGGCCCGAGGCCGCGTCGGCGCGGGCGGTCTTGAGCAGCAGGTGGTCGGGCTGGTGGCGACGCAACACGTCGTAGATCAGGTCTGTCGAAAAGGTCACCTGCCGTCCCGTCTTCTCATTGCCTGGCTGGCGCTTCTCGATCAGGCCCGAGATCAGGGCGCAGTTGCGGAACGTCCGCTTCATCATGAAGCTCTCGGCCAGCCAGCTCTCCAGATCGTCGCCCAGCATGTCGGGCTCGAAGAGGGCCCCGAGATCGAGACCATCCATCGGCTTGATCGACCAGATGGCCAGCGAATAGTCGGTGCAGACGAAGCCCAGCGGGCCGACGCCCAGCCGGTCCAGCCGCCGCGTCAGCAGCATGCACAGGGTCGCATGCGCCAGTCCGCCCTCGAACGGATAGGCGACGAGGAAATGCCGCGAACCGCGCGGGAAGGTCTCGACCAGCAGGGTCTCCGCATCCGGGATGACCGAGCGCGTCTCCTGCAGTTCCAGCCATTCCTGCACGTCGGGCGGCAGGACGCGCCAGTGGTCGCGGTCCTGGATCATGGCCCGCACACGACTGGCCAGCGAGGTCGACATGGGGAATTTCGACCCGCCCCAGGACGGGATCTTGGGATCCTTGTCCTGCGCATGGGTGACCAGCGCATCCATCCCGTTGATGCCCTGGAAGGCCCAGACCTGGCCGGCGAAGACGAAGGTGTCGCCGGGGGACATCTGTTCGAAATAGTTCTCTTCCGCCTCGCCGACCTTGCGGCCGCCGATCAGCTGTTTCGACGCCCCGCCACGCCGCGAGGCGATGCGCACGTTCAGGGTCGCGGCCGCCACGATGGTCCCGACGTTCATCCGGTGGCGCTGGGCCGTCTGGGCGTTGCGGACGGTCCATTTGCCGTCCTGCGTCCGGACGATCCGCGCGAACCGCTCATAGGTGCGCAGGGCATAGCCGCCGGTGGCGACCAGATCGACCACCTCCTCGAACTGCTCGTACGTCAGGCCGCGATAGGGGCCACAGCCGGTAACCTCCGCATACAGATCATCCATCGCGAACGGCTCGGAACAGGCGCAGCCCATGACGTGCTGGGCGAGGGTGTCGAGCGTGCCCGTATGCACCGGCTCCCAGTCGAAGGCGTTCTCGGCCACGGCCTCGCGCGCCGCCTGGCATTCCAGCATCTCGAACCGGCTGGCCGGCACCATCAGGGCGCGGGACGGCTCATCGAGCCGGTGGTTGGCCCGGCCGATGCGCTGCACCAGCCGCGAGGCCCCCTTGGGCGCGGCTAGCTGGATCACCAGATCGACGTCGCCCCAGTCGATGCCGAGGTCCAGGGTCGAGGTGCAGACCACGGCCCTGAGCTCACCCCGCGCCATGGCCGCCTCGACCTTGCGCCGCTGCTCGGCGGCCAGCGAGCCGTGGTGCAGGGCGATCGGCAGGTCGTCCTCATTGATGGCCCACAGCGACTGGAAGACGAACTCCGCCTGCCAGCGGGTGTTGACGAAGATGAGGGTCATGCCCGAGCGCTTCAGCGCCTCATAGACCTCAGGGATCGCGTGCTGGCCGGTATGGCCGGCCCACGGCACCTTGCCCTCGCTGACCAGCACATCGACCACGGGCGGCGCGCCGGGGTCGCCTTTCACGATCACGACCCCTTCTCCCCCGAGGGGAGAAGGAGACGATACCGGCCCCGGCCTCAGCCAGTCCGCGATCATCTCCGGATCGTCCACCGTCGCGCTCAGCGCCACCCGCCGCATGGCCGGCGCGAACTGCTGCAGCCGCCCCAGACCCAGCGACAGCAGGTCCCCTCGCTTGCCGCTCCAGATCGCATGCACCTCGTCCAGCACCACGCATTTCAGATCGGCGAAATACGCCCGCGCCCCGTCCCAGGCGCAGAACAGGGCCAGCTGTTCGGGGGTGGTCAGCAGGATGTCGGGCGGGTTCTCGCGCTGCCGCGCCTTCTTCGACTGTTTGGTGTCGCCGGTGCGGCTCTCGACATGGATGTTCAGGCCGATTTCGCGGATCGGCGTCATCAGATTGCGCTCGACGTCCGTGGTCAGGGCCTTCAGCGGCGACAGATAGAGGGTGTGCACCCCGCTGCCCGGCCCGAACTCGGGCCTCGGCCCCCGCTCGGCCAGCTCCACCAGCGACGGCAGGAACCCCGCCAGCGTCTTGCCGCCCCCGGTCGGCGCGACCAGCAGGGCGTGCGACCCGGCTTCAGCGGCCGCGATCATCTCCAGCTGGTGCCGTCTTGGCGACCAGCCGCGCCGCGTGAACCATTCGGCGAAGAGGGGGGGAAGGGTGGTCACCCGGCCGGCTGCTCGAACTCGCAGGGTCCGCCCTCACCCCACCGTCCCCCTGAATCGAGACAGGCGTCCTGAGCAACGAATTCACTCGCACGCACCCACCAGACGAGCGCGGCCACGACGATCAGGAATCCCAACGCGACAAGCGGCAGGAGGCGCTTCGGTTTTCCCATCACCCGCCCCATGGCGACAGCACCCGGCACCCGCTGTATTCGAAATGCCGGACGTTTCGGGTGACGATGGTCAGCCCGTGCACATGGGCGGTGGCGGCGATCAATTCATCGGTCATCTCCGACCCCCGACCAGAAGCCCGGTTGGCCTCCGCCATGGATGCCCAGCGCTCGGTCACTTCCAGGTCAACTGGCAGGATGCGCTCCCCGTAGCGCAGGATGAGGTCCTCCAGCCAGAAATCCAGGTCATCGCGCCGGCGGCTGGGCTCAAGTCGAACGATGCCGCGCCGCAGCTCACCGACCGTGATGACGCTGAGGTGCAGGTCCGACAGCAACTGATTACTCAGCCACGCGATCACGCCTGCGTCCGGCCGCGCCCGTTTCGGCTCGCTGATGGCATTGGTATCGAGCAGGAACATCAGAACGGGTCGATCTCACGCGCGGGACGGCGGTCGCGTTCCAGATCCACCCCCTCAAGCGACGGACCGTTCAGCAGCCAGTCCTTGAAGTCCCGCGACGCGCGGGGGTCCTTGAGTCGTCGGAAGTCCTCGGCGGACAGCAGAACGGCGGCCGCTTCACCATGCAGGGAGATTTCCTGCGGCCCTTCTGTCCGGGACCGCCGGATAACCTCGGAAAGGTTGTCCTTGGCCTTGGCGACGCTCCAGTTCACGACGGCCTCCGATATAGCTATACCTTATAGCCATATATCTCGCTCGCATCTCGGTCAAGCCAATGTTCCCGTTCCGTTTCACGTCCCGAACGGCTATCTAAAGTCCGTGTCCACCGACTCCCTCACCTCAGCCTCCGCCCTGACCGGCGCCGAGCCCTGGCTGGCCCTGCCGCCGGCGCTGGCCATTCCGCCTGGCGCGGGCGCGATCTGCGACGCCGACGGCCCCCGGAAGATCGGGCGCGGCGCGGCCGAGGGGGCCTTCACCACCGCCCCCGTCATGGTCGCCCACGCCAGCCTGACCGCCCGCCGCCTCGGCATCGCCCCGCCCCCCCGTTCGGCCGAGCTGCTGGACGTGCTGGAGCTGTTCGCCTTCGTCCGCCCCGCCCGTTTCTGCGCCCCCTCGCCCAGCGGCCTGGCGCTCGCCATGGGGATGCCCGAGCCCCGGGGGGCGGAGGCCCAGGCCGAGGCTTTGCGCCACGCCGCCGACGGCCTGCTGCGGGAACTGGCCGATCCGGCCTATCCCGACCGCGAGGCCGCCTTCACCCTGGCCGAGACGCTTGGCCGCGCCGGCTGGTCCTGGGCCTGGCGCGTCTCGGGTGCCCTGCAGAGCCAGCCGCTCCGCGACCGTCAGCATCGCGGCAGCGGGCTCGACGTCTGGTCACGCCTGCCGGAGTGGGAGGACGAGGCCCCGCGCGGCGAGGCCGGCTCCGCCCCCGTCGACAGCGAGAGCGCCCGCATCCGGCTGGAGAAGCTGCTCCAGGCCTCGGGCCTCGACGAGACCCGCCCGACCCAGTCCGACTACGCCGCCGAGGCCGCCTACGCCTTCTCGCCGCGCAACGAGGAGGGCCGCCCCCGGTTCCTGCTGGCCGAGGCGGGCACGGGCACCGGCAAGACGCTCGGCTATCTCGCCCCCGCCAGCCTCTGGGCCGAGCGCAATCAGGGGGCGGCCTGGGTCTCGACCTACACCCGCGCCCTGCAGCGCCAGATCGATCGCGAGAGCGCCGCCCTCTGGCCCGATCCGGTCGAGCGCAAGAAGAAGACCGTCGTCCGCAAGGGCCGCGAGAACTACCTCTGCCTGCTGAACCTGCAGGACATGGTGCAGGCGGCCCAGCTGGGGAACGGCGACCTCATCGGCATGGCGCTGGCCAGCCGCTGGGCCATGCATACGCGCGACGGCGACATGACCGGGGGCGACTATCCGGGCTGGCTGCCCGGCCTGTTCGCGACGGGCCCCAGTCATCAGGCCAGCGCGGCCAATCTGGTCGACCGGCGCGGCGAATGCGTCCACGCCGCCTGTCCCCACTACCGCACCTGTTTCGTCGAGAAGACCATCCGCGCCAGCCGCCGCGCCGACCTCGTCGTCGCCAACCACGCCCTCGTGATGACCCAGGCCGCCTTCGACGGGGCCCGGTCGGCGCGCGGCCTGAAACAGGACGGCGAGACGGCGGCGCTGAAGCGGATCGTCTGCGACGAGGGCCACCACCTGTTCGACGCCGCCGACAGCGCCTTCTCCGCCTGTCTGTCGGGGCAGGAGGCCGCCGAGCTGCGCCGCTGGCTGCGCGGGCCCGAGGGCCGCGGCCGGCGCGGGCGCGGGCTGGAACAGCGGCTGGGCGACCTGTGCGCCGACAACGAGGCCGCGACGAAGGCGCTGCAGGACGCGGTGCGGGCGGCGGCCCAGCTGCCCGGCGAGGGCGTCTCCGGCCGCATCGCCCCGGCCTCGGGCGAGGTCAATCCGGTCGGGCCGATCGAACGCTTCCTGCTGGCTGCGCTGGAGCAGTTGCGGGCCCGGACATCCGAGAACGCCTCGGGCAGCGGCGTCGAATTCGGCATGGAGTGCTCGCTGCGCCCCGTCACCGAACCGGTGCTGGAGGCCGCCCGCGAGGCGGCCCAGGCGCTCGCGGCCGTCGAGGCACCGCTGCTGGCCCTGTCGCGCCATCTGGAGGACATCCTCGACGACGAGGCCGCCGACCTGGACGGGGCGTCCCGCGCCCGCATCGAAGGAGCCCTGCGCGGCCTCGACCGCCGCGCCCGCATGACCCTGCCCGGCTGGCGCTCCATGCTGGCCGCGCTGGAGGTGTCGTCCGACGAGCCCGACCCCGACTTCCTCGACTGGCTTTCAGCGGAAGCCGCCTTCGGCCGCATCATGGACGTGGCCTTGCGCCGCCACTGGATCGACCCGACCGTGCCGCTCGAGGCCGCCGTCATCATGCCGGCCCACGGCGTGCTGGTGACCAGCGCCACCCTGTCCGATCCGAACGCGGACGATCCGTTCGACATGGCCCGGCTGCGCACCGGCTCGGCGCGGCTGATCGAACCCGCGCGGACGCTGAAGGTCGAAAGCCCGTTCGACTATGCCGCCAACGCCCGGGTCATCGTCGTCAACGACCTGATCAAGGACGACACCCGCCAGACGGCGGCGGCGATGCGGGAGCTGTTCCTCGCGGCGGGCGGCGGCGGGCTCGGCCTGTTCACCGCTATCCGGCGGCTGAAAGCGGTCTATGAGCGGCTGGGACCGGACCTCGCGAAAGCAGGCATCCCCCTCTACGCCCAGCACGTCGATCCGCTCGAGGTCGGGGCGCTGGTCGACGTCTTCCGCGCCGAACAGGACTCCTGCCTGCTGGGCACCGATGCGGTGCGGGACGGCGTCGATGTGCCGGGCCGCAGCTTGCGCATCCTCGCCTTCGACCGCGTGCCCTGGCCGCGCCCCGACCTGCTGCACAAGGCGCGCCGCCTGCGCTTCGGCGGCGAAGGCGCGGGCGGGCGCAATTTCGACGATGCCCTGGCCCGCGCCAAGATGGCCCAGGCCGTCGGCCGGCTGATCCGCCGCGCCGACGACAAGGGAGTCTTCGTCATGCTCGACGCCGCCGCCCCGACCCGCCTGTTCGCCAGCCTGCCGCCCGGAACCGAGGTCCAGCGCATGGGGCTGGCCGAGGCGGTTGAACTGGTTGGCACCTTCCTCAAGCCGGACTAGACGAAGCCCCGATGACCGACACCGCCCCCCGCCATTCCCGCCGCGGCCTCGCCGTGCCCTTCCTGATCGTCGGCGTTCTGCTGGCCGCCTGGACCGGCTGGTGGTTCTGGCTGACCGATCAGGTCGAGACCCGGCTGACGGCCCAGGTCGAGGTGCTGCGACAGGACGGCTGGACCATCACCCACGACCCGGTGAGCACCACGGGCTGGCCCTTCCGGACGCGGGTGTCGATGCCGCAGGCCGACATTCTCGCCCCCTCCGGCCACGGCGTCGCGGCCCCCGAGCTGGTGGCCGAGGCCAGCAGCTGGAACCCCGGCCACTGGGTCGTGGTCGTCCCTGACGGCCTGACCCTGACCCGCGCGGACAAGGGCCGGATCGCCATCGCCGGCGACGGCCTGCGCTTCAGCATCAGCCATCTCCGCGACCGCTTCCCCGACCTCAGGGCCGAGATGATCCGCCCGACCTTCACACCGCTCGAGGGCGCCGAGCCGTTCCCGATCGTCTCGGCCGAGCGGATCCAGTTGGAGACCCGGCCGCATCTGACCGACGGCACGGCCTCGACCGACGAACTCGACGTGCTGTTCCGCCTGATCGACGCGCGCGGGCGGCCCGGCGGCCCCGTCGAGGGCGCGACCCGACAGGGTATGCTCAGCGCCGATGTCGAAGGCACGATCGTCGGGGCCAGCCGGCTGCAGGGCATGGACTCGGCCGGTGTGTTCGCCGCCTGGACCGAGGCGGGCGGACGGTTCACCGCCGTCCGGGGCCGTTTGAAAGCCGGGGACAGCACGGCCCTGATTTCCAGCGACAGCCTCTCGGCCCGCGCCGACGGCCGGCTGCAGGGATCACTGGCCCTGACCGCCGAACAGCCGATGGCCGCCATCGCCGGCCTGGCCCGCTCGCAGTCCGGGGCGGTCAACCGGATGAGCGCGGCGGGTGCCGCGGCGGCCACGGCGGGCTCGGGTGGGCGGCCGGTTGATCTGGTCGTGCAGTTCCGCGACGGCCGCACCTGGCTGGGGCCCTTCGCCCTGGCACCGGCACCGCGGCTGTTCTGATGATCCCCAAGCCTCTGATCGAGCCCGAGGCCGACGCAGAGCGGCTGGCGCTGGATGGGGCCGTGGCCGAGGCGGTGCGTCTGCGGGTCGCCGCCGGACCCCGTCCCTCGGCCGACGCCGACGCCATCGCCCTGCGCGAAATCCTCAGGGACCTGCCACCGGCCGCGTCCAGCACCGTCCGCGCGGTTCTGGGGCGGATTGACGCGGCGAACGGCGCGCCGCTGGTCGTCTGGGGTGCCGCCAGCCAGACCCTCGCCGCCGACCGCTTCGGTCTGACCGCCCGCGTCGCCGCCGAGCCGGAGCAGGCGTTGGCCGCCGTCCGAGACGGTTCGCGCGCCCTGCTGGACCTGACCCCGGCCAAGGCCTGGTGGGGCCGGCTGCTGGCCGAGCCCGCGCTGCGGGTAACCGCGGCGCTGCCCGACGACCGCCACGGCCTGCCCCGCGCCCTGCTGGTTCAGCGGACAGAACCGGGCCCGACCGGTGACGACCGTACCTTCTGGGCTACCGACAGCAAGGCCCCCGACGCCCGGATCATCGAGACCCTGGGCACCGCCGGCCTGGCCGCCAGTCCCTTGATCGCGGCGGGCGGCTTGAAGCTGTTCATGCTGGCGGGCTATGTGCAGGCCGAGGACGGCCGGCTCGCATCCGCGCCCGGCAGCCTGTCCGGCGTCATCGGCGCCGCCCCCCTGTTCTGAAAGCGCCCATGACCGACGCCCCGCAAAACGCTCCCGTGGCCAAGCCCGGCATCCTCGACATCGCCCCCTATGTCGGCGGCAAGTCGCGCATCGAGGGCGTGGCCGAGCCGATGAAGCTGTCGTCCAACGAGAACGCCCTGGGCGCCGGCGGGAAGGCGCGCGAGGCCTATGCCGCCGCCATCGGCAACATTCACATGTACCCGGACGGCCGGGCGATGAAGCTGCGCGACGCGGTGGCGGAGCATCACGGACTGGAGCCCGAACGGCTGATCTTCGGCAATGGCTCGGACGAGGTCTTCGCCCTGCTGAACCAGACCTATCTGACCGCCGGCGACAACATCGTCAGCGGCAAATACGGCTTCCTCGCCTATCGCATCAGCGCCCTGGCCAACCAGGCCTCGGTCAAGCTGGCCCCCGAGCCCGACTTCCGGCTCACGCCCGAGGCCATCCTGGCCGAGGTCGATGAGCGCACCCGCATCGTCTATGTCTCCAGCCCGTCCAACCCGACCGGCAGCTACAATACGGCCGAGGAAATCCGGCGCCTGCACGAGGCCCTGCCGCCGCACATCCTGCTGGTCATCGACGAGGCCTATGCCGAATTCGTCGCCGAGCCGGACTGGGAGACCAGCTTCCCCCTCGCCCGCGACAGCGAGAACATCATCGTCACCCGCACCTTCTCCAAGATCCACGGCCTCGGCGGCCTGCGCATCGGCTTCGGCTATGCGCCGCTGAAGGTCTGCGAGGCGGTCGACCGCATCCGCCTGCCGTTCAATGTCTCGGTCCCCGGTATCGAGGCGGCCGTCGCCGCCCTCGGCGACGAGGCGCACCAGAAGGCCTCACGCGACCTGGTCCACGCCTGGCGCCCGCGCCTGACCCAGGCCATCAAGGGCTTCGGCTTCGACGTCTTCCCCTCGGCCGGAAACTTCGTCCTCGTCCGCTTCCCCGACGAAAAACGCAACGCGGCGGCGGCCAATGACTATCTGAACTCGAAGGGTATCATCGTCCGCCCGGTCGGCGGCTACGGCCTGCCCGACTGCCTGCGCATCACCGTGGGGACGGAAGATCAGAACCGGGCGGTGATCGATGCGCTGAGCGAGTTCGCGGCCCACTAACCCTCCCTCTCCCAAAGGGAGAAGGAAAGTCTCTAGTTTCGCCTGAACAGCCGGCTCGCCCCCCAGCCCATCAGGGCCGCCAGCAGCACCGTCAGCACGCCATAGCTCCACGGCCGCCGGTGGGCGAACTCATAGACGTCCCGTTCCAGACCGACCTTTTCGACCGTCAGGGTCAGGTTGGAGACCGACACAGGTTCTCCGTCCTGGAACAGCCAGACCTCGGCGAAATACTGGCCGGTCGGGGCCACCGCGGGCAGGTCCAGTTCGGCGCGGAACAGGCCCTTGTCCACGAATTCGACGCCGTCCGGATCGGTGTTGTACAGGGCCGCGGCCTCGCGCAGCCGGATCACGGCGCGACGGTAGTCCAGATAGTCCTCGCCCAGCCGGCTGACGACCACGTCGCGCACGCCGTAGCGGGTGACGGTGCGGCTTTCCTGCGGCGCGGCGATCCTCAGATGATCGACGCCGACGCCCAGACGGCGCAACTGTCCGAAGTCGGCGATGTCGGACAGGGGCCGGGTCGAGGCCGTCATGTAGAAGCCCGGTGCGCCCTCGAACAGGACGGGGCGGCTGTTGAGCCAGAAGCCCATGTTGCGGGTCTTCTTGACCAGACGCACAGGACCGTCCGGCCCCCGCACCACCACCACAACATCGGCCGGCCGGTCGGTCGGATTGAAGACGGCCCCGTAGACGACGATCGAGGCGCCCTGGAAACTGGAGTCGATCATGACCCGCGCGTCGGTCATGGCAGAGGCGACGCGGACCTGACCGACCGTGCCGACGGAACGTTCCGGCGCGGGGGCGGCAATCGCGGGCGGCGGCGGGGGAAGGGCCTGCATCACTCGGGCACTCCCGGCGCAAAGGCGAACAGGTCGGACGGCCGGACGAACAGGTCCAGTCCCATCTGGATGCCGACCAGCAGGACGATCAGCCCCAGCACCGCCCGCAGTACGTCCGGCCGGAAGCGGCCCGAGAGCCGGGCTCCGTACTGGGCGCCGACCACGCCGCCGACCAGCAGAAGGGTGGACAGGACGATGTCGACCGTCTGGTTACGACCGGCCTGCAGCACCGTGGTCATGGCGGTGACGATGATGATCTGGAACAGGCTGGTGCCCACCACCACACCCGCCTTCATGCGCAGCACATAGAGCATGGCCGGGACCAGGATGAAGCCGCCGCCCACGCCCATGATGGCCGACAGCACCCCCGCGAAGGCACCCAGGGCGAACGGCGGAATGGCGCTGATGTAGAGACCCGAACGGGGGAACCGCATCTTCAGCGGCAGGCCGTAGAGCCACAGCGGGCGACGACGCTCCTTGTGCGGAAGAACCTCGCCGCGCACCCGGCGCAGGATCTGGCCGAGGCTCTCGTAGAGCATCAGGGTGCCGATGACACCGAGGAACAGCAGGTAGGACACCGCCACCGCCATATCGGCCTGGCCGAGCAGGCGCAGATAGCGGAACAGCTCCACGCCCAGCAACGCGCCGATGACCCCGCCCAGGGCCATGACCCCGCCGATGCGGTAGTCGACCGCCTTCTGGCTGGTGTAGCTGATCACGCCGGAGGTCGAGGAGGCGACGACGTGGCTGGCCTGGCTGGCCACGGCCACCGCCGGCGGAATGCCCATGAAGATCAGGATCGGGGCCATCAGGAAGCCCCCGCCGATGCCGAACAGTCCGGACACGAATCCGACCGTCGCGCCCAGCAGAACCAGGAGCGGCCAGTTCACCGAAACCTCGGCGATCGGCAGATAGATATCCAAAGGACGCGCCTTCGGCTGGAACTGAGGCTAGGC
>JAUYAG010000203.1 GCA_030693575.1 Brevundimonas sp. | reverse complement strand
CTTCGCGGCCCGGCGGACGGCGCAGCAGCAGGGACATCTGGCGGTAGGCCACGGCCTGTTTGGACAGATCGTCATAGACGATCAGGGCGTGCATGCCGTTGTCGCGGAAGAACTCGCCCATGGCCGTGCCCGAGAACGGGGCCAGGAACTGCAGCGGAGCCGGCTCCGACGCCGTGGCGGCGACGACGATGGGGTCGTCCAGGGCACCACGCTCCTCGAGCGTCTTGACGATCTGGGCGACGGTCGAACGCTTCTGACCGATGGCGACGTAGATGCAGTACAGCTTCTCGCCTTCCGTCGCGGCGGCCGCGTTGGTGCTCTTCTGGTTCAGGATGGTGTCGATGGCGACGGCGGTCTTGCCGACCTGACGGTCACCGATGATCAGTTCGCGCTGGCCGCGGCCGATCGGGATCAGGGTGTCGATAGCCTTCAGGCCGGTCTGCATCGGCTCATGAACCGACTTCCGGGGGATGATGCCCGGGGCCTTCACGTCGACGCGGCGACGCTCGGTGAACTGGATCGGGCCCTTGCCATCGATCGGCTCGCCCAGCGGGTTGACGACGCGGCCCAGCAGGCCCTTGCCGACCGGAACGTCCACGATCTCACCGAGGCGGCGGACCTCGTCGCCCTCGGCGATCTGGTTGTCCTGGCCGAAGATCACGGCGCCGACGTTGTCGCGCTCGAGGTTCAGGGCCATGCCCTTCACGCCGGCTTTCGGGAATTCGATCATCTCGCCGGCCTGGACGTTGTCCAGACCGTGGATGCGGGCGATGCCGTCGCCGACCGACAGCACCTGGCCGACGTCGGACACGTCGGCTTCAACGCCGAAGGAGGCGATCTGCGACTTGAGGATGGCCGAGATTTCGGCGGCGCGGATGTCCATGACAGGCTCTCTGTTATCGTCTTGTCAGCACGCCGGTCGGGCGCGTTGAATTCGGGTGGGTCAGCGCGCTTACGCGCGCTTCAGGGCAAACTTCATCTGGTCGAGCTTGGTCTTCAGCGAGGCGTCGAAGAGTTTCGAACCGACCTTGACCTTGAGGCCGCCCAGGATCGACGGATCGACGCGGGCGGTCATTTCGGGATCCTTGCCCAGCGAGGCGCGCAGCGCCGACTGGATGGACTTCATCTGGGCGGCGGTCAGGGCCTGGGCCGAGACGACCTCGGCGGCGACGACGCCCGTCTTCTTCGCATAGAGCAGGTCGAAGCCGGCGATGACGGCGGTCAGATCGCGCGAGCGGCCGTTCTGGGCCAACAGGCCGAGGAAATTCTTGGTCACGCCGTTGAACTTCGCCTTGTCGGCGATGGCGGTCAGACCCTTCTGCTGGTCCTCGGCGGCGATCACCGGCGACTGGGCCAGACGGCGCAGGTCGGCGCTCTCGTTCCAGGCCGCGCGCAGCGAGGCCAGGTCGGCGCGAACCGCCTCGAGGGCGCCCGTTTCATCAGCAAGGTCGAACAGCGCCTGTGCGTAGCGCTCGCCGACTTCCGTCGTCCTGTAGTCGTCAGCCACTAGTCATGTCCGCGCGGTTAGCGTTCGGGTTGGCGACCGGCGGCGTGTCCGCGCCAGTCAAAGGTCTGAAATGCTTTGAGAAAGCACTTGGGGGACGCGTCTCGCAACGCGCCCTCCGGCTCAGCCGGGCGCCTGATAGCATCGTAACCCCCCGACCGCAACCGAGGCGGCGGGTCGCAGCCCGTCTGATTGCCGCACCATGTCAGTGGGCGGCGTGCTTGCCGCGGGGAATGAAGTGCAGGATCGCCACGATCACGCCGCCGGTCACGAGACCGACCAGGGCCGAGGCGGTGGCCGTCGCCAGCCATCCCGTTACGGGACCGATGAAAGGAACCTGCCCGGCGGCGTGTCCCAGGCTTTCGATCAGGCCGGGCACGAGATCGAGATGATACTCGTGCAGGCCGTGGACCAGAATCCCGCCGCCGACCCACAGCATGGCCCCGGTGCCGATCGTCGCCAGTCCGGCAAGCACCATCGGCATGGCGCGGACCAGGCCTCGTCCCAGCGCGCGTGTCGAAGCCAGGCGGCGCTGGGCCAGATGCAGGCCGATATCGTCCATCTTCACGATCAGCGCGACCGCACCATAGACCGCCACGGTGATCAGCAGTCCGACCACGGCCAGGGCCGCCGCCTGGGTCGCCAGCGGGCGTTCGGCCAGGTCGGCCAGGGCGATGGCGGTGATCTCGGCCGAGAGAATCAGGTCCGTGCGGATGGCCGACCCCACCATCTTCTTTTCCTGTTCGACGGACGACAGGGCCAGCTCGTCGGGCGCGGTCTCGCCATGATCGTGGCCCGCCAGCTTTTCCCAGATCTTCTCGGACGCCTCGAAACAGAGGTAGGCGCCGCCCATCATCAGCAGCGGTGTCAGCGCCCAGGGCGCGAAGGCGCTGATCAGCAGGGCCCCGGGCAGGAGGATCAGGAATTTGTTCCTGAGCGAGCCGATGGCGATCTTGCCGATGATGGGCAGCTCGCGCCGGGGCGAGAAGCCCATGGCGTAGCCGGGCGTCACCGCGGCGTCGTCGACCACAACGCCCGCGGCCTTGACGCCGGCGCGGCCGGCGGCGGCGGAGACGTCGTCGACCGAGGCCGCCGCCATCTTGGCGATCGCGGCGACGTCGTCGAGAAGGGCGGCAAGACCTGAGGGCACGCTTCACCTGACAGAAGGAAATCCGGGTGACCCTTGGCTAGGCGCGCCCGGGGGCCGGGTCCAGCGGCCTGTCCCAACGCGGCGCCCTGACGCGCCTGACGCGGAGAAAAATTCTGGCGCGGCGGGCGCGGCTGGCATATCCCAAGGCTCATGACCGAAATTACCGCACTCCTGTCCGATCCCGCCGCCTGGGCCGCCCTGATCACCCTCGTCGTCATGGAGGTGGTGCTGGGGATCGACAACCTGATCTTCATCTCGATCCTGTCGAACAAACTGCCGCCCGAGCACCGGCAACGGGTCCGCCGCATCGGCATCTCGCTGGCGCTGATCATGCGCCTCGCCCTGCTGTCGATGATCGCATGGATCGTCAGCCTCACGGCACCGGTCTTCACCGTCATGGGCAATGAATTCTCGTGGAAGGACATGATCCTGATCGCGGGCGGCCTGTTCCTGCTCTGGAAGGCGACCAAGGAGATCCACCACAGCGTCGACCCCGCCAAGAGCGATGACATGCTCGAGAAGGACAAGGCCGAGGCGGTCATCTCCAACGTCGGCTCGGCCATTTTCCAGATCATCCTGCTGGACCTGGTCTTCTCGATCGACTCGATCCTGACCGCCGTCGGCATGACCGACCACCTGCCCATCAGGGTCGTGGCCGTGCTGGTCGCCGTCACGGTCATGCTGCTGGCCGCCGACCCGCTGGCCAATTTCATCAACGAGAACCCGACCGTGGTCATGCTGGCCCTCGGCTTCCTGCTGATGATCGGCATGGTGCTGATCGCCGAAGGCTTCGGGGCGCATGTGCCCAAGGGCTACATCTACGCCGCCATGGCCTTCTCGGCCGGGGTCGAGGTGCTGAATATGTGGAGCCGCAAGGCAGCGGAGAAGAAGCAGGCGATCCTCGCGGAACGTCAGGCGGCGCTGAACAGGGCCGAGACGGCCGAACCGGGGGTGTGACCATGCGGGCGGCCGTCCTTCTGCTCCTTGCGCTGCTGACGCCCTTGCCGGCGGCGGCGCAAGAGACGGCCTCGCCCGCTCCTGCATCGGTCCCCGCGCGGACTCCGGTCCCGGTCTATGGTTTCGAGGTCGTGCGCGTCTATCCGCATGACCCGGAGGCCTTCACCCAGGGGCTGGTGTTCAGGAACGGCGAGCTTCTGGAAAGCACCGGCCGCTATCCCTCCACGGTCCGGCGGGTCCGGCTGGAGGATGGCGTCGTCCTGCAGCAGCGTGAACTCGACGAGGACTATTTCGGCGAAGGACTGACCGCGGTCGGCGACCGCGTGCTGACCCTGACATGGAAGGGCGGCAAGGGCTTCATCTGGGACCCCACGACGCTCGAGCCCGAGGGCGAATTCGCCTATGCGGGCGAGGGCTGGGGCCTGACCCATGATGCCACCCGCCTGATACTGTCCGACGGCACCGCGGCGCTGCGCTTCCTCGACCCGACGACGCTGGTGGAGACCGGCCGCGTCCCCGTCACCCTGGAGGGCCGTCCGGTCGGCCGGATCAATGAGCTGGAATGGATCGAGGGCGAGGTCTTCGCCAACCTGTGGCAGACGGACTACATCGTCCGCATTAACCCGGCGACGGGGGCGATCACGGGCATTGTCGACCTGACCGAACTGATGCCGGACCGCAGCGGGCTGGACCCGACCGACGCGGTCCTCAACGGCATCGCCTGGGACCCGGTGGGCCGCCGGCTGTTCGTGACCGGCAAGAACTGGCCGAAACTGTTTGAAATCCGGCTGACGGGGCCGCGCTAGCGTCGCTTCGCGACGCCAGCGCTTCTTCTTTTTGGGCCGCGGTCGAAAAGGCTCCGCCGTTTCGACCCGACGCGGCCGGGCGCTTCGCGCACGCCAGGCGCTCAAGCAGCGAGCGACCGCGTCGCGAGCGTTAGCGCCTACAGGAAACTGTAGGGGTCCACGTCCACGGACAGCCGCACCGACCCCGGGACCTTCACCCGCGCCAGCCAGGCCCGGAGGAAGCCCTGCAGGTCGACGTCGCGGTCGGCGCGGACCAGCAGGCGTTTGCGGCGACGGCCGCGGACCAGGGCCAGGGGGGCGTCGGCGGGGCCGTAGACTTCCAGGCGTTCAGCGTTGGGAATCGAACCGGCCAATTCGCGCGCCAATTTCTCCACCGCGACCGCATTTTCGCTCGACAGGATGATCGCCGCCAGCCGGCCGTACGGCGGCAGGAAGGCGGCCTCGCGCTCTGCCAGTTCCGCGGCGACGAAGGCGTCCCGGTCGCCGGCCGCCAGCGCCATCAGCACCGGATGCTCCGGCGTCCAGGTCTGCAGGATGGCCCTGCCCGGCTTGTCGGCCCGCCCGGCCCGGCCCGTGGCCTGGGTCAGCAGCTGGAAGGTCCGCTCCGCCGCCCGCAGGTCGCCGCCGCGCAGGCCGAGGTCGGCGTCGACCACGCCGACAAGGGTCAGGAGGGGGAAGTTGTGGCCCTTGGCCGCCGCCTGGGTGGCGACGAGGATGTCGATCTCGCCGTCCGTCATGCGCTGGATCAGGGCGCGGGCGGATTTGGCGTCGGGCGTGGTGTCGGAGCTGAACACGGCCGTGCGCGCCTCGGGGAACAGCTGGCGCACCTCCTCCTCGACCCGTTCGACGCCGGGCCCGACCGACACAAGACTGTCGACCGCGCCGCAGGACGGGCAGAGTTTCGGCCGCGCCATGGTGAAGCCGGTCAGGTGGCAGATCAGCCGTCCGGTGTAGCGATGCTCGACCAGCCAGCTGTCGGTATCGGGCGCCGTCATCCGGTGGCCGCAGGTCCGGCACAGGACCACCGGCGCATAGCCGCGCCGGTTCAGGAACAGCAGGGTCTGTTCGCCACGCAGCAGCGTCTCGCCAATGGCCTCGCGCAGCGGCTGGGACAGCCAGGTCTGCGGATCCGGCGGGCACTGCCGCAGGTCCAGCAGGCTGACCTCGGGCAGGATCGCCGCCCCGTGCCGCGCGGCGAGCTTGAGCCAGCCATAGCGACCCTGATGGGCGTTCCACAGGGTCTCCAGTGAGGGGGTGGCCGAGGCCAGCACCACCGTCGCCCCCTCAATCCGCGCCCGCGCCACGGCGAGGTCGCGGCCGTGATAGACCAGTCCCTCGTCCTGTTTGAACGAGCCGTCGTGCTCCTCGTCGACGACGAGCAGCCGCAGGTTGACGAACGGCAGGAACAGGGCCGAGCGGGCCCCGACCACGATATTGCAGCGGCCGGCGACCACGGCCTCCCAGACCTGCCGCCGACGCGGCGGGGCGACCCCGGAGTGCCACTCGGCCGGGGCGGCGCCGAAACGGGCGGTGATGCGGGTGATCAGGTCCTGGGTCAGGGCGATCTCGGGCAGCAGGATCAGGATCTGCGCCGCCGGATCGGCCCTCAGGGTCTGCGCCGCCGCCTCCAGATAGGCCTCGGTCTTGCCCGAGCCGGTGACCCCGTCGAGCAGGAAGGGGGCGAAGCCGCCCTTGATCGTGGCGTCGGCCATGGCTGACGCCGCCGCCGCCTGATCCGGATTAAGCGCCGCGGGGGCGTGGTCCGGGTCGGGCGCGTCGAAGGCGGCAACCGCCTCGATCTCGATGACTTCGAGCACGCCCTCGTCCAGCAACCCCTTGATCACGCCGGAGGAGACGCCCGCCGCCCGTGCCAGATCGGGGCCGGGCATGGACCGCTGACCCAGCGCTTCGAGCACGGCCGCCCGGGGTGCCGTCATCTTGGTCGGGGCGCGGTCCCCGACCCGCCACACGCGCCGCTCGGGTCGGGGGCGGGGCGCGCGCAGGCCCTTCAACGCCGCCGCCGCCATCTCGCCCGGCGCGCTCAGCGTCCAGCGCGCGGCCCATTCAACGAAGTCCACGGTGCGTTCCGGCAGGCGCGGATCGTCCAGCACATGGTCGATCGCCTTGAGCCGCCGGTTCGAGCCGGTCGTCTCACGCGCCTCGGACACCACGCCCCGCATCAGCCGCGGGCCCAGCGGCACGGCGACCTGATCGCCGCGCGTCACATCCATGCCTTCGGGGACCTCGTAGTCGAAGGCCTCGGACACCGGCAGGGGAATGAGGACGCTGGCGACTTTCACCGCCCTTCGCGCTCCGCTAGAGAGACCGACATGAAACTCTTTCTCGACACAGCCGACGTCGCCGTCATCAGGGACATGGTCCCCACCGGCATGGTGGACGGCGTCACCACCAATCCCTCGCTGATCGCCAAATCCGGTCGCAACATCGCCGAGGTCATCGCCGAGATTTGCGCCCTCGTCGAGGGGCCGATCTCCGCCGAGGCGGTGGCGACCGATTTCGAGACCATGGTGAAGGAAGGCGACAAGCTCGCCGCCATCGCCCCGAACGTGGTCGTGAAACTGCCCCTGACCTGGGACGGGCTGCGCGCCGCCCGCGCCTTTGCCGATAAAGGCATCAGGACCAACGTCACCCTGTGCTTCTCCGCCGCCCAGGCCATGCTGGCCGCCAAGGCCGGCGCGACCTTCATCTCCCCCTTCGTGGGCCGGCTGGAAGACCACGGCGCCGACGGCATCGGCCTGCTGGAAGAGATCCGGGTGCTCTATGACGTGCACGGCTTCGACACGCAGATTCTGGCCGCATCCCTGCGCAATCCGGGCCATGTCAGCGCCGCCGCCGTCGCCGGTGCCGACGCCGCGACCATCCCGGCCGACGTTTTCAAGGCCCTGGTCAAGCACCCGTTAACCGACAAGGGGCTTGATGCCTTCCTGGCGGACTGGGGCAAGACGGGCCAGTCCATCCTGTAGTGTCACCTCGAGGAGAGGTCTTTGAGCGGCAAGCCTGACCTCTTTTCGAAGCTTCCGCCGGCCGAGCCGCACTGGCCGGAGATTCGCGCCTGGCTGCAGGCCAACCCCCAGACCCTGCTGGACGACCGGTCCCTTCTGGAGGAGATCGGCCTCAAGCCCCACGGCCGCAACGTCGTGGAGTTCGGCCGCGCCGCCCTGACGAAGCTGGAAGAGGTCGCCGAACGCGAGGCCGACGCCCGCAAACGGATCGAATCCATCGCCCGGGCCAATTTCGCCGCCCAGACCCAGACCCATGTCGCGGCGCTGGACCTGATGGAGGCGCGCAACCCGTCCGATCTGGCCCGCCGTCTCGATGCCGTGGCGCAGGGCCGGTTCGGCCTCGCCGGCGCGGCCATCGCCCTGGAGAAGCCCGGCGGCGTGCCGTTCGGCTGGCGCGGCCTCGAGGCCGGCGGAGTCGATTCCCTGCTGGGCGAGCACGGCCTGACCTGGCTGGGACCCAATTTCGATGGGCTCAACCTGTTCGGGGCCAATGAGGCCGGGGTGAAGTCGGTCGCCCTGATCCGCATGGCACCGCAGTTCCCCGGCGCCGAAACGCCCGCCCGCCACGCCATCTGCGCCTTCGGCTCGCCTGACGAGGACGGTTTCACGCCGACCATGGGCTGCGAACTGGTGGCCTTCATCGCCCGGGTGGTGGAACGGACAGCCGAGCGATGGCCGATCCTCAACTGAGCGTCCCAAGGTACCTGAGCGCAGGCGAAGCCCTCGCGGCCTGGCTGGAGCATCTGGCCCACGAACGACGGCTGGCCCCGAACACGCTGGAGGCCTATGGCCGCATCAGCCGTCTGTATCTCGCCTTTCTGGAGCGGCACCGCGGCGGACCGCAGCGCCTTGGCGACCTCGGAACGGTGACCGCCGCCGAGGTCCGCGCCCATCTGGCCGAGCGGCGCAGCGGTGACCATCCGCTGGCGGCCCGGTCGATCAGCCAGACCCTGTCGGCGATCCGCGCCTTCCACGGCTTCCTCGACCGGCGCTGCGGCACGCCGGCGCCGCAGCTGGCCCTCGTGCGCGGCCCCCGGATCAAGACGTCCCTGCCCCGCCCCGTCTCCGAGGACCAGGCGCGCGGCCTGTTGCAGGAGAGCGACGCCGATCCCGACGCCGAGGCCTGGGAGGCCGCCCGCGACCGGGCCGTGCTGACCCTGCTGTACGGCTGCGGCCTGCGGATATCGGAGGGCCTGTCCCTGAGCCGGTCCGACGCCCCCCTGCCCGAGACCCTGCGCATTACCGGCAAGGGCGGCAAGACGCGGCTGGCTCCCGTCCTGCCCGCGGTGCGCGAGGCGGTGGATGGCTATCTGGCCCTGCAGCCGTTCCCGCTGGCACCGGCCGACGCCCTGTTCCGCGCGCGACGCGGCGGACCGCTGACGCCGCGCCACGTGCAGGCCATGGTCCAGCGGCTGCGCGGACGGCTGGGCCTGCCCGCCACGGCAACGCCCCACGCCCTGCGCCACAGCTTCGCCACCCACCTGCTCGGTGCCGGGGCCGACCTGCGCTCGATCCAGGAACTTCTGGGCCATGCCAGCCTCTCGACGACCCAGAAATACACCGCCGTCGACGCCCAAAGGCTGCTGGACGCATATTCCGGCGCCCATCCCAGGCGCTGACAGGGCCGGGCTGGTCAGCGTCACCGAAGGCGGTACAGTGACGCTCAAAATCGCTGGGGAGGCGGCGCTGAGCGTAAGGGATTTTCAGGGCCTGGATCGTCGTGGCATGATCGCCGGCCTGACTGCCGCCGTCGGCATGGGCTCAGCCTGGCCAGCCGCCGCCCAGGACGCCCCGCAGGCGCCGGTGCCGGGGCTCGATACACAGCCGATCCAGCTGCTCGCCAACCTGTTCACCCGGGTCGGGGCGGCGGTCTTCATCAACAACCGCGGCCCGTTCACCTTCGTGATCGACACCGGCGCCGGCACGACCTCCATCGCCGACAGCCTGGCGGACCAGCTGGCCCTGCCCGCGCTCCAGCCGGTCATGGTGCACGGTATCACCGAGGCGCGCGTCACCCGCAGCGTGGCGGTAACCCGGCTGCAGCTCAGCGGCCTGGGCTTCCGCGACCTGACCTGTCCTGTGTTCGAGCGCGACCAGCTGGGCGCTGACGGCCTGATCGGCCTCGACGTTCTGGGGCGCTTCAAGCTTCGCTTCGACGTCGCCCGGCGCGCCGCCAGCCTGACCATGCGCGGGGTCGCCATCGTCATGGGCGGCGACATGCTGACCGGCTCGCGCATTCGCCGGGACGGCCTTCGGGCGACGACCGGTCGCTTCGGCCAGATGATGCTGACCCAGGTGACGGTGGACGGCCAGCCGACCGTCGCCTTCATCGACAGCGGGGCCCAGTATTCGATCGGCAATCTGGCGCTTCGACGGGCGATCGCGGCGCGGCGCCGGGACGGCGGACGGCTGGCCCGGTCGGTGCCCATCTATGGGGTGACGGGCCAGAGCCTGAGCGCCGATCTGGCGCGCGTCGACGACCTGCGGCTGGGCGCGACCCGGCTGGGATCGACGCCCATGCTGTTCGCTGACCTGCACTGTTTCCAGACGCTCGGCCTTAGCGAGCGCCCCGCCCTGCTGATCGGCGCCGACCTGCTGGGCCGGTTCCGGGAAGTCACGCTCGACTTCCCCGCCGGCACGGTGAACTTCCGAGGCCTGCGCCGACAGTCGACGCAGGCGCTGGAGCTGACCGGCGTCTAGGCCTGCATCGTCCAGCCCTCGACGCCCATGGCCGCCTGTTTGACGGCTTCCGAGCGGGTCGGGTGGGGATGGCAGACGCGGGCGATGTCTTCCGACGAACCGCCAAAGGCCATGGCCACACAGGCCTCGCCGATCATCTCGCCCGCCTGCGGCCCCATGATGTGGACGCCGAGGATCCGGTCGGTGGCGGCGTCGGCCAGCACCTTGGCGAAGCCGTCGGTCTCATGGTTGATCTTCGCCCGGCTGTTGGCGGTGAACGGGAATTTGCCGACCTTGTAGGCCACCCCGGCGGCCTTCAGCTGCTCTTCGGTCTGGCCGACCCAGGCGACCTCGGGCGCGGTGTAGACCACGCTGGGGACCAGGTTGTAGTCGACGTGACCGGCCTTGCCCGCGATCAGTTCGATGACCGCGACGGAGTCCTCCTCGGCCTTGTGCGCCAGCATGGGGCCGTGGGTGACGTCGCCGATGACCCAGACGCCGTCCGTAACCTTGAAGTGGTCGTTGTCGAGGAAGCCGCGCTTGTCGGGCGTGACGCCCACCGTCTCCAGACCCAGACCCTCGGTATAGGGACGGCGGCCGATGGCGACCAGGACGACATCGCCCTTCAGCGTCTCGGCGGCACCGCCCGCGGCGGGCTCGACGGTCAGTTCCACGCCATCCTTCGAGGATTTCGCCGCCGTGACCTTCGATCCCAGTTTGAAGGTCATGCCCTGTTTGGTCAGGCTGCGCTGGAAGGCCTTGGCGAGGTCGCTGTCCATGCCGGGGCTGATGCGGTCGAGGTATTCGACCACCGTCACCTGCGCCCCCAGACGACGCCAGACCGAGCCCAGCTCCAGACCGATGATGCCGGCGCCGACGACGATCAGATGTTTCGGCACGGCGGGCAGCGACAGGGCGCCGGTGGAGTCCACCACCTTGCCGTCCTCGAAGGCCACGCCTGGCAGGGGGGTGGGTTCCGAGCCGGTGGCGATGACGATGTTCTTCGCGGTCAGGGTACTGACCGTGCCGTCGGCGGCGGTCACCTCGACCTTGCCCGGGCCGACGATGCGGCCGCGGCCGCGAACCCAGTCGACCTTGTTCTTCTTGAACAGGAATTCGATGCCCTTGGTCAGGGCGGTCACGCTCTCGGACTTCTGGGCCATCATCTGCGCCAGATTGAGCTTCGGCGTCACCTCGATGCCGAGGCCGGCGAACTCCTTGCCCGCCATCTCGTAGAGTTCGGACGCGTGCAGCAGGGCCTTGGAGGGCATGCAGCCGACGTTCAGGCAGGTCCCGCCCAGGGTCTCGCGCATCTCGATACAGGCGGCGGTCAGGCCCAGCTGGCCCGCCCGGATAGCTGCATTATAGCCGCCCGGACCGCCGCCGATGATGACGACGTCATACGAGGCGCTGGAAACGGCGGCTTCGGCCATGGAATCTCTCGGGTCTGTCTTGGGCGCGGAAAGGCGCGGGGAACCTAACGGCCCGCCCGCAAGGGTCAACCGTCACCCAGCATATAGGGGGCTTCGCGGCCAATCCGCAGCCAGGATGTCAGAAATTCAGCTGGCCCGCTTCGCGCCTGCGCCGCACCCGTCGACTGGCCACAAGGACCAGAACGCCCAGCAGGAAGACCGCGCCGAGCACCAGCCAGACCGGATCGACCGGCAGGCCGCCCATGCTGTCCGGCGCGGCCATGGGGGTCGGACCGGCGGAGCGGGCGGCGACGTCGCCGCCCCCCTGCTGGTCCAGTGCCAGCCGCAGGACGGCGTCGGCGATGAAGCCGAGGAAATAGGCCACGGCGGCCTTGGGATTGCCCGAGCCCAGCAGAAGGGCCGCGATCAGATACAGACCCACCGCTCCGACCCACAGGGTCCAGGCCGGCAGGAAGCCGAACAGGTCGCCGCCGGCCTGGGCCTCGGCCCCCATGCGCGACGCGGCGACATCCGGTCCGGCGCCTTCGAGGAAGGGAGAGATGAACGGCCAGGCCAGCCAGCCGGCGTAGCCGATGACCGCGAGGACGACGATGAATCGCAACAGCTTCATAAAGAACCTCCCGCCCCCGCGTTAACCACCATACCCCCGCCCGACGAACGGTGAAAGGCGGCGGCTCAGCCGGCGTTGGGCAGGGTGATGGAGACCTCGGCACCACCGCCGGGCGCGCCGTCGATCGACAGGACGCCCCCGCACTGGCGGGCGAAGGCATAGGCCTGCGACAGGCCCAGACCGGCCGCGCCCTCGCGGGTGGTGAAGAA
>JAUYAG010000102.1 GCA_030693575.1 Brevundimonas sp. | reverse complement strand
GAACAGCCGGATCCGCAACGACCACCCGGAGGTCTTCGGCGTCGATATCGATGTACGGACCAACAAATACATCTGGCTGGGCACGAAACAGTCGTTCGACGCCTTCACCTTCGCCTTCGTCGAGACCCCGCACGGCTGGATCTGGGCCCACGCCTACCAGTTCGAACCGGGTGCCTCGACCTTCATCGTCGAGTGTTCGGAGGCGACCTGGCGTGGCCTCGGCTTCGACGCCATGGATCACGGCCAGACCTGTCGCGCCGCCGAAGGCCTGTTCGCCGACTGGCTGGGCGGCCATGCGCTGATGAGCAATGCGAAACACCTGCGCGGCTCGGCCTGGCTGAACTTCCCGCGCGTAGCCTGTTCGAACTGGCGTCACGGCAAGGTCATCCTGCTGGGCGACGCCGCGCACACCGCTCATTTCTCCATCGGCTCGGGGACGAAGCTGGCCTTCGAGGATGCCATCCGCCTGGCCGAGACGCTGACCGAGGCCGATGATCTGGACGCGGGTCTCGCCGCCTATGAGGCGGAGCGCCTGATCGAGGTGCTCAAGCTGCAGAGCGCCGCCCGGAACTCCACGGAATGGTTCGAGACGGTGGACCGCTATGTCAGTCTAGACCCCCTTCAGTTCACCTACAGCCTGCTGACCCGCAGCCAGCGCGTCAGCCATGAGAACCTGCGACTGCGGGACCGCACCTTCCTGACCGGGGTAGAGCGCTGGTTCGCGGCCAACGCCGGCGCTCCGTCCACGGACAATCCGCCGCCGCCCATGTTCGCGCCGCTGAAGCTGCGCGGCCTGACCCTGCCCAATCGTGTCGTCGTCTCACCCATGTGTATGTACGCCGCCGAAGACGGCCTGATCGGCGACTTCCATCTGGTCCATCTGGGCGGCCGGGCGCTGGGCGGTGCCGGTCTGGTCTTCACCGAGATGACCGACGTCTCGGCGGACGCCCGCATCACGCCCGGCTGCGCGGGGATGTATCGCCCCGAACATCGCGACGCCTGGAAGCGGGTCGTGGACTTCGTCCATGGCCAGGGTTCGCGCATCGCCATCCAGCTGGCCCACGCGGGCCGCAAGGGATCGGTCGAACGGCCCTGGGGCCCGCGCGCTGACAAGCCGCTCGAGGATGGCTGGGCGCTGATCGCCCCCTCCCCCATTCCGTGGTCGGACGAAGATCAGACTCCGCGCGAGATGACCCGGGAGGACATGGACCGGGTGCGGGATGACTTTGTCCAAGCCACGCGCCGGGCCGACGAGGCCGGGTTCGACATGGTCGAACTGCACTGCGCCCATGGCTATCTGCTGTCGTCCTTCCTGACGCCCGTCTCCAACCATCGCACCGATGACTACGGGGGTTCGGTCGAGAACCGCCTGCGCTTCCCGCTCGAAGTCTTCGCCGCCATGCGCGCCGCCTGGCCGGTGGACCGGCCCATGTCCGTTCGTCTCTCCGCGACCGACTGGGTCGACGACGGCCTGACACCGGAAGACTCTGTTGCCATCGCCCGCGCTTTCGCCAAGGCCGGCTGCGACCTGATTGACGTCTCGGCGGGATCGACCACGCCAGAGGCGCAGCCGATCTACGGCCGCATGTTCCAGACGCCCTTCAGCGACCGCATCCGCAACGAGGCGGGCGTCGCCACCATGGCCGTCGGCAACATCTACGAGACCGACCATGTGAACAGCATCCTCGCCGCCGGCCGCGCCGATCTGTGCGCCCTGGCCCGGCCGCATCTGGCGGATCCCAACTGGAGCCTGCGCGCCGCGGCCGAGCTCGGCTGGCGCGGCCAGATGCCGCCGGTCCAGTATCTCGCCGGCTTCGGCCAGCTCGCCCGCAACCTCGAAAAGCAGCAGCAGGCGGGACCGGTATGAGCCTGGCCGGACATCACGCCGTGGTCACCGGCGCCGGCTCCGGTATCGGTCGGGCCACAGCCGAACGGCTCGCCGAGGCGGGCTGTCAGGTCACCCTGATCGGCCGCCATATCGGCCGCCTGAACGAGACCGCCGACCGTATCGGCGACCTCGCCTTTGCCGCGCCCGCTGACGTCACCGACCCCGACGCCCTCGCCGCCGCCATCGAGGTCGGCCGCGACCGGTTCGGGCCGATCGATATTCTGGTCAACAATGCCGGCGCCGCCTCTTCTGCCCCCTTTCTCAAGACCACCGCCGACGACCTGCGCGCCATGCTGGTCCTGAACCTCGAAGCGCCCGCCGAAGCCGCGCGTCTGGTCCTGCCGGGCATGCTGACCCGCCGCTGGGGCCGGATCGTCAATGTCGCCTCGACTGCGGGGCTCAAGGGCTATCCCTATGTCTCGGCCTATGTCGCGGCCAAGCACGGGCTCGTCGGCCTGACCCGAGCCCTGGCGCTGGAGGTTGCCTCGAAGGGCGTCACCGTCAACGCCGTCTGCCCCGGCTTCACCGACACCGATCTGGTCGCCCGGTCGGTCGAGGCCATCACCGGCAAGACCGGCCGCAGCGAAGAGGAGGCCCGCGCTGCGCTCGCCGCCTCCAACCCCCAGGGCAGGCTGATCACCCCCGACGAGGTGGCCATGACCATCGTCTGGCTGTGCGGCGAGGGCGCTTCGGGCGTCAATGGCGCGGCGGTGCCGGTCGCGGGCGGCGAACTGTGAGCGCCGTCGTCGCCTCCCTGCCCGACCGGCTGGGCGGCGCGCCCGACGGCAAGCGGTCGTTGAGGCTGTGGCTGAGGCTGTTGACCTGCTCAACCCGCATCGAACAGACCGTATCCCAGAGACTCCGCGACGAGTTCGGCTCGACCCTGCCCCGCTTCGACATGCTGTCTGCACTCGACCGCGCGGGCGAGGCCGGCCTGACCATGGGCGAGGCCGCGGGCATGCTGATGGTGTCCAATGGCAACGTCACGGGACTGGCCACCCGGCTCAAGGCCGACGGGCTCATCGAGGCCATGGCCGGCGCCGACCGACGGGTGCAGCGCGTCCGCCTGACGCCGCTGGGTCAGACCCGCTTCACCGCCATGGCCCGCGCCCACGAACGCTGGATCGAAGCCCTGTTCGCGGACCTGACCGCGGCCGAAGCCGACGACCTGACCCGCCTGCTGGAGCGCACCAAGCGGTCGCTCCACGCCACCACGCATGAGGAGCTGAACGGATGAAGGCGCGCGACTACAAGGCGGCCCATTTCCTGTGGTCGGTCGACGACGACGGCGTCGCCACCCTGACCCTGAACCGGCCCGAGCGGAAGAATCCGCTGACGTTCGAGTCCTATGCCGAGATGCGCGACCTGTTCCGCGCCCTGGTCCACGCCGACGACTGCAAGGTGGTGATCGTCACCGGTGCCGGCGGCAATTTCTCTTCCGGCGGCGACGTGCACGAGATCATCGGTCCACTGACCGAAATGGACATGCCGGCCCTGCTCGCCTTCACCCGGATGACCGGTGATCTGGTCAAGGCGATGCGCGGCTGTCCGCAGCCGATCATCGCCGCGCTGGACGGGGTCTGCGTCGGTGCCGGAGCCATCATGGCCATGGCCTCGGACCTGCGCATCGCCACCCCCCGGACGAAGACCGCCTTCCTGTTCACCCGCGTCGGCCTGGCCGGCTGCGACATGGGCGCCTGCGCCATCCTGCCTCGCCAGATCGGCCAGGGCCGGGCGTCGGAACTGCTGTTCACCGGTCGGGTCATGACCGCCGACGAGGGCGAACGCTGGGGCTTCCACAACCGCATCGTCGAGGGCGAGGCGCTGATGGATACAACGCTCGAACTGGCCCGCTCGCTCGCCAGGGGGCCGACCTTCGCCCACGGTATCACCAAGAACCAGCTCAACGTCGAATGGGACATGAGCCTGGACGCCGCCATTGAGTCCGAGGCCCAGGCGCAGGCCATATGCATGAAAACCAAAGACTTCCGCCGCGCCTATGAGGCCTTCGCCGCCAAGCGCGAGCCGGTGTTCGAGGGGAACTGAGATGGGCGACCGGACCTTCCTCGACTGGCCCTTCTTCGACGACCGCCATCGCGCCTTCGCCGCCGATCTCGACGCCTGGGTCGGCACAACGGACGCCATGGGCCTGCACGGCGACCACGACCTCGACGGTGACTGCCGCTCCATCCTGAAGGCGCTGGCCGGCGGCGGCTGGCTCCGCAACGCCATCCCCGACGCCGCCGGCCAATTGGACGTCCGCACTCTTTGCCTGACCCGCGAAACCCTGGCCCGGCGCTCCGGCCTCGCCGACTTCGTCTTCGCCATGCAGGGGCTCGGCTCGGGCCCGATCAGCCTGTTCGGCACGGGCGACCAGAAGGCCCGCTGGCTGCCGGGCGTGGCGCGCGGAGAGACCATCGCCGCCTTCGCCCTGTCCGAACCGGACGCCGGCTCGGACGTCGCTGCACTGTCCACCAGTGCCCGCCGCGACGGCGACAGCTGGATCCTCGAAGGGAGCAAGACCTTCATCTCCAACGGCGGCCTGGCCGATCGCTACACCGTCTTTGCCCGCACCGGCGAAGCGCCCGGAGCAAAGGGCCTCAGCGCCTTCGTCGTGGATGCGGACACGCCCGGGTTCGAGATCGTCGAACGCATCCCCCTGATGGCTCCCCACCCGTTGGCGACCATCCGCTTCAACGCCTGCCGCATCGATGGCGACCGTCTGCTCGGCGCGCCCGGGGAAGGCTTCCGCATCGCCATGGCCACGCTGGACGTGTTCCGCTCCACGGTCGCGGCCGCCGCCCTCGGCTTCTCCCGCCGCGCCTTCGACGAAGCGGCAAGCCGCACCGTCTCCCGCAACCTCTTCGGCGCGCCGATGAGTGACCTGCAACTGGTGCAGGCCTCCCTCGCCGACATGGCCCTGAAGATCGACGCCTCGGCCCTGCTGATCTACCGCGCCGCCTGGCTCAAGGACCAGGGCGCGCCGCGCGTCACCCGCGAGGCCGCGATGGCCAAGCTATACGCCACTGACGAGGCGCAGGCCGTCATAGACGCCGCCGTCCAGCTGTTCGGCGGGCTCGGGGTGGTCTCGGGGCATCCGGTCGAGCGGCTCTATCGCGAGATCCGCGCCCTGCGGATCTATGAGGGCGCGTCCGAGGTGCAGAAGATTGTCATCGCCAGGCAGGCGCTGGCGGCCATGGCGGGCGGCGGCCATGGGTGAGACCTCCCACATCGACCGGTTTGTGCTCGACCATCTGCCCCCGCCCGGGCAGCAGCCCGACCTGATCTTCAACCTGCCCGAACTCGCCTATCCCGAGCGCCTCAACGCCGCCGCCGAACTGCTACGCCGCGCCATCCAGACCGCGGGCCCGGACGCGCGCGCCCTGATCGACTCCGACCACGAATTCTCCTGGGCCCGGGTGGATGCTATCTCGGGCCGCATGGCGCATGTGCTGGTCGAGCAGATGGGGCTCGTTCCCGGCAACCGCGTCCTGCTGCATGGCCCGAACAGTTCGTGGACCGTCATGGCCTGGTTCGCGATCCTGAAAGCCGGTGGCGTCGTGGTCGCCACCATGCCGATGCTTCGCCCGGCCGAGCTGGCGACCGTGATCGACAAGGCGCAGATCGGCCATGCCCTGGTCTACGCTTCTCTTGCCGAAGCGGTGGCCGAAGCCCGGGTCGCGACGCCATCGCTGACGCAGGTCATGGACTCGGCCGCCCTGCAGAAGGCCGCCCAGGCCCTGCCGCCGGGCTTCCGCTTCGACGCGGTCGACACGGCCGCCGAGGATCCCGCCCTGATCGCCTTCACCTCGGGCACCACCGGCAAGCCCAAGGGCTGCATACATTTCCATCGCGACATCCTCGCCATGGCCGACACCTTCGCCCGCCACGTGGTTGGCCTGACCAAGGACGACGTCGCCGTCGGGACCCCGCCGATCGCCTTCACCTTCGGCCTCGGCGGGCTTGTGGTCTTCCCCGCCGCCGCCGGCGCCGCGACCGCCTTTGCCCCCCGGCCCGGCTTCGACGCCCTGGCCGAGACCATCGTCCGGCACAAGGCGACGGCCCTGTTCACCGCACCGACCGGCTATCGCGCCCTGCTCAAGCTGACGGGCGAGCATGACCTGTCGAGCCTGTGCACCTGCGTCTCGGCCGGCGAGACCCTGCCCGCGGCCACCTCCGACGCCTGGCATGAAGCGACCGGCGTGCGGATCATCGACGGCATCGGCTCGACCGAAATGATCCACGTCTTCATCTCCGCCAGCGGCGACGCCATCCGCCCCGGAGCCACCGGCAAGTCCGTGCCAGGCTATGAGGCCAGGATCATCGACGCCGACGGCCGGCCCCTTCCGGCGGGCGAGACCGGTCGCCTGGCCGTGCGCGGTCCGACCGGCTGCCGCTATCTCGCGGACGACCGGCAAGCAGCCTATGTGCAGGACGGCTGGAACCTGACGGGCGACGTCTACCGTCTCGATGAGGACGGCTATTTCTGGTTCGTGGCCCGCGCCGACGACATGATCATCTCGTCCGGCTACAATATCGGCGCGCCCGAGGTTGAGAACGCCCTGCTGCGCCACCCCGCCGTGGCTGAGGCCGCGGTCATCGGCGTCCCGGATCCCGAACGGGGCCAGATCGTGAAGGCCTTCGTGGTCCTGAACCCCGACCATACCGGCTCGGATGAATTGAGAGCCGCGTTGCAGGGCCATGTGAAGAGCGTCATCGCCCCCTACAAATACCCGCGCGCCCTCGATTTCGTGGACGCCCTGCCCAAGACCCAGACGGGCAAGCTGCAGCGCTTCCGGCTGAAGGCCGGCGCATGAGCGGCCGGATTTTCACGACCGATCGGCGCGTTCGCTTCGCCGACTGCGACGCGGCTGGCATCGTCTTCTTTCCGCGCTATTTCGAGATGCTGAACGGGGTGGTGGAGGACTGGTTCGCCGGGCCGCTTGAGGCCTCGTTCCGCGAACTGCACGTCAATCGCCATGTCAGCGTCCCGACCGCCGCCGTCGAGGCCCGCTTCATCGCGCCCTCACGGCTGGAAGATGAGCTGACCTTCGCCCTCACGGTCACGAAGCTGGGCGGCGCATCGTGCGGCCTCCGCCACCGGATCACCGCCGGCGGCGAACTGCGCTTCGAGGCGACCCAGACCATCGTCTACGTCGGAGCTTCGCTGAAGCCCGAGCCCTGGCCCGACGCCTTGCGCGCCCGCATCGCGCCCTTCGTGGAGACCGCCCTGTGAACCGTGTCCTGCTGCCCGAAGGCTGGCCCCGGCCGAAGGGCTATTCCAATGGTATCGAGGCGACCGGCCGTATGGTCTTCGTCGCCGGCCAGATCGGCTGGACGCCGGAGGGCGCGTTCGTCGAGACCGGTTTCGCCGGCCAGTTCCGCCAGACCATCGCGAACACCCTCGCCGTCCTCGCGGAGGCCGGGGCCGGCCCCGAACACATCGTCCGGATGACCTGGTATGTGGTCGACAAGCGCGAATACCTCGCCGCCCTGCGCGAGATCGGCGCGGCCTGGCGCGAGCTGATCGGACCGCACTACCCCGCCATGGCCGTGGTCGAGGTCAAGGGACTGATCGAGGACGCCGCCCGGATCGAGATCGAGACCACCGCAGTCGTCCTCGCGTGAGGCTTGGCGCCGCGCGATTCCGGGGCCACAGCTAGATTATGCGGCTGCACAACGACGTACTCGGTTCTCTCGAAGCCGAGGCCATTCACATCTTCCGGGAGGTCGTCGCCGAGTGCGAGCGGCCGGTGATGCTGTTCTCGGCGGGCAAGGACTCCGCCGTCCTGATGCATCTGGCGCGCAAGGCCTTTTTCCCTGCCCCGCCGCCCTTCCCCCTCCTGCACGTCGATACGATGTGGAAATTCCGCGAGATGTATGCGTTCCGCGACCAGGCCGCGGCGGCTGCGGGGATGCCGTTGCTGGTTCACCGCAATCCCGAGGCCGAGGCAGACGGGATCAATCCGTTCGAGCACGGGGCGAACGTCCATACCGACCTCTGGAAGACGCAGGGGCTGAAACAGGCGCTGGACGCGGGCCGGTATGACGCGGCCTTCGGCGGCGCGCGCCGTGACGAGGAGAAGAGCCGCGCCAAGGAGCGGATCGTCTCGGTCCGCACCGCGGCGCACAGCTGGGACCCCAAGCGCCAGCGACCCGAGCTCTGGAGCCTGTACAATACCCGGCTGAACGACGGCGAGTCTGTCCGGGTCTTCCCCCTGTCGAACTGGATCGAACTGGATGTCTGGCGCTACATCCAGCGCGAAAACATCGCCCTGCCCTCCCTCTATTTCGCCGCCGAACGGCCGGTGATCGAGCGCGACGGGGCCCTGCTGATGCTGGACGACGACCGCATGCCGCTGAGGCCCGGTGAGCAGGCGCAGATGCGCCGCGTGCGTTTCCGCACCCTCGGCTGCTGGCCTCTGACGGCAGCCTTGGAGAGCGACGCCGACACGCTCGGGGCTGTTGTCCGGGAAGTCCGGGAAGCCTCCGTGTCCGAACGGCAAGGCAGGGTGATCGACCATGATCCGTCAGCCTCGATGGAGCGGAAGAAGCGCGAGGGCTATTTCTGATGGCCATCCCCAACGACAGCGGCCCGAAGGAAATCGTCCGCCTGATCACCTGCGGCTCGGTCGACGACGGCAAGTCGACGCTGATCGGTCGCCTGCTGTTCGACGCCGGCGCGATCCCGACCGATCAGATCGCGGCCCTGCCCGATCTCGATGGCGCGCCGGACATGTCCTTTCTGGTCGACGGCCTCTCTGCCGAGCGCGAACAGGGCATCACCATCGACGTCGCCTATCGCTTTTTCGACATCGGCGAGCGCCGCTTCGTCCTGGCCGACACCCCGGGTCACGAGCAGTACACGCGCAACATGGTCACCGCCGCCTCGACCGCGGACCTGGCCATCGTCCTGGTCGACGCGCGCAAGGGCGTGTTGACCCAGACGCGGCGACACAGCCGGTTGCTGGCCTTGCTCGGCGTACGCAAGGTCGTGCTGGCCGTGAACAAGATGGACCTCGTGGAAGGCTCGAGAGAGCGCTTTGACACCATCGTCGAGGACTATGGCGCCTTCGCCGAACAGATCGGCCTGATCGATGTGACAGCCATCCCGACCTGCGCGCGCACGGGCGGCAATGTTTCTTCGGCGGATGACCTGATGCCCTGGTACAGCGGGCCCCGCCTCATGGCGCATCTGCGGACGGTCCGTCTGGCCGGGGCGGCGACGGTGCCGATGCGCATGACCGTCCAGGGCGTCAGCCGTCCCCACGCGGACTTCCGCGGCTTCGCGGGCCGGATCGTGGCTGGCGCGGCCCGTCCCGGCGACGCCGTACATATTCTGCCGTCAGGCGTCAGCGCCACGATCGAGCGCATCGTCACCATGGACGGCGACCTCGACGAAGCCGGCGCAGGCCAGTCCGTGACTCTCACCCTCACCCCCGACGTGGATGTCTCACGCGGCAATCTGATCGCCGCCGCCGGGGCTCCGCCTGAGGTCGCGGACCAGTTCGAGGCCCATCTGGTCTGGATGTCCGAACGCCCCCTGTTGCCCGGCCGCTCCTACTGGCTGAAACTGGGCGCGGAAACGGTCGGGGCGCGGATCAGCGATCTGAAGCACAAGGTCAATGTCGATACCGGAGAACTTCTGGCCGCGACCACCCTCGCCCTGAACGACATCGGCCTGTGCACACTCGCGCTCGACGCGCCCGTCGCCTTTGAGCCCTATGCCGTGAACCGCGATCTCGGCGGCTTCATCCTGATCGACCGGATGACCAATGAGACCGCCGGCGCCGGCATGATCCGCTTCGCCCTGCGCCGGGCGGCGAACATTCATCCGCAGGCCCTGACCGTCAGCCGGACTGACCGCGCCGCGCTCAAGCGTCAATCGCCGCTGGTCCTCTGGTTCACCGGCCTGTCCGGCGCCGGCAAGTCCACCATCGCCAACCGGGTCGAGCAGCGCCTGCTCGCGGAGGGCCTGCATTCGGTGATGCTGGACGGCGACAACCTGCGTCACGGCCTGAACCGCGATCTCGGCTTCACGGACGCGGACCGCGTCGAGAACATCCGCCGCGTGGCCGAGGTCGCGCGGTTGATGACCGACGCGGGCCTGATCGTGCTGGTCTCCTTCATCTCCCCCTTCCGCGAGGAACGGCGGATGGCCCGCGAGCGGATGGAGGCGGGCGAGTTCCTGGAGGTCTTCATCGACGTCCCGCTGGACGTCGCCGAGGCGCGGGATGTGAAGGGTCTCTACGCCAAGGCGCGGGCCGGGCAGTTGAGCCATTTCACCGGCATCGACAGTCCCTATGAGGCACCGGAAGCGCCCGAACTCCGGATCGACGCGGCTGCCTGTTCCGTCGATGAGGCGGCCGACCGCATCATCGCGCTCGTCCATACGGCACAGGCAGCCGGGCGAACGGCCTGAGGCGTCAGGCGGCGTACTCCGTCACTGTCAGGGTCGCCTCCAGCGACACAGCCCGCACCGGCGGCCGCTGCTCGTCCGGGCGGAGATCCTGGGCTGTGGACACGATCGCGAGCGGCCCGGTGGTCAGCCTGGCCAACTGGACCACGGCGCTGTCGAAGGTGAAGACGTGGGCGTAGTCGCCATGCCCGCTATGGCCGGCATGCTCGCCGTCCTCGCCGCCGCCGAAATGGACGAAGGTCGGGGATACGCCCAGATCCACCCGACCCTTTTCCGCAAGCACGCTGGTGGCGATGCCCCGACCGGTCAGGTTTTCCGACCGCTCATAGGCGACGACCCCTGTCCCTTCGACCGTCACCCGGCCCGGAGCCTCGCGGAGCAGGCGCACGATCCCGGCGGGCAGTTCCAGCCGGACCGAGCCGTCTGTGGAATCGGCGTCCACCCGGATGGAAACCTCGCTGGTCGACACCGGCGGACCGCCCAGGGCGCCCGGTGGCAGGGCGAAGACGAGCGGCGCATAAAGGGCGTCGTAGCGATAGCCCAGGCCGCGGGTAGAGGTGATGCGTGACGCGACCCACCGCCCGGTCTGACGTCCGTCGGGACCGGTGAAGCCGGACATGGAGACGTCCTTCCAGGGCCGGGGATAGGCCAGGTCGCCGTTCTTCTGGTGCCAGGTCGCCCAGACCCGGTCGACGTTGCAGTGGTGAAGCCAGAAGACCGGATCCAGCGCCGCCGTCCGGGTGCTGCCCATATAGCCGCCGACCAGCATGTGGATGATGTTGTGGCCATAGGCCTCGACCCGGCCGGCCGCCCGCTCGCGGCCGCAGAAGGCGTCGAAATTGTCGTCCGAGACACGGGCCACGTCGCGGCTCTGGGCGAAGCGGGCCTTCTGGAAGTCGAGGGTCTCGGTGGCCGGATCGCGCTGGCGCTCATAGAGGGGCGAGGTCGGGTCCAGCACCCACGGCGGCAGGAACCGGTCGACCTGCCAGTCCCAGTAGGGCATGGCGAAGTTCGCGTGGCCGGTCACCTGGGCGATGATCCGCTCCATATGGGCGACCTGCAGCCGGTGCCAGGGCAGGAAGCGCCAGTTGCCGTGCTCGGCGCGCTGGGCGTGGAGGCGGTTCTGCGCCTCCCAGGACAAGGCGTCCGAGCGCCGCTTCATCAGCTTGACGCCCTCGGCGAAGGCCAGGATGTCGTCGTGGGCGGAGCTGAGGGACGAGGCCGCCTTGCGCACGCGCCGGGCGTCCTGCGCCCAGGCCTCGCCGGTCGCCAGGGCCGTCATCAGGCCGCCTGCGCCGGCCAGCGCGCCTCGTCGGTTCAGCAACATGGATCGGCCCCCGCCTCACATAGCCGCGTTACGCTTTCAGACCGCCATCGCTCTGTCCATCGCCATCACCCGCAGGTTGATGACCTCAACGCCCCGCGGCATCGCGGAACCGCCACTTCATCAGCAGGACGCCCGAGGCCATGACCAGGGCGCAGGCGTTGGCGACAATGATGGGCCATGCGCCGGTCAGCACGCCGTAGGAGGTCCAGAGCACGAAGCAGATCACTGTCAGCGAATAGGTTTTCAGCGACACCGAGGAGGCGTCGCGTTCCTTCCAGATCTTGATCATCTGCGGGGCGAAGCTGGTGATCGAACAGAGGGCCGCAAGGGTGCCGACGACGTTGGCGGCCAGATCGCTCACGCGCTTGCCTTGCCGGCCTTGCGCGGGCTGGCCTTCCTCGGCTGCACCGCCTCGACGGCCTCGGCGCGGGCGCGCTTGCCCGGTATGGCCCGCGCCGGCTTGCCCGCCTGAACGGCAAGGCCGCGGTTCTCGACCTCCATCAGGATCGCATCGAGTTCGAGCTCGGTCAGATGCTCGATGCCGATGAACCGGTCGTCCGCCTGCTTCACCGCGAACACCAGTTCATCCAGCTTGGCGTGGATGGCCGCGCCGTCGCGGTTCTGGGTGTTCTGGATCAGGAACACCATCAGGAAGGTGATCACCGTCGTGCCGGTGTTGATCACCAGCTGCCAGGTCTCGCTGAATTTGAACATCGGCCCCGACGCGGCCCAGCCGATCACGATCGCCAGACAGGCGATGAAGGTCCAGGGCTTGCCGGCGACCTTGGCGGTCGCGGTGGCGAATTTGACGAATTCCCTTTCCATCGCGCCTCAACCGCCATTCGCGGGCGAAGGTTGCACGGGCGCCGGCGGGGGCCGCCGCTCGTGCGTGCGCTGTTCATAGGCGTGGCCCAGCGACAGGACACGGGCGTCGTCCCATTTGCCGCCGATGAAGCTGATCCCGACCGGCATGCCGCGGTCGAAGCCCATCGGCACGGTCAGGTGCGGATAGCCCGCCACCGCCGCCAGCCGGCTGGCCGAGCCCTGGGCGTTGTCGTCGTCCTCGCGGTCATTGGTCCACGCACGAGAGGTGGTCGGGGCGATCAGGGCGACGACGCGATTGTCGGCCATCATCCGGTCGATGCCCTCGGGCCCCGAGGCGCGGAACGACCGCTCGCGCGCCTCGACATAGGCCGGATCGTCCAGCCCGCCGGTGGCCTCGGCGCGCTCGAACAGCTCCTGACCGAACAGCACGGTCTCGCGCGGCTCGGCGGCGTTGAAGGCGATGACATCGGCGAGGGTCCGGGTCCGCACCTGCGTCGGGTCGGTCGAGGCGAGATAGAGGTTCAGGTCGTGCTTGAGTTCGGTCAGCAGCACCGTCAGCTCCCAGCCGCCGATCTGGCGGAAGTCGGCCGGCGGCTCGGTGATCTCGACAATCTCGGCTCCCGCCGCGCGCAGATTGACCAGCGCCCGCTCGAACTCGGCCTGCGCCTCGGCGGAGTAGTTGGCGATCAGGAAGCGCATGACGCCGAGGCGGGCGCCTTGCAGCGAGTTCGCGTCCAGCGCCGCGCGATAGTCGACCTTGCGAGCGTCGGCTTCGACGGTCGCGGGGTCCAGCGGGTCGGACCCCGCGATGGCGGTCATGATGGCGGCCGCGTCGGCGACGGTTCGCGTGATCGGGCCGGCAGTGTCCTGAGAATGGCTGATCGGCACGATGTGGGTGCGGCTGACCAGTCCGACGGTCGGCTTGAACCCGACCACGCCGTTGACGGAGGCCGGGCAGGTGATCGAGCCGTCGGTCTCGGTGCCGAGGGTTCCACGGACGAGGCCAATCGCCACGGCTACAGCGCTGCCCGATGACGAGCCACAGGGCGTGCGCTCCGGGTCCCAGGGATTGCGGGTCTGGCCGCCGACGGCGCTCCATCCGCTGATCGAGTTGGGCGAGCGGATGTTCGCCCATTCGGACAGGTTGGCCTTGCCGCCGATCACGGCACCCGCTTCGCGGAGGCGTGTCACGACGGGCGCGTCGCGACCGGGAGCGTTGTCGATCAGCGCCAGCGAACCGGCGGTGGTCGGCATGTCGGCGGTTTCGATATTGTCCTTCACCAGCATCGGAAATCCGCGCAGGACCTCCCCGTCACCGACCTGAAAATGCGTGCCGGGAGCCCAGCGGATCACGCTCCGATACGGCGCGTCCGCTGGTCCGAGCATCTCGGCGAGCGACGCACCTTGCCCAATCGGCTCGCGGCAGACTTCGATCTCCGCGCCGTCGGGAATGGGACGTCCCGACTCAGCCGCGCGCCGACGGAAGTCCGCCTGATCGGCCGCGGGCATCTCGCTCAGGATGCGACAGTTCCGCTGCGAGTCCGGGGCCGCCTGGGCCTGGGCCTGCGGTGCCCAGATCGAGGCTGCGACCAGCGCCGCCGCCGCGATCAGTCCTGCGCGGCGGGTGCCCGCGAACCGACCGTGCGATCGAGGAAGTCCAGATAGGTCCGCCATTGCTGCAACTGCCTTTCGTTGCCACGCACCCCGTGGCGCTGGCCGGGATAGAGCATCATTTCGAATGGCACGCTGCGACTCTGCAGGCCGTCGATGACGCGGGTGGCGTTCTCGAAGATGACATTGTCGTCGGCCATGCCGTGGAGCAGCAGGAGCCGGCCCGTCAGCCTGTCCAGCTGATCAAGCACGTCGGAGGCCGCATAGCCTTCGGGATTGGCCTCGGGCGTCGACATGAAGCGCTCGGTATAATGGGTGTCGTACAGGCTCCAGTCGGTGACGGGGGCTCCGGAAATGGCCGACGTCAGGCCCATCGCCGGCTCGGTCAGCATGTGCAGGGTCATGAAGCCCCCGTAGCTCCAGCCCATGGCGGCGATACGATCGTCCGCCACATAGGGCAGTGATCTCAGATAGTTGATACCCAATACCTGATCTTCGATCTCAGGCTGGCCCATCTTCAGATAAAGGGCCTGTTTGAACGCCGCCGACCGGTCTCCCTCGCCGCGATTGTCGAGCCGGAAAACGATGTAGCCGGCCTCGGTCAACAGTTGATTGGTTGCGCCCTGCCAGCCCCGGCGCACCCCGCCGCCCGACGGTCCGCCATAGACCTGCATGACCACCGGATACTGCTTCGTCGGATCAAAGCCCGGCGGCGTGGTCATCTGCCAGACCAGGGTCTCGCCATGACTTTCGAGCGTGCCGAAGGTCACCTCGCCGCGACGCGAAACATACGGATAGATCGGGTGGTCTGCGTCCAGCCGGTTCTCCTCGATCCAGCGCACGAAGGTCCCGTCGGCGCGATACAGGCCCGACTGCGTCGGCGTGTTCAGGTCGGTGTAGTTGCCGACGAAGGCGGTGCCCGTCCTGTTCATCGACGCGCCCCACCAGCCGCCGCCCGGCGTCACCGCGACGGGCGTCATGGTCCGGCGCAGGCTGGCGCGGAACAGCTGCTGTTCGATCGGCAGCTCGCGCCCGTCGCGCATCGAGGCGGTGAAGAAGACCTCGCCGGTCCGCTGGTTGACCCCGTTCAGACCCTTGACCGGCCAGTCGCCCGATGTGATCGCCCGGATGCGGCGGCCGTCGCGGCTGTAGAGATAGAGGTGCCGCCAGCCGGTCTCTTCCGACGACCAGATGAAGTTGCCGTCGTCGAGCGGCTTGAAGTCGTTGGTCAACGGAACCCAGGCGTCCGAGGTCCGCGTCAGGATCACCCGCGAGGCACCCGTGGCCGGATCGACGCTCAGCAGGTCGAGCGTCTTCTGGTCGCGCGACTGGCGCTGGACATAGAGGGTGCGGCCGTCGGCCGACCAGTCGACGCGGGCCAGATAGATGTCGGCATTGGCCCCCAGATCGACCTTCGTCCGCTGGCCCGTTTCCCGGTCATGGACATACAGTTCGACCACGGCGTTGGGGCGGCCGGCGCGCGGATAGCGCTGCTCGATCACGCTGGCCCCGCCGCCGGTGATGTCCAGCCGCGGGATGATGTCGACGGTGCTTTCGTCGGTGCGTTGCAGGGCGATATGGCGTTCGTCCGGGCTCCACCAGTAGCCGGTGTCGCGGTCCATCTCCTCCTGGGCGATGAACTCGGCGGTGGCCCAGGTGATCAGGCCCTCGCCGTCGGTCGTCACCGCCGTCTCGCGGTTTCCGTTCAGGTCCAGGACGACCAGATCCTGATCGCGCACGAAGGAGACGAAATTGCCCCGGGGAGAGACCTTGGCGTCGATCTCGTCGGCCGGGGTTTCGGTCAGGCGGCGCACCGCCCCGCCTTCACGCTCGGCCAGGAAGATGTCGCCTTCCAGCGGGGCGAGGATGTAGCGCCCCTGCTGGTCCCAGGAATATTCGACCACGCCGCGCTGGCTGATCCGCATCCGCTCGCGCCGCGCCTTTTCGGCCTCCGACAGTTCGCCGGCGTCCGGCACCAGGGCCCGGGCATCGATCAGCTTGAAGGCCTCGCCCTCGCCGGTCGGCGCGGCCCACAGGTCCAGCACATCGACATCGTCCTCGCGCGAACGGAGGAAGGCCACCAGTCCGCCGTCGGGCGACAGGCTGACGCCCCGCGCCACCGGCCCGGCCAGCGACGGATTGGCGAACACCCGCTCGGGCGTCAGGACGGCCGGGTCCGCGGTTTGCGCCATGACGGCGGTGAACGGCGAAAGGGCCGCGAGAAACAGGGTGGAGGCGAGGAGTTTGTTGCGCATGTCGCGGACGCTAGCGGTCGTTTCGCCCGACGTCATCCCCGATTCCGCACCCGCGCCACCCGGGTCGAGAGTACACTGTGAGGCCCGGAAATTATCGGCACGACGAGCACCCCCCCGACGGGTCGTCGTCAGCCAGGTCCGGAGTTCCGGATATCGATGCCCTGTCGTGTTTCGGACCGCCAAAATTCCCTCTCCCCGTGGCCGTTTCTCATAGAGGCACATGGGTGCGTCAGCTTTGGTCGCAGGCGGGCACGCGGGAGTCGAGTGAGGTCGTAACAGGGGGCGGAAAGGCACCTTTGGGGGTCAAGAGGGGCGCGATGATCAGGGGCGGGAAGACAGCATCAGGACGGACGCCGGGCGAACATGTCCGGCGCGACACCCGCATCCCTTCCCCCCTCGCCTCTCACCCCCTAAGAAGCGCGCAATGACCGACGTCGCCGCCCCTCCGCCGCCCGCGAAAGCCTCCGCCTTCCATGAGCTGGAAGTGCTGTGGGTACGCCACTGGACCGACCAGCTGTTCAGCTTCGCCATCGCCCGTCCCGAGGATTTTCGCTTCCGCTCGGGCGAATTCGTGATGATCGGCCTGCCGGGAGCCGACGGCGGCAAGCCGGTCCTGCGCGCCTATTCCATCGCCAGCCCCGGCTGGGCGGAGGAGCTGGAGTTCCTGTCGATCAAGGTGCCAGACGGTCCCCTGACCTCGCGCCTGCAGAAGATCCAGCCGGGCGACACCGTCCTGATGGGCAAGAAGCCGACCGGCACCCTGGTGCTGGACGCCCTGACCGGCGGCGAGCGGCTGTGGCTGATCGGCACGGGCACCGGCCTGGCACCCTGGCTCAGCGTGGCGCGCGATCCCGACACCTACAGCCGCTTCGGCCATGTCGTGGTCTGCCATACCGTGCGCCACGTCGCCGACCTGACCTACCGCGACTTCCTGACCTCGGGCATCCATGACGATCCCCTGATCGGCGAGGAGGCGAAGGCCCAGCTGACCTACTATCCCACCGTCACCCGCGAGCCTTTCGAGCACGCCGGACGGATCACAGACCGGATCCAGTCCGGCGCCCTGTTCGACGACCTGGGTCTGCCGCACGGCTTCTCGCCCGGACGCGACCGGGTCATGCTGTGCGGGTCCATGGCCATGATCAAGGAAACCGCCGAACTGCTCGAATCCTTCGGCATGAAGGAAGGCTCGAACGCCGAGCCGGGCGACTATGTGCTGGAGCGCGCCTTTGTCGGATAACGTCACCATCGATCCGCGCACCGCGCCGGAGGCCTGCGGCTCCATGGCCGAGGTGCGTCAGGGCGTCGACGCGCTGGACCGTGCCCTCGTCCAGCTGCTGGCCGAGCGCCAGCGCTATATGGACGCCGCCGCCCGCATCAAGCCGGACCGTTCGGTGGTGCATGACGATGCCCGGATCGAGGATGTGGTCGCCAAGGTGCTGGCCGCCGCCGGGCCCGCCGGCCTGTCGCCGGCCATCGCCGAGCCGGTCTGGCGCACCCTGATCGACCGCTGCATCGCGCACGAGTTCTCGGTCTGGGACCGCACGCGCGGCTAGCCCCTCAGGCTTCTCAGCATCAGCGCATGCCGGTAGGCCGCCACGTCGGCCAGGGCGATCTCCAGCGCATCCCGCACCCGGTCGAGCAACGGCGGGGCCACGGCCTTGTCCGCCGCCTCGGCCGTCTGGCAGGCCGCCGCCAGGGTGTCGGCGCCGATGCCCGCGGCCGCGCCCCGGATGGTGTGAACGCCGTCGCGCCAGCCATCCTCGCGCACGTCCAGCATCGGCGACCACAGGGCGGCCTGCTGGACGAACAGGCCCAGCACCTCCTCGGTGATGGAGTCGTCGCCGCCGGTCATCCGCTCCAGCACGGTGAAGTCGACCGCGCCGGACAGGTCGCGCAACGCCATCAGCCGGCGGTCTCCTCGCCCTTGGCGAGCCGCGAGTTCCAGGCCGACCAGCCGAAATAGACCACCAGGCCGACGGCGTTCCAGATCACGAACCACATCTGGGTCGAGGCGCGCAGGCTGAAGAAGAAGACGATGCAGCCGATGATGGTGATCGCTCCGACCAGCCACCACAGCGGCGCCTTGAAGACGCGCGGGCGGTGCGGGTCGCGGATGCGCAGGACGATCAGGCAGACCCCGACCGCCGCAAAGGCCGCCAGCGTCCCGGCGTTGGCCAGCGAGGCCAGCTCGTCCAGCCGCATGACGCCGGCCAGACCCGCCACCACAATGGCGGTGAAGATGGTCACCACGGCCGGCACGCCGCGCGCCGACACCTTGGCCAGTTTGCGCGGCAGCAGGCCGTCGCGCGCCATGCCGAGGAAGATGCGGCTCTGGCCGAACAGGAAGGCCAGCAGCACGGTCGGGAGGGCCACCACGGCCGAGACCGCGATCCACTGCGCCGCCGTCCCCTGTCCCATTTCGCGCAGGATCAGGGCCAGCGGCTCGGGGCTTTCGGCGAAGCTGGCGACCGGCCGGGCGCCGATCGCGGCGGCGGCGACGACCAGATACAGGGCCGTGCAGACGACCATGGAGCCGACGATGCCGATGGCCAGGTCGCGCTCGGGCCGTTTGGTCTCCTCGGCCGCCGTCGAGATGGCGTCGAAGCCGTAGAAGGCGAAGAAGATGATCGCCGCCGCCGCCATGACCCCGGTCTGGACCACGGGCTGGCCGGTGATCTGTTCCGCGAACGGCAGGGCGGGGGATCCGAAGCCATTGGGCATGAAGGGGGTGAAGTTGGCGGCGTCGAAGGCCGGCAGGGCGATGGCCACGAAGGCGATCAGGGCCACGATCTTGATGACCACGAGCACGGCGTTCAGCGTGGCGCTCTCGCGCGTGCCCAGCAGCAGGAGGCCCGTCACCACGGCGATGATGAACACCGCCGGCAGGTTGATCAGCCCGCCCTCGACGTGCGGTCCCGCCGCCAGCATGGCCGGCAGTTCGACGCCCATCCCGGCGAGAAAGCCGGTCGCATAGCCGGACCAGCCGACCGCCACGGCGGACACCACCAGCGAATATTCGAGGATCAGGCTCCAGCCGACGATCCAGGCGATCAGCTCGCCCAGCACGGCGTAGGAATAGGTATAGGCGCTGCCCGCCGCCGGCATCATGGTCGAGAGCTCGGCATAGGCCAGGGCGGCGCAGGCGCAGACCAGACCCGCGAGGGCGAAGCTGATCATCACCGCCGGACCGGCCAGGCCGGCCCCGACCCCGATCAGGGTCAGGATGCCGGTGCCGACGATGGCGCCGACGCCCAGCGCCATCAAATGCGGCCAGCCCAGCGTCTTCTTCAGCGCCGGTCCGTCGTGCGGGGCCAGCATGGCGTCGATCGAGCGCCGGCGGTTCCAGAAAGCCATGGTCGTTTCCCCCGTCGCCGCTCCCCGGCGGCTGATTCACCGGACCCTAGCCCGTCCTGCGACAAACCGAAACGGACCCCTGAATCCCCTTGCACGCGAGAGGCATTCCCATTAGTTACGCCCCCTCGCTGAAACCGGTCCCAGATCGGCGCATGCGCAGATGGCACAGGCCTTGCGAGGCTCCGTGCCGACGAATGGTCCGGGTGATTAGCTCAGTTGGTAGAGCAGCTGACTCTTAATCAGCGGGTCGTAGGTTCGAACCCTACATCACCCACCATCGTTTCAATGACTTAGCAGGGCGGAGAAGGCTCCGCAGCCGGGTTTGGCACCGTTTCGGCACCGTCACCCTGCAGTCTTTTGGCCAGCGCGCGGTGCCGGCCTCTGTGTGAACATCACGCGGTCATCCAGTTCAGGACACGTAGGCCTGACGCCCCATTCCTTCAGAAGCCAAATTCTGGTGGAATGCGGCTCACCGCATCTCTTCGATCGAGGCTTCTATGGACGACGCGACGCCGAACTTGACTGAAATGACGACCGATATCGTCTCGGCCTATTTGAGCCAGAACAAGGTCGAACCCGACCATGTGGGAGCGTTGATCCTGGGCGTCCATACCGCCCTCAAATGCTTGGGCGAGCTAGCCGCCGAACCCGAGATCATCGTCGAGAAGCCGACCGCCGGACAGGTGAGGAAGTCGATCCGCGACGATGGCCTGGTCAGCTTCCTTGACGGCCGCACCTACCAGTCCCTCAAACGGCATCTGACCACACGCGGAATGACGCCGCAGAGCTACCGCGAGCGGTTCGGGCTCGCCTCGACCTATCCGATGGTCGCGCCCGCCTATGCCGCGAGACGATCCGCCCTGGCCAAGGCGATGGGTTTGGGACAGGGCGGCCGCAAGCCCGCCAAGAAAGCCGGCCGGCCGAAGAAGGCGTCCTAACCACCGCGGCTCACGCGCCCATCCGGTGGTGCGTCAGGACCACCGCAGCGGCTGCGAACAGAGCCTCGCGCGCATCCTCGCTGTCCCAGGGTTTGCGGGGCGGCGGCAGACGGTGACGAAAAGCCTCCAGATGTCGGGCGACGGCCTCAGCGATCTCGCGCCGAGTTTTCGCTCCGGTCTCGGCAAAGGCTTCGCGGATCTGGGCCCGATGGTACACGGCCGTCTCCACGCCCCGGGCGTCGGCCGCACGCCGCACGGAGCTCCCGAGACGGGCGATGCGTCGCGCCCGTCGGCTGCTCTCGCGGTCATAGGCCTCGAGCACCAGCACCTCGGGTGCGAACCGATGGAGCAAGCCATCGAGCCGTTTGAGACAGGTGGCGTTCTTGTCCTTGCGCGCCGAGACCAGGCCCCAGTCGATCGGCCGGAACGGGCCTTCGAACACCACCCAGCCGAAGCCGCGCGCGGTCGGATGGAAACCCATCACCCGGCCGGACTCGAGGCATGCCGCGATCATAGGATGTCGGGGCTAGGCGTCCGGCCGACCATTTCGAGCAGAAGCGCGCGTTTGCGGGCGGAGCTGGCGTCGGTGCGGCCGCGCACCTGCAAATCCAGATGAACCGCCTGCCGCATGACGACGTCGTGGTTCTCTTCGAACAGCTCGGGGAACAGTTCGGTGGCCCGAACACCGAACACGGACTCGCAGCGGATGACAAACGGCAGGCTCGGCCGGCCGTGTCCGAGCTCGAGCCGGGAGACCACACTGCGTGACGCATGGCCGAGCAGCAGGGCCAGTTCGCGTTGGGACAGGGCCCATCGTTTGCGATGCAGGCTGAGATAATTGCGATGGGACATAGGCGGAGGCGTTAGGTGAGCGATCCAGGGCGGATCGTGCCTTCATGATTCCCCGGTCGGCGTTCCAACCGTAGACGGCAATCCGTGGTCCGGAGAGACCGGCGCCGGAAGAGGCCGCGACCCTCACGGAGGCGGGGGCTCAGACGGCGCGCCGGTTGGCCGAACGCCATAGCGGACGGCCAGCGCCTCGACCTTGGCGCGCTCGCTCGCCGCCAGGACGAAGACGCCGTTGGATTTGGTGGCGGTCAGCTTGAGCCGATCCCGCAAGAGCCAGCCGACCCACCGGGCGCTCGCTGGAGCGCGGCCGGGATCACCGGTCCGGTTGAAGGCATCGGCGACGGCGGAGACAGAGACGCGGCCCCGGGACCGGTCGTCGAACAGCTCGATCAGGACCTGGACCACCCGGCCCTCGGGCGAGGCCGCGCGCTCCTGAGCTATCCGCGCCTGTTCGCGGCCCAGTTCGGCGTGTACCCGGTCGCGCAGGGCCGGATCGTCCATCAGCGACAACAGGGACAGGGCGGTCTGGTTCAGCCGGGGCTCGACGCCCGCGGCCTGGCGGCCGGCGTCGCTGCGGACCGTGGACCGGTGGGTCAACCGCCAGGCGAGCAGGCTGTTGCGCAGCGTCCGGGCCTCAGCTTGCAGCTCAGGCGGCAGCTGGATCGGGATGTCGGGCCGTAGCGGACGCTGGCCGGTCTCTTCGGTCAGAAACCGGCTTTCCAGTGCCCGGTCGGCAAAGCTGTGGCGCATGGCGATCAGCTTGGGTCCATAGACCCGAAAGGCGCGGGGGTTGAGCTCCTTGTGGCGGTTGGTCATGGTCCGGAGCACCGGCAGGCCGGCGACATTGCCGTTGTTGAGGATCTTGCTCAGCGGCGCGGTGGCGTCGGAGAAGCGGAAGTCGGCCTCGTCCAGCACCAGGGTGCCGCCGAAGGCGTCGAGCACATGAAAGATCGGCGACACTGTCGAGGCGCCCGAGGCGAAGAAGGGCTTGTAGCAGAGCGAACCGATAGCGATCAGGGCGCGGGTCTTGCCGGTGCCGTAGTCGCCGCGCAGGCGCAGATAGGGCAGCTCGTTGAAGGCGTCATAGACCCAGCTCAGCAGCACATAGTGGGCGGCGATCTCCTCGAACACGGGCGACAGATCGACGTAACGGTGCAGAAAGGCCTGGATCTGCGCGATCAGGGTTCCTTGCGTGGTGAACACCCCGACCGCCGACGGCAGCAGGACGCAGCCCGTGGCGATCAGATTGTTGTCGGCGCCATAGGGGACGAGCCGTTCCCCGTCAGGGAGGTCGAACGTCTCATGAAGGACGGCCTCGCCGTCGGGTCCGCCCACGGCCAGGGCGGTGACACGCCGCTCCGGATCATAGAGCAGCTCGACCAGCCGCCCGTCCGGTAGAACGCGCGAGACGGTCGGCGTCGGTCCTTTGTCGCGATCGGTCATGACCTCAAGCCTACGCCCCGCGGGGCAAGCGGAAAGACGGTCAGAGGTCGCGTGGAGAGTCTTTCGAGACAGGCCCTTTTCAGTATAGCGCGGCGTCGCCGCGCTAAGCCTTGCCCTGTGGACGGCGGATCGGCGCTGTCGGTTCGTGGCCGGCGCGTCGTCTGTAAGGGCTAAGGGACTCCGTCCCTCGCGCGCGCCAGGGTGCGCGGCTGCGCCGCCGGCCCGCGGGGTTTCCCCGGTCTTCCCTCGCTTCGCTCAGTGCAGACCGGGTGATCCCCCTCCCCGCGGTCCGCCCTGGCCCTTGCTACCCCTGGTCTCGCCGACGGGCAGGGGTGCAGGCGGAATTCGCCTGCACCCCAACCCTAGGAGACTGACCATGACTGCCGCTTTCGAAACCATCCCCACCGCCGGAAACGCGGTCCCGGAACACGGCGCCGAGATTTACGTCCCGCTCAACCGGCTGAAAAAGTCCGAGAAGAACGCCCGCAAGACGCCGCATCGTTCCGAAGATATTGAGACGCTGGCGGCGACCATCCACGCCAAGGGCATCTTGCAGCCGCCCGTGGTTGAGCCGGAGCTTGACGAGCAGGGCCACCCGACCGGCAACTTCCTCGTCACCATCGGCGAGGGTCGCAGGCTAGCGCAACTGCTTCGCGCCAAGCGCAAGCAGATCAAGAAGACCGAACCCATCCGCTGCCTGATCGACACGGCCAACGATGCGTATGAGATCAGTCTGGATGAGAACGTCACCCGCTTCGCCATGCACCCGGCGGACCAGTTCGAGGCGTTCCGGCGTCTCGTCGAGGAACGGGGGTTCGGGGTCGAGGAGGTCGCCGCGCGCTTCAATGTGACAGCGTCCGTGGTGCGGCGGCGCATGCGGCTCGGAGCGGCCAGCCCCAAGCTTATGGACGCCTACCGGGCGGAGGCCCTGACGCTCGACCAGTTGATGGCCTTCGCCGTCAGCGAGGACCACGCCCGGCAGGAACAGGTCTTCGCCGACCTGTCCTACAACCGCTCGCCCGCCTTCATCCGCAAGATGATGACCGAGCACGAGGTCGAGGCGTCCGACCGCCGCGCCCGTTACGTCGGCGTCGAGGCCTATGAGACGGCGGGCGGGCGCGTCCGGCGCGACCTGTTCAGCGAGGACGGGCAAGGCTGGTTCGAGGACGCCCCCCTGCTCGACCGGCTCGTGCTCGACAAACTCGGTGCCGAGGCGGAAGCCGTGCGGGAAGCCGAAGGCTGGATGTGGGCCGAAGCGCGGCTCGACTTCCCGTATGATCACGGCTGTCGGCGGGTCTATCCACGCGCGGAGGAGCCGGACGCCGAGACACAGGCCCGGCTCGACGCCCTCGCCGAGGAATACGACGCCATCGTCGCTGCCTGTGGCGACGACAACCTCTCAGAGGAACAGGACGCCCGTCTGGAGGTGCTCGACGCCGAACTGGCGGCGGCGCGCCCCGAACGCTACGACCCGGAAGCCGTTGCGCGCGGCGGTCTGTTCGTCTTCCTCGCCCACGAAGGCGTCCGCATCGAGCGCGGCTTCATTCGGCCCGAGGACGAGGCCCAGCCGGAGACGGAACCGGACGCCGGAGGCGTGGTGGACGGGGACGGCCAACGCGGGGCCGAGACGCCGGATGCCGCCGACCGGGCCGAAACCCGCAAGACCATCTCGGAACGGCTGGTCGCCGACCTCACCGCCCACCGGACAGCGGCGCTCCGTGATGCGCTCGCCGGACAGCCGCACGTCGCCTTCCTCGCCGCCCTGCACGCCCTGACCCTGCAGGCCTTCTATCGCGGCGGCGAAACCTGCCTCGACCTCAGGGTCTCCAGCCTCGCTCTGGAGGGCCATGCTGAGGGTCTGGCGGAGACGGCGGCGGGCCGGTCGCTGGAGGCGCGGCACGCCCTGTGGGCTGGCCAGCTTCCGGACCTCCCCGAGGCCCTGCTGGCGAGCTTGCAGGCCCTGCCCGAGGAAGGACGGCTAGCCCTGTTCGCCCATGTCGTGTCGCTCGGCATCAACGCCGTCCAGCGGGTCGGGACGTCGCGGCGGGTGATGGCTCACGCCGACACTCTGGCGGAACTCGTCGATCTCGACCTGGGCCGCTACTGGACCGTCACCACGGGCAGCTATCTCGGACGCGTCACCAAGGCCCTGATCGCGGAAGCCGTGGCCGAGGGCGTCTCACCGGAGATGGCGGACAGACTGTCCGGGCTGGACAAGGCGAGCATGGCCGCCGAAGCCGAGACCCTGCTGAGCGGAACCGGTTGGCTGCCGCCGTTGCTCCGTCGGTCCGGGGCCGCTCCGGAGTAACCGGGTTGGGAGGGCCGTCGCCAAAAGCGGCCCTCCCCTGCTCCGGGCGGCCCCGGCCAAGGCGAACGTCCGCCGTGCGCATCGGGCGCGCTCGGGCTCCAATGTCTGGGCCGGTCGCGCGACTGTCCCCGACCGAGTCGCGCGAAACGCCCCGGCGCCCTAGAATCCCAATTCGTCTCAAGCGACCTTTGATCCTCCCCGTTCGGGGAGGTCAGGGACGTCAGGGACATCCCTCTTCCTATGAAATATTTTCTCTACTGCCGGAAATCCTCAGAGGCCGAGGACCGTCAGGTTCTGTCCATCGAATCCCAGCGCGCCGATCTGGAACGGCGGCTGTTGGAGACGCCGGGCGTGGATGTGGTCGAGATCATCGAGGAGTCACGCAGCGCCATGACGCCGGGACGGCCACGCTTCGACGCCATGGTCGCCCGGATCGAAAAGGGCGAGGCCGAGGGCATCGCCACCTGGGCTCCGGACCGTCTGGCGCGCAACTCCATCGACGGCGGACGGCTGATCTACCTGCTCGACCGCGGCGTGCTCAAGGACCTGAAATTCTCGACCTACACCTTCGAGAACAACTCGCAGGGCAAGTTCATGCTGCAGATCATGTTCGGCCAGTCGAAATACTATTCCGACGCCCTGTCCGAAAACGTCAAACGCGGCAACCGCACCAAGCGCGAGAACGGCTGGCACCCCGGCAAGGCGCCCATCGGCTACCTCAACGATCCGGTCACCCGCACCATCGTCGAAGACCCCGAACGCTTCCCGCTCGTCCGGCAGATGTTCGTCCTCGCGATGGCCGGCGTTCCGCCCAAGCAGATCGCCCTGACGGCCCGCGAGGACTGGGGTTTGACGAGCGTCCGAGGCGACCGGGCGGGCCGACCTTTGGCGCTCCCGACGATCTACAAGCTCCTGCGCAACCGCTTCTACCTCGGCGAACTCACCTTTGACGGCGTGCGCTTGCCGGGCCGCCACCGCGCCATGGTCACCTCCGCTGAGTTCGATCGGGTTCAGGCTCGCGTCGGCCACCCGGATCGGCCACGACCCAGTCGCCACGCCTTCGCTTACACCGGTTTGATCCGATGTGGCGGCTGCGGCGGCATGATCACGGCGGAGCATAAGACCAACGCCTACGGCTCCCGCTATGTCTACTATCGCTGCGTCAAACGACCTTTCGGTCCCCGTTGCCAAGAGCGATCCGTGGAGGCCCGTGAGCTCGAGGCGCAGATCGTCGCCTACCTATCCAACCTGGCGGTCCCGGACGGTCTCGTTGACTGGGCCCGCGACCGATTGCGGCGGTCGATCATCGGCCAAGCCGCAGCGCGGCGCGAGCGCGAAAAACTATCGGACAAGGTTCTAAAGGACATCAAGGACCAGACCCGAGAGCTGACCAGCCTGCGGCTGCGACGGCTGATCGACGATACCGAGTTCAGCCTTGAGCGAGAACGGCTCGAGACGCGCCGGGCCAAACTGGTTCAAGAGCGCCAAGTCAGCGGAGACCCCGAACAGGTGATCCGACTTTTTGACAGCGTCGTCTCGTTCAGCAAACAGGCCGTGGAACGGTTTTCGAACGGAGATCCGACGACCCGTCGAAAAATCCTGGAATTGGTCGGATCCGACTTTTGCCTGAGGGGCAAAAAGCTCAGCATTCAGGCCGTGAAACTGTTCCGATGGAACGGTGAAAACGCCGAAATTCTCCTAGGGTGCACGCGGGTCGACGATGTTCGAACTTTTCGGCCTACCGACGAGGCTGAGGCGTGGCTCAGCGCACTGGGATCGCACGCCAAGAGCAGTGAATGTGAAACGACACTGGACGAGCTCTACGACCTGATGCCAGCAGTGGAACTAGAGCAGGCTGCATAGGGACGTATCGATGTCCCTGAAGTCCCCAACGTCCCCAGACGCGTTCAGAGATTAGTTTGAACCCCGGCTGAAGGCTGGCCCCTCTAGGAAAGATGGCATCGGGGGGCCAAGTCTGAGGCAGTTGGGCTTTTGTTTTCTCAGCGTTTGGCGGACGGCTTGAGTCAATGCGGGATAGCCTCGTCGGCCAGCCTCCGAATTCCACAAGGCCATGATCGCTCGCGTAAAATAACCTTGATTGTCGTCGCCCCAAGCCAGTTCATTATCCTGACACGCGGCCATAAGCACCAAGGAGCAGTCCAAGGGCAGCCGGATGCCACTCGTCCGGGCCTTCACCTGCGCATGGTTCGCGGCCGTAGCCGGGTAGCTGGCGGCGGCGGCGGCGGCGGAAATCAGTCGAGGGGTTCCGGAACTGACGGGCCGGGCAAGGACCCCCAAACCAAGTTTCATCAGAGTGCTGTAGACAACGGTGGCGCTGTGGCAGCTGTCGGACACGACCAGGACCCGGACTCCCGATCGGAAGCGGCGCCACAACTCGTACAGCTCGTCGTCGAGGATCTCACCATCGTAGAGGACCCAGGTTTCGTCCTGTCCATCAGAGTCGTCGCCGTTCACATCAACGAACGTCCCGCCATGCCCTGCGAAGCTGATGACGAAAGTATCACCGGCCTCCAAGGTCGATGCGCTCAGGGTTATGGCATCAATGAGCCCTTGCCGCGTGGCCTGGCTTGTCGCCAGAACCGTGGGCGTGAAGCCGTTCGCGCGGCAGATGGCCGCCATGGCGAGCATGTCGGCTTCGCAACTCTTCAGCGGCATTGGATCGCCGCCATAGGCTGCGGGATCCACCCGATTCACGCCGACATGAAGCGAGATCGCGCGGTTCATCAGGCATCAGGCTCAAGGGTAGCGGTGCATTGGCCCGGATCCTCTCCCGCCGCCTCCGCCTTTTCCACACAAATCCTGGTCAGCCGATTGATAGCGGCCTGAGCGCTTTCGCCCGTCAGCCGGGTGTCGAGCGATTGATAATTGTTGCTGATCGCAATGCGGAGGGTCAAGAGATCGCCCAAGGCCTTGAAGAAGGCGGTGACCGCGTTTGCGGCGCTATCGACCCCCGCCTTAACCTCGCTGGGGCGCTGCAAGGCCTGTGAGATGAGCGCTCCATCGACGAACTGCACATTGTTTGTGGTGGTGACGAACGGTGAGGCCGGCATGGGCAAATAGGACACCGGCCCGGCCTGCGGCAGAGGGGTTGGTTGTTCATCGATGGTCACTTCTCGAACCGCAAAGTCGCTCGCCGGCACAGTCTCCGCGACGCTTGGCTCATCGCCATTCAGGTCGGGCTGGGCGTCGGCGTTCGTTGTGTCCCCCTCGGGTACGGTGCTGGGCGTCGGAGGGTCCCAGAGCCGCACCAGCCTGACACTCACCGGTGCGGCCGTTCGATAAAAGAAGCCTGGACCCGAGACGCCAGCCCTTGGGAGATAGCCGTCCGCAGCGTCAGCCCCCATTCCGCCTCCCCTCTGGTCATTCGGCACGCGAATGCGGAAGGGAAAGTCCGCAGCATCCAGTTCATTGTTCACCGATGCCAGATCCGTGGTGGACATGGGATCAAACTGACGCATGAGAGAGGGTGGCCCCTCGCAGCCTTCCGGCGGTTCGGCACCACCGCGCGAAGCGCCGGTGAAGCTGCCCAAAAGGCCTGCGATCTGTGTCAGGATCTGCCCGGTTTGGTCCGTAGCCGTAACGTTGGCGCTGGTCAGAAGGCCGCCAGGCGTCACAACAATATTGATCGTTTCATCACGCAGGATGTTGTGCGGCATCGTGGCGACGAAGCGGGCGTTCCGGTCCGCCTGGGGGGGCATCAGCTCCAGTTTGGCACTGTAGAGACAGTTGTCGCCGGTCGTTTGCGAAATCCTGATGGCCTCCTTCAGGGCGTTGACCTCTGCCGTTTGGGAGGCGACACGCGCCGCCAGGACAACCTCCTCCGCCGTCGTTCTCTCCACCACTTTGACTTGGTCGGCGCGGGATGTCGCGGTGGGCGCGAGGGCCGCCAGTACCGCGATCGCCTGGTCCCTTGTTGATCGCGCGGCGGTGGCGGTGGCGCTTGTCGCCGCCAACTCCACGACCTTTGCGTCCCGCTCCGCAATCAGTCGGTCGAGTGTGACCGGTGCCCGTGTCATGGTCACCTTCATCAGGCGCATAGGCAGGAAGTAGGTTACTCCGCCGGGCTGGCTGGTATTGAAGGCGCTGTCGCGCGAGCTTCTGATTGTGGGAGTGCACCCACCAACAACAACACCCGACGCGACGAGCAAAACCAAGATCGTATTGAAGCGCATATGTCCCGAGCCCCCGCTGGATTGGACGCCTCGACAACACTACTGGGATGCATCGGAGCCTCGAGCAGATCCGACGACTGTCAGCTTCCCGGAACGGGAACGCCTTGTCGAGTCACAATCTTTGAGTGTTGATAGGGGCCGCCATTCGCGGGGGCGCGATTGTCGGCCTATGGAATTCGGCGCTGAGAGCAGGTCAGGTTCGAGTCCCACTCTGCTGGCGGACTGGGACGAGGATCGAACCGGGGTACTTTGCGCACTCGTTGAGGCCATGGATCAGATGCCAGGGCGTGACGAGTTCGTGCGCCTTCTACGGAGCGTGTGTGTGCACTTTGATGAGGACGTAATAGACGTGATCAACGTCCCCGAAGTCCCTGACGTCCCCGAAGATGGCCGGTGGGCGGCATAGGCCGGAAGCGAGTTTACTAAAGCTCACTGATGCCCATTGCCGCCAGTGCCTACGGCAAATCCACTCGTTCAAAGGCCACCGCGCCGGCCTCGAGAGTTCGTGTCACTTCCGGCATCAACCCGGCTGGCACCGCAACTGTCAGGAACTGCCTTGCACGCGTGGCACCGACATAAAGGACGCGCTTCCCTTCATCATCGGTCCTGTTCGTCCAAGCATCCATAAGCTGACGCGTGTAGTTCTCCGGAGCCCGATTGGGGGGCACTACAACGCAGACCGCTTCGAACTCTCGGCCCTTGGCCTCGTGAATCGTAGCGTAGGCAACCTGCCCTTCCTGACCAGCACCTTCCAAATGTTTGGTCCAGTCACCTGTTGGAGGCGACGGCAAGAACCGACCAATCGTCTGACCGACAGGAGCAACGCAAATCGAAGCAAACGCCTCGCGAGCTTGAGCGACCCATTCCGTTCTTGCTTGAGCGTCGTTCACGCAGTGTGGTGACAGCTTGGTTGCGACTTCCAAGGCCTGTCGCCGAAGCAACCGACGATCCAAACCCAAGCGCGTGATGGTTCTGCTTGGATGTTCTCCATCTTGCCGCACTCCCAGACATTGGAGCAGTAGCTTTTCAATTGACTGGAGGGAGGCCTCCCGTCCTCGAGCACCGGATGCAGGTGACCAAAAGGCACCTACAGCATGTGCTAACCACTCGATTTTGGATTGGCCCCGAGCGTCTGCGCTTTGGACACCCAACGCACTTCTCGCCGACTTCTTCTTGTGGCTAAGCACCACACTATCGTCGACATCAAGGCCCAGACGGCGAACGCGATCGATGAAAGTTGTGCCGATAGCCGCCGAGGGCGCAGCTCCCCGGTAACCAATTAAGAGAACTGGATGCTCAACTCTCGCGTAGGGACCAAGTGAGTCATCGACCCTTGCTTCGGGTCGCAGGGTGCCTGCGAACGAGCAGATTGCCGGACTACTTCGGAAGTTGCCAGTCAGCAAAAGCTGGCTGTCTTCGGGATAGACCTGCGCGAAATTACGAAGGTTATTCGGAAGCCCATGACGGAAGCCATAGATCGATTGATCGATGTCGCAGACAAGGGTCACCCGGATTCCGTGGAGCCGTAGCCAAGCCACGATCTCAAGATCCTGCGGGTTGCAGTCCTGGGCCTCATCTACAATGACTTCGACGAAACGAGCAGCAAGAGCGCTTCCTAGGGCAGCGCCCATGGCTGGATCTGCCGTCTTTTGCCTAGCCAGAGCTCTGACATCTCCTGCGCTTAAATAGCCTGCGCGAAGTAGACCTCTTCTCCGAGCGCGCGCAACGTTGGTATAGTCCACCAAGTTTTGCTGAACATGCCGACGCAACCCTGTATGTCGGATTCTCTCGTGCATGATCTCGTCGGCATCAGAGTCATAGTAGTCGAGACTTAATCCTTGACCGGCGAACGCATTGCGGCCCTGAAGCCTAATTTCCACATCTAGGGTGTCCCAGCTATCGACCACTGTGGGCGCTACGGTCGCCTCGACGGAGCCGGCTGGCAGTACGATAAATCGCCGCAGGAACGCATCGAAAGTGCCGATGAAATTTGGAT
>JAUYAG010000200.1 GCA_030693575.1 Brevundimonas sp. | reverse complement strand
AGGGCGCGCAGCTGGAGCCGCAGCAGGCCGGGCCGGTCGAGGCCGAGGCGGATGGCGCGGCGGCCGAGGGCGGGGTTCTCCTCCCGCTCGGTCTCCAGATAGGGCAGCACCTTGTCGCCGCCGATATCGAGGGTGCGGAAGGTCACGGGCCGGTCGCCGGCGGTGTCGAGGACCAGTTTGTAGAGGGCGGTCTGGCTGGTCAGCCGGGGCAGTTCCTCGGAGACCATGAACTGGAACTCGGTGCGGAACAGGCCGATGCCCTCCGCGCCCGTGGCGTCCAGATTCTCCAGATCGACGGCCAGACCGGCGTTGGTCAGCACGGTGATGCGGGTTCCGTCGAGGGTGACGGCGGCGACGTCGCGCAGCTTGGTGAACTCGGCCTGGCGTTCGCTGCGGACCAGCATGCGCGACTGGACGGCGGCCAGCATGTCGGGCCGCGGCCGCAGATAGGTCTCGCCCGTCTCGCCGTCGACGATGACCAGGTCGCCTTCCGACAGGCGGTCGCGCAGCCCCATGATGCGGCCGACGCAGGGGATCTGCAGGGCGCGGGCGACGATGGCGGCGTGGCTGGCGGCCGAGCCCTCTTCCAGCAGCAGGCCCCGCAGCTTGTGGCGGGGATATTCGAGCAGGTCGGCCGGGCCGAGGTTACGGGCGACGAGGATGGCGTCGTCGGGCAGGTCCCGCTCGCCCGGCCGGTCGCCAGCCAGCACCCGCAGCAGGCGGTTCGCCAGATCCTCGAAATCGTGCAGCCGCTCCTTGATGTAGGGGTCGCGGGCCTGGGCGAAGCGGGCGCGGTGCTCGTTGCGGACCCGGTCGACGGCGGCCTCGGCGGTCAGGCCGGTGCGAACCGCCTCCTCCAGCGACCGGTTCCAGCCCCGGTCGTCGGCGAACATCCGGTAGGTCTCGAGCACCTCGAACGGCAGGCCCGCCAGCTTGCCCTGGCCCCCGTCGAGGATGGAGTCGATATTGGCCTTGAGGCCGATCAGCGCCTCGCGCAGGCGGATTTCCTCGACCTGCTGGTTCTCGGCCAGAAGGTTCTCCGGCGCGACCGGCGCCTCATGCAGGATGACGTGGCCATAGGCGAGGCCCTCGGCGAACCGCTGGCCCTTGAGGCGTTCGGGCCGGTGCGGGGCGACCTCGATGTCGCGCAGCTCGTCCTGGGCCAGCAGCTCGCCCGAGGCCACGGTCTCGGCCAGGACCATGGCGATGGTCTGGATGTCCTCGACTTCCTCGTCGTCATAGCGCCGCTCGGAGCGGTTCTGGACGACCAGCACGCCGATGGCCCGGCCGCCGCGCAGCAGGGGGGCGCCGAGGAAGGCGTGGTAGGGGTCTTCGCCCGTCTCCGGCCGGTAGGCGAAGCTGGGGTGGGACGGGGCGTCCGACAGGCTGATGGGGGCGGCGGTGCGCGCCACCTCACCGACCAGACCCTCGCCGGGGCGCAGGCGGGTGGTGTGGACGGCTTCCGGCTTCAGGCCCTGGGTGGCGAACAGTTCGAGCTCGCCCGAGGCGCGGCGCAGATAGATCGAGCAGACCTCGGCCACCATCGACTGGGCGATGATGCGAACGACGGTGTCGAGCCGGTCCTGGGGCGGGGACGCACCGGCCATGGCTTCGCGAATCTGGCGAAGGAGGTTCCGTGGCCCCGTCGTCAATCCGCCAACCGGCATGGCCCCTCCTGATGAACGACGCCGCAGATGGGCGTCGTCCGGTTCAAATTCTAGACTTCTTCCAGTCCATAGGCCGCATGAAGCGCACGAACGGCCAGTTCCGCATAGGCGGCGTCGATCAATACGCTGATCTTGATCTCGGATGTCGAGATGGCCTGGAACTTCACGCCCTTGTCGGCGAGGGCCCGGAACATGGTCTGGGCCACGCCCGCGTGGCTGCGCATGCCGACGCCGACGACCGAGACCTTGGCCACGTCCTCGTCGACGCGCAGCTCCTCGAAGCCGAGCTGGGCCTGGGCGGCGCGCATCAGTTCGGCGGCGCGGGCGGCGTCGCGGCGACCGGTGGTGAAGGTCAGGTTGACCGCGTCCCCGGTGCGGGCCTGGCTCTGCACGATCATGTCGACATTGACGTTGGCCTCGGCCAGCCGCGTGAAGACGTCGGCCGGGGCCTCGACCCGATCGGACAGGCCCAGCAGGGTGATGCGGGCCTCGTCACGGCTCATGGTCACGCCGGATACGATGCGTTTTTCCACGATTTCCTCCTCGTCGCAGATCAATGTGCCGGACTTGGCGGGCAGGACGCCATTTTCGTCGGGTTCGATGAAGCTGGACAGCACCCGCAACGGCACGCGCTTGGCCATGGCCAGTTCAACCGAACGGGTCTGCAGCACCTTGGCCCCGAGCGAGGCCATTTCCAGCATCTCTTCGTAGGAAATCTTCTCGAGGCGGCGGGCCTTCGATTCGATGCGCGGGTCGGTCGTGTAGACGCCGTCGACGTCGGTGTAGATGTCGCAAGGGCAGTCGAGCGCGGCGGCCACGGCGACCGCCGAGGTGTCCGAGCCGCCCCGGCCCAGGGTGGTGATCCGGCCCGAGCGGCTGACGCCCTGGAAGCCGGGGACGACGGCAATCTCGCCCTTGTCCATGGCGGCGCCGAGGACCTCGCCGGGCACATCCTCGATACGGGCGCGCCCATGGGCGTCATCGGTAAGGATGGGAATCTGCCAGCCCATCCAGCTGCGCGCGTTGAGACCCATGTTGCGCAGGGTCAGGGCCAGAAGACCCGCGGTGACCTGTTCGCCCGAGGCGACGACGATGTCGTATTCGTCGTCGGACGGCTCGATCCCCGGGCCCGGCCGGCCGGCACCGTCGGTCCAGGCGACCAGTTCATTGGTCTTGCCGGCCATGGCGGAAACGACGACGGCGACCTGTTTGCCCGCGGCGGCCTCGGCCGCGACGATGCGGGCGGCGCGGCGGATGCGTTCGAGGTCGCCCATGGACGTGCCGCCGAACTTCATCACCAGTCGCGTCGTAGCTCGCCGCGTTTTTTCTGGCCGCGTCATCGTGGCGGATCGCCCCATCTTGCATGGAGGGTCGCGTGGGTTCATCCCTCGGCCCATGGCCGCTTCTAACGACACGGTATCGACGCGCAAACCCCAAAGCGGCGCGGAATTCGACGACGGGGCCGCCGGTCCCTCGATCGACCCCGCCGACGTGGCCCGGTTTTCGGCCCAGGCGGCCGAGTGGTGGGACGCCCACGGACCGTTTGCGCCGCTGCACAAATTCAATCCGGCCCGGCTGGCCTTCGTCCGCGACAGGGCGTCGGAGCGGTTCGGGCGCGATGTGAAGACCCGCGCCGCCTTCGACGGCCTGACCCTGCTGGATGTCGGCTGCGGCGGCGGGCTGATCGCCGAGCCGATGCGGCGGATGGGGTTTGAGGTCACCGCCGTCGACGCCTCGGCCGAGAATATCGGCACGGCGCGGGCCCATGCGGAACAGCAGGGTCTCGACATCGCCTACCGCGCCGCGACCGTCGAACAGCTGGAGGCCGAGGGGGCCGGGCCGTTCGATGTGGTGCTGACGCTCGAGGTGATCGAGCACGTGGCGGACCCGGAGGCCTTCATCCGCGCCTGTTCCCGGCTGGTGAAGCCGGGCGGCATGATGATCGTCGCCACCCTGAACCGGACCCTGAAGGCGCTGGCGCTCGGCAAGGTCGCGGCGGAATACGTCCTGCGCTGGGTGCCCGCGGGAACGCACGACTGGAGCCAGTTCCTGAAGCCGGACGAGATCCGGCTGATGCTGTCGGAGGAACCGGTGGCGGTCAGCGGGCCTTATGGCCTCGTCTATGATCCGTTCACGGATCGATGGAGCGAGAGCGACGACGTCGGCATCAACTATATGATGGTGGCGACGCGGGACTGAGGGCGGTTCATCGGCGGTTCATCGACCTGACCTCGAAGTAACGGGACAGCCAAGCTTGGCGATGAGATGAAGGCCTTCCCCCTTCAGCCTTCTTCAAGGAGCCCCATGAAACGCCTGCTCATCCTCTCGGCCCTGTCCGCCGCCGCCCTCATGACCTCGGCCTGCATCACCGTGATTGACGCCGACCACGATGATGACTTCGGCTGGCATGGCGAGAACGCCCAGCCCTTCGACGGCGCGCGCGCCGAATGCCGCGCCTCGACCGGCGAGGGCCCGCGCAGCGAAGCCTTCCGCCAGTGCATGGCCGCCAAGGGCTGGACCCGCAGCTAGGCTGTCAGCCGCCGGACCATGTAGCGGGCATCCGGGCCGTAGCCGGCCAGTTTGTCCGCCATACCCGGCGGATCGGCGATCACGAAGCCGTGCCGTTCCCAGAACGGCGCGGCGTCGTTGACGGCCACCAGCGTCAGGGCCGGCCAGCCAGCGGCGCGCGCGTCCTGGGCCAGCCGCTCGACGATCGGACGGGACCAGCCGCCGCCCCGCACCACCGGATCGAGGGCGAGGTCGTGCAGATACATCACCGAGGCCGCGTCCGGGATCGCATCGATCAGGGTGTTGAGCGCCGGGGCGGCGTTCTCCGTCCATGGATAGGCGACGAGATAGCCGCGCGGTCGACCGTCCTCGCCGGCCAGGACGAAACAGCCGGCGGGGTTCAGGGCCAGACGGTTCTGGAAACAGTCGCGGCCCTCGAAATGATCCGGGAAGCCGACGGCCGCGACGGCGGCGACGGCGTCCAGATCGGCCGCCGTCATCGCCCGCCAGTCTAGCCCATCCTGGTTCAGAGGGGGCAGCGGGTGTTCAGCGGGGCCGCCGTGAAGGTCCATTCCATACTCCGCGCCTGCCCGTTGATCTCGCCCTCGATCCGGGCCTTGAGGGCATCGCCGTCGCGTTCATAAACGATGCGGGTCGGGAAGTCGTTTTCAGGATTGGCGAAGACCACCCGCATCGGGCTGGTCTCGGCCAGGACGAAGGCCGTCGGAGGCGCGCCGCCGGGCTGGGCGACATAGGCGTACCCCTGCGGGGTCGGGCCGATGTGCGACATCTCGAACGAAACGGGGCCGCGCGACACGGTGACGGCGTGGCCCGCCATCAGGCCCGCGCGCGGGTCGCTCCAGGTCTCGGAGACCTCGCGGCCGTTGGAACAGTCGAGCCAGTAGCCGGCCATCCACGACAGGTCAGGGGTCGCGGGCGCGGCGGTCTGGATCAGGGCGGCGGCGAGGGCGGCGGTCAGCATGGGAAACTCCCCTTGGGTTCGGCGTCAGCGGCACCCTAGTGCGGCGACAGCGGTCCCGGCTTGTAGGATTGCGACGCCAGCCGCCGCGCGAGACCGGCCTGGTCCCGCGCCCATTCGGTGGCGGTGCAGCCGAGGAAGCGGCGGAAGTCGCGGGCCAGCTGGGGCTGGTCGAAATAGCCGGCCTCCAGCCCCGCCTCGAGCCAGCCGAGGGACTCGGGGCCCGGTTCGGCGGCGTGATCGAAGACGCGGCGGAAACGGAAGATGGAGCGCAGGATGCGAGGCGGGACGCCGACCCGGTCGCGGAAGCGGCGCTGTAGGGCGCGTTGCTCGCCGGGCGATCTGTCCGTACCCGGACGGTCTGCGGAGGCAGCCTCGATCTCGTCACGGACGGCCGGGTCGAGGGTCCAGTCGTGGCGGCGTCGATGATCCTCGAGGAGCCGCACCATGACCTCGACCTGGGCCGCCGGATCGCCGGTCGGGGCAGTGACGCCGGCGAGGCGGGCGGTCATGTCGAGACGACGGTCGACGGCCTCGACCGCGGCATGGCCCAGCCAGTCGCGGGCGCCGTCGGGCTCGAAGCGGACGGCGACCAGTTCCACGGGTCCGACGGGACGCAGGGCCAGCGGCCGGGTCATCTGGCCGGCGAACAGGGCCTGCGGCTGAAGGCGGAAGACGCCGTCCTCGCCCGCTTCCTCATAGGGGGCGCCGATGTCGAGGATCAGTTCGGGGCAGCCGTCGGGCGCGATCCGCTGGACGATCGGCTCGGGAGCGGGGGCGGCATAGGTCCAGATCGTGCGAACGAAGGGCCGCAGCGACGCGGGCGGTTCGAACTCCTGATAGCGATCCCCCTCCCCCACCGGTCAGTGGGCCTTGGCCGGATCGGGCGGGAGCGGCGGCAGGGCGGCGCAGGGGACGCCGTCGTCCTTGAGCTTCTTCACCTCGGCGGGCGTGGCCTCGCCATAGATCTCGCGCTTCTCGGACCGGCCTTCGTGGATGTCGCGGGCCTCGCGGGCGAAGGCGTCGCCGACATAGTCGAAATTCGCCTCGACATGGCTGCGAACCTCGCGGGCGGCCCGGGTCATCAGGGTCTGCAGCTTCGCCAGATCGGGGGTCGAGGCCGCCGTCTTGCGGGTTCCCGCGACGGCCGGGGCCATGATCTGTTTGGACACCGCGCGCGAGCCACAGTGGGGACATTCGACCAGTCCCCGCGCCGCCTGGTCGTCATAGGCGGCCGAGTCGCCGAACCAGGCCTCGAAGCCGTGGCCGTCGTCGCACTGGAGGGCGTAGCGGATCATTGCGGACCTGCGAAATCGCGGTCGTGAGTGAGCTGCGGCACGGCGTTTCGGGCGCGCGTCACGGCGTCGAAGTCCAGGGTCGCGAAAAGGACACCGGGCTCGTCGTGATCCAGTTTGGCGACCACCTCGCCCCATGGCCCGACCACGGTCGACCGCCCCCAGGTGCGGCGGCCGTCCTCGTGCTGGCCAGCCTGGGCGGGGGCGAGGATCCAGCACCCGGTCTCGATGGCCCGGGCGCGCAGCAGGGTCTCCCAGTGGGCCTCGCCGGTCGGGACGGTGAAGGCGGCGGGGACGGAGATCATCCCGGCGCCAGCCTTCGCCAGGGCGCGGTACAGATGCGGGAAGCGGATGTCGTAGCAGATGGTCAGGCCGAGCCGGGCCCAGGGCGTGTCGGCCACGACAGCGCTGTCGCCGGGTCGGATGGCGGCGCTTTCACGCCAGCGTTCGCCGGTGGGCAGGTCGACGTCATAGACGTGCAGCTTGTCATAGGTCGCGACCACCGCGCCCGTATCGTCAATCAGCAGGGCGCGGTTGGCGGGGCGATCGTCGCCCTCATGCCCCGACTGCACGATGGCCGAGCCGATCAGCAGCCAGACGCCGAGTTCCCGGGCCATGTCCCGAAGACCGACGATGACCGCGTCCTGGTCCTCGGTCGTCAGGGCCGCGGCGCGGGCGGCGGGGTCCTTGATCAGGAAATTGGTCGCTTCCGGCGTCAGGATCAGTTTCGCCCCGCCCGCCGCCGCCTCGCGGATCAGCGGGGCGACATGGGCGAGGGCCGCCGCCGGGCCGGCCGGGGTGCGGGTCTGGATCAGGGCGATCGGAAGCGTTGCCATCAGGCCTCGAGCAATGCGTCCAGCTCGCCTTTGCGGTCAAGGGCGTGCAGGTCGTCGGAGCCGCCCACATGTTTTCCGCCGATGAAGATCTGCGGGAAGGTCATGCGGCCGCCCGAGCGCTGGATCATCTCCTGCTTCTTCGCCGGGTCATGGGAGGCGACGATGTCCTCATAGTCCGCGCCCTTGCGGTCGAGCAGGTCACGGGCGGCGTGGCAGTAGCCGCAGCCGGGTTTGGTGTAGATGACGACGTCAGCCAATGCAGAACTCCAGTCAGTGATCGCCACCCTCAGGCAGCGAGCCGCCGCGTGGCGGCGTAGGGCCAGCCCTATGTAGGCAATTGCCGCGCCGTGCGCACCCGGGCCACGACGGCCAGGTCCACGGCGCGGGCGCCGGCCTCGATCAGCGCGCGGGCGCAGGCCTCGGCGGTGGCGCCCGTGGTCAACACATCGTCGACCAGAAGGATGCGCCGGCCCCTGACCTGCCGACGCCCCGCCTCGCTGACGGCGAAGGCCTTTTTCACGTTCAGACGGCGGCCGCGGGCGGACTTGCCGCCCTGGGTGGTCGTGTGGGTCGTGCGGATCAGGGCGTCGGGCAGATAGTCGAGGCCGGCGTCGCGGGCCAGCGGCCGGGCGATCTCGGCGGCCTGGTTGAAGCGGCGCGACAGCAGGCGGAAGCGGTGCAGGGGCACGGGGACGACGGCGTCGGTCCCGTCCAGCAGGGGCGCGGCCGAGCGGGCGATCCAACGGGCGAACAGGGGCGCGAAAGGCTGGTGGTCACCGTGCTTGAACCGGAGGATCAGGCCGCGCGACGCCTCATCATAGACGCAGGCAGCCCGGGCCCGGTCGAAGGCGTAGGGCTGGGCCAGACAGGCGGCGCACCGGGGCGCAGCGAAGGGGCCACCGTCCATCTCGAATCCCGCGCCGCAGCCGTCGCAGACGGGATCCTCGAGGAAGGTCACCCGGCTCCAGGCCCCGGCGGTCAGGCCGGGAGAGGCGGCAACCTCGGGGCTGTCGTGGGCCATCGACGGGAGCAGCAGGTCGGCGACCCCGCGGCCCAGGGCGCGGGCACCGAGCACGATCCGCGGGGCGGCCGCTTTCAATCGGTCGCGCCAGACCCCATCCTGAAGCCGCATGAGCCCTTCCTCCGGTCCCCCCCGCATTTTCGACGTTCAGCGCCGCACGGCAAGGCTTGAACGCAGCGAGACCTCGCTTTCCCGCGCCGACTTCCTGCACGCGCGGGCGGCGGAGAACGCCGTGGGCAGTCTGGAGGCCCTGGTCCGCGACTGGCCCGAGGCGGCGGATCTGTCCGCCCATCCGGGAGTGTTCGCCGGTGCGCTGGCCGAGAGCGTCGCGGCCGCCCGGGTCGGGCCTGTGAAGACCGTCGGCGACCGGGCGGCGCAGGCCGGACCGGGCGGCGCATCGATCGATCTGGCGGACGGAACGCAGGACCTGATCGTCTCCCTGATGAGCCTGCACTGGGCCAATGACCTGCCCGGCGCCCTGAGCCAGATCCGGCGGGCGCTGAAGCCGGACGGCCTGTTCCTCGGCACCCTGCTGGGGGCCGGGACGCTGAAGGAGTTGCGCGCGGTCCTGACCGAGGCCGAGCTGGAGGCGCGTGGCGGGGCCCAGGCGCGGGTCTCGCCCTTCGCCGACGGCTTCGACGGCGCGGCCCTGCTGCAGCGGGCCGGTTTCGCCCTGCCGGTGGCCGATGTGGACCGGGTGACGGTGCGTTATCCGGACTTGCTGGCCCTGTTCCGCGACCTGCGCGCCATGGGCGAGACCAATGTGCTGGCCGGGCCGGTGCGGCCGCTGACGCGCGGCATCCTCGGGCGGGCCGCGCAGCTCTATGCGGAACGGTACGCCGACGCCGACGGCCGCATCCCGGCGACGTTCGAGATCGTCCACCTGGCCGGCTGGGCCCCGCATGAAAGCCAGCAGAAGCCGCTGCCGCGCGGTTCGGCGAAGATGCGGCTGGCGGATGCGCTGGGGGTCAGGGAGCAGACGGGGGAGTAGGGCCTCAACCGCCCATGGCGGTGCGGAGCTTGTCCATCGCGGTGTTGAAGATGCCGCTACCCGTGCCGCCGAAGGCCTGAAGGGCACCCAGGATGACGAGGAACATCAGGGCGAGGATCATGCCGTATTCGATGGCGGTCGCGCCGCTTTCGTCGCGCGCGAAGCGGCAGAGGAAGCGTCTCATCATCGGCCCCCTCCTTCCGGCGGCTAGAGCAGGTCGCGCAACCAGGCGACCAGGGGTTCGTCTGCGGGCGGCATGGGATAGTCCGAAAGCTGGTTCGGCCGGACCCATTTCAGCGCCGCGTGCTCGCGGTTCTGCACCACCCCCGACCAGCGTCGGCAGAGGTACAATGGCATCAACAGGTGAAACGAATCGTAAGCGTGGCTGGCAAAAACGAACGGAGCCAGACACGCCTCGTTGACGTCGATGCCCAGTTCTTCCTGCAATTCACGGATCAGGGCCTGTTCGGGCCGCTCGCCGGGCTCGACCTTGCCACCCGGAAACTCCCACAGGTCGGCGAGCTTCTTGCCTTCGGGCCGCTGGGCGATCAGCACGCGGCCGTCGGTATCGATCAGGGCCACGGCGACGACGAGGACGGTGGGGAGGCTGGTCATGGGCGGCGTCCCGCGAAGAAAGCTGACAGATCACGCCCGCGATAGCTGACCGCCAGGATGTGAACGGCTGTGTCGGTCACGACATATTTGATGGCGGCGCGGCGCCGGACCGTCAGCACCATGACGCGGTCATCGTCAGGATCCAGACGCCGTCCGATAAACGGAAACCAGCGCAAACCCTCGCAAGACCGCTTGATCTCGAGGAGGAAGCGCTCGGCCGCGATCGGCCGCTCCATGGCAATGAAATCGAAGAGGTCATCCAGATCGCGCTGCGCCTCGCGCCGGTAGAGCAGCTCAAGCGGCGCGCGCGACGGCACGTTTCATACGCTGTTCGAGCCGCGTCCAGACCTCGTCGTGACTGACGGATTCATCCGGATGGTCAAGCGCAGCCTGGACCTGAACGCGCAGACGGTCGAGCGCCTCCGGGTTCAGTCGCCCCGACGCCAGGGCTTCGAACTCCTGGTCATTGAGGGCCGTGTCGGGCGATGACGGATCGGTCAGGGTCATGAGCCAGACCCTACCACAATCAGCTTCTGTAGTCGCCGTTGATCTCCACGTACCGCTTGGTCAGGTCGCAGGTCCAGACGGTGGCCGAGGCGCGGCCCGAGCCGACGTCAACGGTGATGTCGATCTCGGCGTTCTTCATATAGGCGCTCATCTTCGCCTCGTCGTAGTTCGGGGCCGGCGCGCCATCGACGGCGGCGACGTGGGGGCCAAAACGGATGGCGAGGCTGTCGCGGTCGACCGGCTCCTCGGTCTTGCCGACGGCCATGACCACCCGCCCCCAGTTGGCGTCCTCGCCGGCGAGGGCGGTCTTCACCAGCGGGCTGTCGGCGATCGACTTGGCCAGTTTGCGGGCCGAGGCGGGGCTGGCGGCGCCGTCGACCGTGACCTTGACGAATTTGGTCGCGCCCTCGCCGTCGCGGACCAGCTGGTGGGCGAGGTCGAGCATGACCTTGTCCAGCGCCTCGCTGAACCCTTTCAGCCGACGGTCGCCGACCCGGCCGATACGCGGTGCACCCGAGGCGCCCGTCGCGAACAACAGGCAGGTGTCATTGGTCGAGGTGTCGCCGTCGACGGTGACGCTGTTGAAGGTGGTGCGGACATGCAGGCCCAGCAGGGCGCGCAGCACCGGCGGGGCGATGGCCGCGTCGGTGACGATGAAGCCCAGCATGGTGGCCATGTCGGGCGCAATCATGCCCGAGCCCTTGGCGATGCCGGCGATGCGGACCTTGCGGCCCTCGATCTCGCACTCGGCATAGGAGCCCTTGGGGAAGGTGTCGGTGGTCATGATGGCCAGACCGGCGCGGGCCCAGGCGTCCGCGTCCAGTCCCGCCTCGATGTCGGGCATCCGGGCGACGATCTTTCGCTCGTCCAGCACCACGCCGATCACGCCGGTGGAGGCCAGCATGACGTCACGCTGGCGGCAGCCGAACCGTTTGGCGACCTCGGAGGCCGTGCGTCGGGCCGCATCGGCGCCGGCCTTGCCGGTGAAGGCATTGGCGCAGCCCGCGTTGACCACCAAAGCTCGAACGTCCTGACCGCCACCGTCGGCATCCAGCTGGCGTTTGCACCAGTCGACCGGGGCCGAGCCGATCTTGTGCCGGGTGAAAACCCCCGCGCAGGTCGTGCCCCGGGCGAAGCGGAAGACCACCAGATCGTCGCGCTCGTGCTTGTAGAAGCCGGCCCGGGCGGTCGCGATCTCGACCCCGCCGATGGGCGGGATCGTCGGGAAGGGCACGGCCAGGGGCGAGATCTCGAGCCCCGGCTTGCCTGGCGCGGCCTTGGGAGGCGGCGTCGTGGCGCGTTTCAGGGCCGTGGCCAGGGGGTCGAAGGCCTTTTCGATGGCCTGTTCGATCTTCTGGCCGGTGGAGGCGCGGCCGGCCTCGGGCGGGCGGCTCATGACGCCTTCCTGGGCACCGCTGCCACGGCGGCGGGCGGGGGCGATGCGGGCGCGGCGGGCGTCCCGGCGGACGATGCGGGCGGGCGCGGCGCAGAGGCCGGCTCCTGCGAACGGGGCGTGTCGCCCGGCAGAAGGTTCTCGACCTCGGCCTTGCCGCGCAATTCCTCGAGCAGCTGGCGCACGCCTTCGTAGGTCAGATAGCGGACGATCTGGGGCCGGGCCTGCTCCAGCGTCGGCGGGGTCTCGCGGCGGCGATCCTCGACCCGCAGCACCGCCCAACCGCCCTCGGTCTGGAACGGGCCGACGGTCGAGCCCGCGGGGCGGTCGCGCAGGGCGTTCTTGTAGGCCTCGGGCATGACGTCGATGGTCCGGTAGCCGAGGTCGCCGCCGGAATAGCGGGTGGCGTCGTCGACCGAGCTTTCGGCGGCCACGGCCTCGAAGGCCGCGCCCTGGGCCAGAATGCCGATGACGGCGTCGGCTTCGGGCTTCGTCCGCGACAGGATCAGACGGACGCGGATTTCCTCCGACGTCTGCGCCAGACGGACCTGCTCCTGGTAGATGGTCTCCACGGCGCGGTCCGAGATGGAGCCGTTGACCACGGTCTCGACCAGCATGTCCCCGAGAATACGTTCGCGGGTCGCCTCAAGCCGGCGCTGGGCGAGGGCGGAGTTGTCGAGGCCGCGACGTTCGGCCTCGCGGGCCAGCAGTTTCTGGTCGATGACCTCGTCCAGCACGCGGCGGAACAGGTCGGATGTGACGTCGAGCGGCTCGCCTTCGCCGACCAGGCCTTGCGCCACCGCCTCGCGTTTGACGTCCGACGCCCAGATCGTCTTGCCCTGGACCTCGGCCACGGCGCGATCGCCGGGCTCGGGCGCACGGTCGGCGCCGCCGCCGGGGCCGCAGGCCGCGAGGGCCAGGGACGCCGCCAGGAGAAGGGGAACGAGGGGGCTGGAAAGCCGCATTTGGGCGCGCTCCGTCACGGGGCGGAAAAGCCCCTCGCGTTGACAGGGATAAGGCCGGTGCTTAAGTCCCGCCTGCGCCCAAGTCGAGGGGTTTTCGAACGATCGCGCGGCCCTCGCGCGCGCCTGTGACAGGCGCACCGGGTCGCCGTCGCCGAAGCCCCTTCCCCCCCCGCGCAGTCGTCGCCGCTCCTTCGGGACCTTTCAGTACCAGAGCCCCTGTCGCTCGCCCGCCTTCGGATCATCCATGCTCGGCATCGCCAAGAAGATTTTCGGCTCCTCCAACGACCGCAAGGTCAAGGACTTCATGAGCCGGGTTCAGAAGATCAACGCGCTCGAAGACAAGTTCGCCGCCCTGTCGGACGACGAGCTGCGCATGATGACCGACGCCTTCCGCGACCGGCTCGCCGGTGGCGAGACGCTGGACAAGGTCCTGAACGAAGCCTTCGCCGTGGCCCGTGAGGCCTCCCGGCGGGTGCTGGGCCAGCGCCAGTATGACGTCCAGCTGGCCGGCGGCATGATCCTGCACGACGGCGGCATCGCCGAGATGCGCACCGGCGAGGGCAAGACCCTGGTCGCCGTGGCGCCGGTGTATCTGAACGCGCTCGCCGGCAAGGGCGTGCACGTCATCACGGTCAACGACTATCTGGCCCGACGCGACGCCGAATGGATGGGCCGGGTCTATCGCTTCCTGGGCATGGAGGTCGGGGTCATCGTCAACGGCCTGTCCTCGGGCCAGCGTCAGGCGGCCTATGCGGCCGACATCACCTACGGCACCAACAACGAATTCGGCTTCGACTATCTGCGCGACAACCTGGTCTATGACCGCAAGGAGATGGTGCAGCGTCCGCACCATTTCGCCATCGTCGACGAGGTCGACTCCATCCTGGTCGATGAGGCGCGCACGCCGCTGATCATCTCGGGCCCGACGGAAGATCGGTCGGACCTGTATCTGATCGTCGACGGGATCATCAAGGACCTGATCCAGGACAAGACCACCTTCGATCTGGACGAGAAGCAGCGCCAGGCGCTGCTGACCGAGGAGGGCTCCGAAAAGATCGAACAGATCATGGAAGAGCGCGAACTGTTCGCCGCCGACACGACCGGTCTGTATGACGCGGCCAACATTACCCTGGTCCACCACATCAACCAGGCGCTGCGCGCCAACACCCTGTACCAGAAGGACAAGGACTACATCATCAAGGCTGGCGAGGTCATGCTGATCGATGAGTTCACCGGCCGGATGATGCAGGGCCGCCGCCTGTCCGAGGGCCTGCACCAGGCCATCGAGGCCAAGGAGGGCGTGAAGATCATGCCCGAAAACCAGACCCTGGCCTCGGTCACCATCCAGAACTATTTCCGCCTCTACGAAAAGCTGTCCGGCATGACCGGCACGGCCGCGACCGAGGCCCAGGAATTCCTCGACATCTACAAGATGGACGTCCTGGAAGTGCCGACCAACCGGCCCGTCAAGCGGATCGACCACGACGACGAAATCTTCCGCACCGAGGCGGAAAAGAACCAGGCCATCGCGGGCCTGATCGCCGAATGCCACGTCAAGGGTCAGCCGATCCTGGTCGGCACGGTGTCGATCGAGAAGTCGGAAACCCTGTCCGAACTGCTCAAGACCTACCCGTACGAGGTCACCCTCAAGACGCTGAAGCCGCAGCACGCCCATCTGCTTGAGGCCGTAATCAGCGACGACGAGAAGGTGCGGCGCGAGGCCAAGAAGGCCTATCAGGCGCTGAAGGACGAGGACTTCGACATCGAGGTCCGCACCGGCAAGGGCATCCCGCACAGCGTGCTGAACGCCCGCCAGCACGAGCAGGAAGCCTATATCGTCGCCGACGCCGGCCTGCCCGGCGTGGTGACCATCGCCACCAACATGGCCGGCCGCGGCACCGACATCCAGCTGGGCGGCAACCTGGAAATGCGCCTGCAGAAATGGCGTCAGGACCTGCGCAACATGGCGCAGGAGATCACCCCCGAGATGGAGACCGCGGAAGAAGAACGCCTCAAGGCCGACATCGCCGTGCAGAAGCAGAAGTCCCTGGCCGCCGGCGGTCTGTTCGTTCTCGGCACCGAGCGCCACGAGAGCCGCCGCATCGACAACCAGCTGCGCGGCCGCACCGGCCGTCAGGGCGACCCCGGCACGTCGAAATTCTTCCTGTCCTGCGAGGACGACCTGCTGCGCATCTTCGCCGGCGACCGTCTGGACGCCATCATGCGCAGCTTCGGCGTAGCCGAGGGCGAGGCCATCTCCCACCCGTGGCTGAACCGCGCCGTCGAGACCGCCCAGAAGCGCGTCGAGACCCGCAACTACGACATCCGCAAGAACCTGCTGAAATACGACGACGTCGTGAACGACCAGCGCAAGGCCGTGTTCGAGCAGCGCCAGGAGTTCATGGACTCGACCGACCTGTCCGAACTGGTCGGTGAATTCCGCAACGACGTCATCGCCGACCTGATCGAGAAGCATATGCCGCCCAAGGCATACGCCGAGCAGTGGGACATCGACGGCCTCCACGAGAAGGTGAAGTCGACCCTCGGCCTCGACCTGCCGCTGCACGACTGGGCCGCCGAGGAAGGCGTGTCGAACGAGGAGATCGAGGAACGGCTTGTCGCCGCCGCCGACACCCGCGCCAATGAGCGTCTGGAGCAGATCGGCGCCGAACAGACGCGCGGGCTCGAGAAGCAGTTCCTGCTGCAGATGATCGACATGCAGTGGCGCGAGCATCTGGTCCATCTGGACCACCTGCGCGGCGTCATCGGCCTGCGCGGCTATGGCCAGCGCGATCCGCTGAACGAGTACAAGACTGAGGCCTTCAACCTGTTCGAGACGCTGCTCTATGAGCTGCGTCACAACGTGACCCGCTGGCTGATGACGGTCGAGTTCCGCTTCGAGGCGCCGCCGGCGATGGACATGCCGGAGTTCCAGGAAATCCACCTGAACCCGGGCACCGGCGAGAACGAGATGTCGAACCCGCTGGCCCAGAGCCCGGAAGGCATGGCCCAGGGCGACGACCGCGCGCGTCTGCCGGTTGATGTGCTGCCGGTCGGCTGGGAGCGCACGCCGCGCAACTCGGACTGCCCCTGCGGCTCCGGGCGGAAGTTCAAGCACTGCCACGGTAGCCTGATCTAGGGGTGCTAACGCTCGCCGCGCGGCGGCTCGCTGCTTGAGCGCGCGTCAGGCCGCGTCGGATCGGGAGGTCCCGGAGGGCCGACGACTGCGGCCGGGCGTAATGTCGCTGCTTGAGCGCGTGACCGCGCCTCGCTATCGACCGTTGTTGTTCGCTACCGACGGGAGAGACTGATGGCCGCTCACAAGGACCTGTTCTCCCGTGCCCTGTCGCTGGACCCGGAGCGGCTGCATTTCGCGGCGCACAGCCATCACCTGTGGCCGGACGCCAGTTTCGACGGCCAGTTGCGGGCCTGGGTCGAGGCCAACCAGTTCGCGGACCGGAAATGGGAACTGATCTTCGGGGAGGTCATTCCCGAAGCCCAGGCGCACGTCGCCGGCGAGCTGAACCTGCCCTCGCCGGACACGGTGGTGTTCGCCCCAAACACCCATGACCTGCTGCTGCGGATCGTCTCGGGCCTCGAGCGCAAGCCGGTCCGGATTCTCTCGACCGACGGCGAATTCCATTCGTTCCGGCGTCAGGCCCAGCGCTGGGAAGAGGCGGGCGAGGCGGTTGTCACCCGCGTGCCCCTGCATCCGTTCGAGACCTTTGACGACCGGTTCGTCGAGGCGGCGCGCGGCGGCGGCTTCGACCTGATCCTGATCAGCCAGGTCTTCTTCCGCACCGGCCAGACCTTTGGCCGGATCGCCGATCTGGCGGCCCTGGCCGATCCGGCCGGGCCCTGGCTGGTCATCGACGGCTATCACGGCTTCATGGCCCAGCCGACCGACCTGTCAGCGGTCGCTGACCGGATCTTCTATCTGGCCGGCGGCTACAAATACGCCATGGCCGGCGAGGGCGTCTGTTTCCTGCATGCGCCTGACGGCTATTGCCCGCGGCCGGTCGTGACCGGCTGGTTCGCGGAATTCGGCGATCTGTCGGGACCACCGGGCGGGGTGCAGTATCGTAGCGACGGCGGACGCTTCTGGGGCGCGACGTTCGATGTCTCGCCCCTGTACCGGTTCAACGCCGTGCGGCGGATGCTGGACGAGGCGGGTCTGGCCACGGCCGACGTCAGCGCCCACGCGCAAAGCCTGATGGCGCGGTTCCAGACGGCGGTCGCAGGCGGCGAGGCCGGGCGGCTGACCTCGGCCGAACTGATCAATCCCCTGACCGGTGAGGCCCGGCGCGCGCGCTTCCTGGCCTTCCGCCATGACGACGCGCCGGCGTGGAAATCGCGGCTGCAGGACGCGGGCGTGGTCACGGACGTGCGCGACGACGTGATCCGCTTCGGCTTCGGCCTGTATCAGGACGCCGATGACGTCGAACGCCTGATCGCCGCCTGCAAGCGCGCGCTCTGATCCCGCTGGCGGCCTAGAAGAAGGTCGTGTCTTCCGCCTGTTTCGCCTCGGGTGCCTTGCGCGGGACCGGCGGCGAGGCCGGTGCCGGG
>JAUYAG010000101.1 GCA_030693575.1 Brevundimonas sp. | reverse complement strand
ACAGCCAGGCCCAGCTCAGCGCCATCGCCCGACAGCTCAACGAACGGCCCAGAAAGACCTTGCTCTATCGGACACCAGCGGAGACCTTCGCCACGTGTGTTGCGGCGATCAGCTGAGCCCACCGTCGGAACCAGACAGTCGCTCCCTGGCGGTCAGCGGACATCGTTGATTGCGGACCGGGGTTGGGTCAGCATCGCTGAATGAACGAGCACGAACGTGGCTTTCTCGACTTTCTTGCGGAGCCGACCAGACGACGAATGGCCACTCTCCTTGAACTGGGAGGGAAACGACGCCGGGACGTGAGGGCCTTGCTGGACCACTCCGTCAGACTTCATCCTCTCTCCTGCAAGCACCTCGCCGGCAGCGATGCCGATGCTGGTGCCGTCGCAGCCACGCTTCGGAAGCTTGGAGCACCTCCGACCTGCTTCGTCGTGTCAGCCGACAGCGACCTGGACGGGCGCGAGCTGCCGCTCGGAGATGCGCTGAACGCCATCATCGCCAAGGGTAACGGCGCGTTTGTATCGTGCATCCCGGGTCGTTTGGGCTTCTACGAATACGAGGACATGAAGTCGTCCTACCTACTCTCAAGGTAGCACAAACGTCCGCTCCCGGGTGTGCGCAGACATGACCCTCATCGTCCCAATCGGACGCCAGCGCCTACGGTCAGCCGTTGTCGGGCGGCAGGCTCAGACTGAACCCCACCGGCCGCCTTCCGGACAGGGTATTCTCGCCCCGTATAATCTCGCCCCTTTGAACCCTCGGAGCGACCATCCGGCCCCCGCCCGCCGGCGCGCAATCATGCCCATCCGCCGCCTGCGTCCGATTCTGACGCCCCCGCATGCATACTGGCCAAATGCCCGCCGGGCCCTGGTCTTTGACAGCTTGCATCACCCCGCCGACGCCGCCCCAGGCGCGGCCTGCCCGGGCGGGCTCCGCTGACGCGTATCGAAAATCACCCGCCGGATTTTTCTGGGGGAAAAGCGATACTCTCGCCCCCGGACGGGCGCCGGGCGCCGTCGATCAGACGAGCGGCTTCACCCGGTTCACATGGCCCATCTTGCGGCCCTTGCGGGCTTCGGCCTTGCCGTAGAGGTGCAGGCGGGCGTCGGGTCTGGCGGACAGGGCCGCCCATTTCTTCACATCGTCGCCCAGCAGATTGGTCATCTCGACCCGGGCGTGGGCGGCGGTCGGGCCGAGCGGCCAGCCGGCGAGGGCGCGGATGTGCTGTTCGAACTGGTCACAGACGCAGCCGTCCTGGGTCCAGTGGCCGGTGTTGTGGACGCGCGGCGCGATCTCGTTGACCAGCAGCAGGCCGCCGCCGAGATCGAACAGTTCGATCCCCATGACGCCGACATAATCCAGCCCCTCGAGGATGGCGGCGGCGATGACATGGGCGCGCGCCTCGGTCTTCGCATCGACCTTCGCCGGGGCGAGCGTTGTCTTGAGGACGCCGCCCTTGTGGACGTTTTCACCCAGGGGATAGACGGCGACCGCGCCGTCGCGGCCCCGGGCGCAGATCACCGACAGTTCGCGCTGGAAGGCCGCCCGGGCCTCGAGGATGGCCGGGCGCTCGCCGATCGCGGTCCAGGCCTTGAGGGCCTCGCCGGGGGACTTGATCCAGACCTGTCCCTTGCCGTCATAGCCTTCGCGCCGGGTCTTGAGCAGGACCGGAACCCCCAGCCGGTCTACGGCATGACGGAGCTCTTCAAGGGTTTCGATGGCGGCGAAGGCGACGGTCGGGGCGCCGACGCTGTTGAGGAAGGTCTTCTCCTCCACGCGGTCCTGGGCCACGGCCAGGGCCTTGGGGCCGGGCGCGACGATCGCGCCGCCCTCGACCAGCCGCTCCACCGAGCCGGCGGGGACATTCTCGAACTCGAAGGTCACCGCCGCGCAGGTCTGGCCCAGCACGCCGAGGGCCGTGGGATTGTCATAGGCGGCGACGATCTGACCCTGTGAAACACGGCCGGCCGGGCTGTTCTCCTCGGGGTCGAGGATGACGACGTTGAAGCCGAGGCGCGAGGCAGCCTGGCTGAGCATCCGTCCCAGCTGGCCGCCGCCGAGAATCCCGAGGGTCGAACCGGGGGGCAGGGGCGAGGCTTTCAGCGTCAGGGTCACTCAGTCCTCGACGGTTTCGTGCACGGCCTCGGTCTGGGCCTCGCGGAAGGCGGCCAGGCGGCCGGCCAGGATCGGGTCGGAGAGGGCGAGGATCTGGGCGGCCAGGATGCCGGCGTTTTTGGCGCCCGGCTCGCCTATGGCCAGGGTGGCCACCGGGATGCCGCCGGGCATCTGGACGATGGACAGCAGGCTGTCCATGCCCTTGAGCGCCTTCGATTCCACCGGAACGCCCAGCACCGGTAGTTCGGTCATGGAGGCGGCCATGCCGGGCAGGTGGGCGGCACCGCCGGCCCCGGCGATGATGACCTTGAAGCCCGCCGCGCGGGCCCCGGTGGCGAAGTCGAACAGGCGTTTGGGGGTCCGGTGGGCGCTGACCACCCGGGCGTCCCAGGCCACGCCCAGACGGTCGAGGGCGTCGGCGGCGTGTTTCATCGTCGGCCAGTCCGAACGACTGCCCATGATGATCGCCACTGGTGGTGTCCCGGTCGTCATGAAGGCTCGCCCTTTTCGCGGGAAAGCGGCGCGATACAGGACTCGCGTTGCGCCCGCAACCGACGGCGTTAGGCTCTCTGGCAGCCGGACGTGTTGAGTCGCCGGCCGGGGAGCCCCTATCGCTCGTGACTGACGCGGCCGTCACCGACCCTCACGCCGAGATCGAGCGCCTGCGCGCCGAGGTCGAGGCCCTGCGCCTGCGCGCCGAGGCGGCCGAGGCGGCGGCGGATCACGACGTGCTGACGCCGGCGCTGAACCGGCGTGGCTTTGTCGCCGTCATGCGCAGCGCCATGGCCTTCTGCCAGCGTCACGAGGTGCCGGCGGTGTTGCTGTATCTCGATCTGGACGGCTTCAAGAACGTCAATGACACCCTCGGCCACGCGGCCGGCGACGCCGCCCTGGTGCAGGTCGCCGAACTGCTGCGGGCCAATCTGCGCGAATCGGATGCGGTCGGCCGGCTGGGCGGCGACGAGTTCGCCCTGCTGATGCTCAACGCCGGCCTCGACGAGGGCCGCGACAAGGCGAAGCGTCTGGCCGCGGCGCTGGAGGCAGACGGCTTCGTCTGGGCCGGGGAACAGGCGCCGCTGGGCGGCTCCTTCGGCGTCCGCGCCTTCGCCGGCCACACCGACCCCGAGGTCTGGCTGGCCGAGGCCGACGCGGCCATGTGGGTGCGCAAGAAGGGCCGCTGAGGCGAACTCAGGCGATGATGTCCGGCAGGATGCGGTCCTCGATCTTGGCGATCTCGTCCCGCAGCAGCAGCTTCTTCCGCTTCAGGCGGGCGATCATCAGCTGATCCGGCACCGGCATATGACCCAGGGCCTCGATCGAGGCGTCGAGGTCGGCGTGCTCAAGCTGAAGCACCTTGAGCCGGGCGTGCATCGCCAGATCTTCTTCGCTCAGAAAAGGTTCGTCGTCGTTCATCTCGGGCCCCGCCGGCTCATCATACTGTGCGTCGCGTCAGGCCGGAAGGCGGTCTGCAAGGCGAACCAGTCCCGCGCGCGGCGTCATCGGCGACCAGACGCGGGCGGCGGCCACGAGCGTGCCGATCGGCGGGTGCGCCGGGCCGGACGGCGCGGGGGCGAGACCCTCCAGCGCGGCCAGCAGGCGGCGCTCGGCCTCCAGCTCGACCGCCTTGACCTGGGCCCGGACGGCCTCGCGGTCGGCGTCGTCGAGATCGGGGGCGCGGGCCTTGAGCGCCTTACGCACGGCGCGCAGCGGGGCGATGGCGGTTTCCTGCCAGGCCCGTGCGGTGTCGCCGGCGGCTTCAAGGGTGTCCTCGTCCGGCGCGCGACCCTCGGCGGCGCACCAGGCGGCCCACAGCAGCAGGGGCACGTTCTGGCCGGCGGCGTCCTGCAGCTCCAGGCAGGCGTCGGCGACCCCGTCGGCGGCATAGGCCGTCAGCGCCCAGTCCCAAAGGCTCATTCGGCCGCGGGTCCCTTGAGGCCGTCCCAGCGCCGCACGGCGGACCAGTCGAGGTCAAACAGGTCCAGGGCGCGACCGACGGACTGGTCGACCATCTCGGCGATCGAGGCCGGCCTGGCGTAGAAGGCGGGCAGGGGCGGGGCGATGATCGCGCCCATCTCGGCCAGGGCCGTCATGGTGCGTAGGTGGCCCAGATGCAGGGGCGTCTCGCGCACCATCAGCACCAGCCGGCGTCGCTCCTTCAGCGCCACGTCGGCGGCGCGGGTCAGGAGGGTGGAGGTCACGCCGGTGGCGATCTCGCCCATCGTGCGGACCGAGCAGGGCGCGATGATCATGCCCATGGTCCGGAACGAGCCCGAGGCGATGGTGGCACCGACGTCGTTCAGCCGGTGCGTCACGTCGGCGCGGCCCAGCAGGTCGTCCGCGGACAGGTCGGTCTCCTGCGACAGGGTCAGCAGGGCGGCGCGGGTGACGACGAGGTGGCTCTCGACCCCCAGTTCGCGCAGGGCATCCAGCACCCGGACGCCGTAAGTCACGCCGGACGCTCCGGAAATTCCGACGATCAATCGGGAAGGGGCCGAGGCGGAAGGGTTCCGTACGGCTCTGTTCACATCTTCGGCCAATTCGGGCTCCAGGGTGGTCCGTATCAGGACGGTCGGCAGTTCACTGGAATGTGATTCTACAGCCGGTCAGACCCGGCGCTGACTGTACTGGTCCCTTAGACATGGAGGCGCAAGCCATGACCATCGAAGCTCGTATCCGCGAACTGGGAAACCGTCATCGCAACCTGGATGAGACGATCCGGAGAGAGACGACCCACCCGGCCACGGACTCGCTTCGCGTGAGGGAGCTCAAGTTGCAGAAGCTCCGACTCAAGGAACAGATCACCAGTCTGGAAGCCTCGGCGCACTAGCCAGGCTTCCCGAAAGAACAACGGCCCCGGGAGCGATCCCGGGGCCGTTTTTATGGTTGCGGTGGACCGCTCAGTCCTTGGAGCCGAACACCGAGGCGGCGGTCGGTTCGGCACCGCGGCGCTCGCGGGCTTCCGGCACGAATTCCTCCTCGACCGGCTCTTCCGGGGCGTCGACGGCCTGCAGGGTGGCACCGCCCTTCTTCGCGTCGTCCTTCGCCTTCTTGTCGGCGGCCTTCCTGACCAGTTCGTCCAGGGCCAGCTGGCCGACCAGACCGAGGGTCACGGGGTCGACGGGCTTGATGTTGGGGCTGTTCCAGTGGGTGCGGTTGCGCACGCTCTCGATGGTCGACTTGGTGGTGCCGAGCATCTTGGCGATCTGGGCGTCGGTCACCTCGGGGTGGTTGCGCACGAACCACATGATGGCGTCCGGGCGGTCCTGGCGACGCGAGACGGGCGTGTATTTCGGCGGCGCCTTGTGCACCTTCAGCAGTTCGGCGTGGCGGCTGACCACGGCCTGCATGCGGTAGGCGTCGTCATTCTGGGCCTTGTCCAGCTCTTCGCGGGTCAGCTGGCCGTTGACCAGCGGATCGGCGCCGCGGATGTCGCGGGCCACGTCGCCATCGGCGATGCCGCGCACTTCCAGCGGGTGCAGGCCGCAGAAGTCGGCGATCTGCTCGAAGGTCAGCGAGGTGTTGTCGACCAGCCAGACCGCGGTGGCCTTGGGCATCAGGATGTCGGTCATGGGGGCGTTCCGGTGCTTGTTCGAACCCGAAAACCGGGCTCTGGATACGACGGCGCCCGGCCTTTCGACCGGGCGTTGATGCTCGCGATATAGTCCTATTCGCCGGAAAAGAAAACGGAACCCGACAAGGCCGTACAGCCAAGGTTCATCCACACGGCGCAACAGTCGCTTCACAGACGCGTTGTGCGTCGGGAATGACTTTCTGGGAGGAACTTCCATGCTGATCGAAATGCTGGCCGCCGCGGCGGTCGTCTCCGGTGCCGGGCAGGAGTTTGCTCCGCAGATCCCGGGGGGACCCGAGCGGGTCGCTCCGCGCGGCGATTATCGCGACAGCTGCAGCGGCGAATACGTGAACCGCGGCCGCCTCTACGCCGATTGCCGCAACAATCGGGGCAACATTCGAGGGACCTCGATCGAGCTGAACCGCTGCGCCAACTACGAGATCCGCAACAACGACGGCCTGCTGGTTTGCGGTCCGAACCGCGGTGAGTTTGAAGATCGCCCGGGCGGCGGCGGCGGCCGGCCTGATCGCCCTGATCGGCCCGGCGGCGGCTGGGGCGGCGGGCGCTCCTCGGTGACCATCTATCGCGACTCGGAATTCCGCGGCGCGAGCTTCCGGTTCGACAATGAGGTGCCGAACCTGGCCAACACGGGCTTCAACGACACCATCAGCTCGATGCAGTTCCGTGGCGAGTGGGAGGCCTGCACCGACGCCTACTACCGCGGCTTCTGCCAGACGTTCCGCGACGACGTTCGCAATCTGCAGCGCTGGGGCATGAACGACCGCATCTCTTCGCTGCGCCCCGTGCGCCGCGGCGATCGCTGGTAAGCGTCAAACGGTCAGCACGATCTTGCCGACATGGCCGCCTGCCTCCAGCCGGAGGTGGGCGGCCGATGCCTGTTCCAGCGGGAAGGTCGCCTCGACGGGCGGCCGGACCGCACCGGATGCGACCCACGGCCAGGCCGTGGCTTCAACCGCGGCGATCAGCCGGGCCTTTTCGTCGGCCGGACGGCCGCGAAGTGTCGAGCCGGTCAGGACGATCCGCTTCATCATCAGCCTGGCCAGATCGACCTGCGCCAGCGCGCCGGACTGGGTGGCGATGACCACCCAGCGGCCAAAGGGATTCAGCGCGGCCTGATTGAGCGCGGCGTAGTCGGCCCCAACCATGTCCAGCACCACGTCCGCGCCGCCGAACGCCCGGATCGCCGCTTCCATGTCGTCCACGGCGGCGTCGAGGCTGAGGTCGGCGCCGAGAACGCGCGCGGCCGCGGCCTTGGCGGTGCCGCGGGAGGTGGCGATGACCCGCGCGCCGGCGGCCTTCGCCATGCTGACGGCGGTGACGCCGATGCCGCTGGTGGCCCCGTGGATCAGCAGGGTCTCGCCGGTCTTCAGCGCGCCGGACTCGAAGACATTGGCGAAGACGGTGCAGATCGTCTCAGGCAGGGCGGCGGCCTGTACGAAGTCCATGTCGGCCGGGACGGGAAGGGCGTGGCGGGCGTCGACGACGGCGAACTCCGCATAGCCGCCGCCGCCCAGAAGCGCGCAGACACGGTCGCCAACAGACCAGCGTGTCACGCCGGTGCCGACCTGATCGACCTCGCCCGCGACCTCCAGACCAAGGATGTCCGATGCCCCGGGCGGGGCGGGGTAGCGGCCCAGCCGCTGCAGGATGTCCGGGCGGTTGATCCCGGCGGCCCGGACGCGGATGCGAACCTCGCCCGGGCCTGCGGTCACATCGGGACGTTCGGAGAGGGTCAGGGACTCGGCGGAGCCGGCGCCGCCCGTGATCTCGACTACCCGCATTCGCCCGTCCTGTTCTTGCAATCGTCCGTATCCGGGCGTTGAAATAGGGTGTTGCGTAGCGGATGGCCACGAAGGAGGCGGTGATGTTCGAGGATCTGGAGCCCCGTCCGGCGCGCGGCGCGCCGCTGATCGCCCTGACGCGGGAGGACCTGGACGGCTATTCGGTCGAGGATCTGAAGCAGCGCATCGAGGGGCTTCAGGCCGAGATCGACCGCTCCAAAGCCGCCATCGAAGGCAAGTCGTCGCAACGCAATGCGGCCGACGCCATGTTCAATTTCCGGTCCTGATCCTGCCGGTCTCCGTCTGGCATGGCCGTTGCAGTCCGTGGAAGCGCCGCGCCACGCCGTGCCGGTCGTGATACGGATGCGCCTGTCCCATGAGTCTGGTTGAGTTCATGCCTGTTGACGCCACCACGCTTTCGCCAACGGGCCGCAGCCGCGCCGCGGTCGTGGACGATTTTGCGCGTTCGGAACTGTTCGATCGCACCTTCCAGGAGGGGATGGAGCTGGTCGAGGAGACCGCCGCCTATCTGGACGGCGACGGGCGTCGGGAATCCAAGCTGCTGTCGCGCTCCACGGCCCTGCTTTACGCGGGCGAGAGCATGAAGCTGACGACCCGGCTGATGCAGATCGCGTCGTGGCTGCTGGTCCAGCGGGCCGTGCGCGAGGGGGACATGACGGCGGAAACGGCCTGCGAAGTCCGCTATCGCCTGGCCGAGCGTGCGGTCGCGACCGAGCCCAGCCATCCGGAGCTGCCGATCGCCCTGATCGAATATCTCGTGCGCACCGAGAAGCTGTACGACCGGGTCCTGCACCTGGATCGCCGCATGTATCTGGATGAGCCGGAAGAGGACGCGGTGAATCCCGTCCAGAGCCAGCTGGATCGGCTGACGGCGGCGTTCCGAACCTGATTTAAACCCTACGGCCCGACGTCGGTCGCCACCCGGGCGCCGTCATCGACCGGCCGGGGCAGGCTGAGGGCGATGCCGAGAGCCTGTGCCAGCTTGGCGTCGCGGCTGTAGACGTCCTCGCGGAAGGCGACGCGGCCCTGGCCGTCGACGAAGGCAGTCCAGTACAGCAGGCGAACGCTGATCTCGCGGCCGGTCTGGATGCGGCGGGTCTGTCGGCTATCCTGGGCGGTGTCGAACTGCTCCAGCAGGGCGGGATCGGGCGACAGCAGCAGCCGGGCGAACTCGACCGCGTTCTGCACCCGCACGCAGCCGTGCGACCGGTGCCGGAAGGCGAGATTGAAGGCGGCCTTTGACGGGGTGTCGTGCAGGAAGATGGCGTAGCTGTCCCGCAGTTCGAACTTCACATAGCCGAGCGCGGCGGTCGGGCCGGCGCGCTGGATGACGGTGCCGTTCTGAATGTACATGTTCTGGCTGGCCAGATAGGCCGGGCCCCGCGGCAGGATCTCGGCACGGGCGATGCTGGAGGGCACATACCAGGGCGGGTTGGCGACGACCGAGGCGAACGGCTTCTCGAGGCTGGGCGTCTGGTTGGCGGCCGTACCGACGACGACCCGGTTGGAGTGTACCGGCCGGCCGTCCTTCCAGTAGACCATGATGGCGGCTGCGGTGTTGACCTCGATGCGTTCGGGCGCGACCTCGCGCTTCAGCCAGCGGCGGCGCTCGAGGTTGAGGGCAATCTGGCGGGCACGATCTTCAGCCGAGGCCGAGAGGGACCGTTGGGTTCCCGTGCCCATGCGCCCGTCAGCCACGAGGCCGTGGCGGATCTGGAACCCGCGGACGGCGGCTTGCAGTTCAGGGCCGTAGACGATGCCCTGGGCGGTCAGCCGCGCGCCGTCAGCGGCGGACAGATCGCCCTCGGCGACCAGACGCTGGATCAGGGCGGGAATACGGGCGTCGCTCATGCCCGGCTCGATCGACGTGCCCTGGCGGAAGACCGGCCAGCCGCCGTCGCGGATCAGGCGGCGATAGCGGATATAGCCGGCGGACAGGTTGGAATAGCCGATGTCGGTCGGGGCCAGACCCTCGAACCAGTCGACCAGACGGTTCTGGGCCAGCGCGTCGTTCAGCCCGACGGGCAGGTCGACGCGGTTCTTCTGCATCTCCCACAGGTCCTCGACGGTCTCGGGGCGAACCCGGCCTTCGCCGAGGACGCGGCCATAGCCCATGGCGGCGGCGGTGGTGCGCATCTCGGCCGAGTCCTGGGACGCGGCCAGAGCCTCGAAATCGAAGAAGTCGCCCTGCGACAGACCATGGCGCTCGGCGCGGCCGGCGGCGGCCTGAAGGGCGCGGAGGCGCTCGGCCGTCCAGACGGGACGCCAGCCGTTCAGCTCATAGAAGGCGCGCACATCGGGCTGGATCGCTGCGGGCAGGCGGGCCAGCTGATCGCTGAAATTGTCGTAGAAGGCGACAGCGCCGGGGTCGCGGGTCTGGGCCCGGGCCGCCAGTCCAACCGTCGACGCGAAAGCCGACACGGCTGCGCCAAGTCCGAGTTGCCGTCGATTCATCGTCAAAATCTCTTCGCCCGCTTCGACACGGGACCCCACGTCCACGCCCCCGAAGCCAACGCCGCCATGTTATCGGCGTTCCGGGCAAACAGAAAGGCGCCGGTCCGGAGACCGACGCCTTTGTGGTCGTCTTGCCGCAGGGTGTGGCCAGAAAGCCCGACCCGCACGGTGAGGCCTACTTCTTGATGAAGCCGGCGAACTTGTTGTTGAAGCGCGAAACGCGGCCGCCGCGGTCCATCAGATGGGCGTTGCCGCCGGTCCAGGCCGGGTGGGTCAGCGGATCGATGTCCAGGTTCAGGACGGCGCCTTCCTTCTGGTAGGTCGAGCGCGTCTGGTAGCTCGTACCATCGGTCATCGTCACGGTGATGAAGTGGTAGTCGGGGTGCGTATCCGCCTTCATGGTCCTGGTCCGGTCTCTGCGCGATGACGATGCCGACCGTCGGAGCGCGAAAATGAGAAATCCCGCCATCTGGGGCGGGAATGAGCGGCGGCGTTTACACCGGGGGCCGTTCCGGGGCAAGAGGCGCGCGCCATGACAGATGCAACCGCCAATCCCGACGCCGCCGCCGACATCCGGGGGCGGCCGGGCGCAGGGGCCCAGCTGGCCGAACAGATGGGCGAGGCCGGGGAACGCCGGGCCCGCCGCCGGGACGTTCGCCCCCTGGGACGACTGTTCCCCTATGCCATGCGGCACAAGGGCCATGTGGCCATGGCGGCGGTCTGGCTGATCCTGTCCACCTCAGCCTCGCTGGCCCTGACAGCAGCAGCCCGCGGCGCCATCGACAACGGATTCGAGAACGGCGGGGCGCAGCTGAACCTGTGGTTTCTGCTGCTGGGTGCCAACGCCCTGTTCCTCGGTTTCGCGACGGCGGTCCGGTATTATTTCGTCACCAAGACCGGGGAGCGGGTCGTCGCCGACCTGCGCAAGGGGCTGTTCGGGCGCATCCTGACGCTTGACCCGGCCTTCTACGCCTCGATGCGGACCGGTGAGGTGCTGTCGCGCCTGACCACGGACATCGCCCTGGTCGAGACCCTGCTGACGACCTCGGTGTCGTTCGCCCTGCGGAATTTCCTGACCCTCATCGGCGGGACCATCCTGCTGTTCGTGGTCAGTCCCAAGCTGACCGGCATGGTGCTGCTGGTGGTGCCGCTTCTGCTCGGCCCGATCTTCCTGTTCGGCCGGACGGTGCGAAAGCTGACCGTCGCTTCGCAGGACCGGTTCGCCAACGCCGTAGGCTTCGCCGGCGAGAGCGTCGACGCGATCGAGACGGTGCAGGCCTTCGGGCGCGAGGCCAGCGCCATCGAACGGTTCGGCGCGGCGGTGGAGGCGGCGTTTGCCGTCTCGCTGGTGCGGATGAGGGCGCGGGCCTTCATGACCGCCATGATCATCGTGGTCATGTTCGGCGGCGTCAGCCTGGTGCTGTGGCTGGGCGCGCAGGATGTGATCGGCGGCCGAATGACGCCGGGCGCGCTGCTCCAGTTCGTGCTTCTTGCCGTATTCGTGGCCGGCGCGGTCGGGGCGCTCGGCGAGAGCTGGGGCGATGTTCAGAAGGCTGCCGGGGCGATGGAGCGGATCGACGAGCTGATGCGCAGCGAGGCCGCGATCCGGCCGCCCGAATCGCCGGTGATCCTGCCCGAGCCGCCGACGGGCGAGGTTTCGATGTCGGCGGTCCAGTTCGCCTATCCGGGCCGGCCCGACCTGCCGGCGTTGAAGGGCTTCTCGCTGACCGTGCGGCCGGGCGAGACCGTCGCCCTCGTCGGGCCCTCGGGAGCGGGCAAGAGCACGGTCTTCCGTTTGCTGCTGCGCTTCTACGATCCGCAGGCCGGCGTCGTCTCGGTCGATGGGGTGGACGTGCGCGCCGCCGATCCGGTCGCGGTGCGCGGTCGTTTTGCCTGGGTGTCGCAGGAAGCACCATTGTTTTCCGGATCCGCGAGCGAAAACATCCGTTTCGGCCGTGAACTCGCCAGCGATGATGAGGTCCGCGCGGCGGCCGAGGAGGCCCAGGCGCTGGGCTTTGTCGAGGCCCTGCCTGAAGGTTTCGACACGCCTCTGGGCGAGCGCGGCAAGAGCCTGTCGGGCGGACAGCGGCAGCGGATGGCCATCGCCCGGGCGCTCGTCCGGGACGCCCCGATCCTGCTTCTGGACGAGGCGACCTCGGCGCTGGACGCGGAGAACGAGCGGCTGGTGCAGGCGGCGCTGGACCAGGCCATGCAGGGCCGGACGACCATCGTCATCGCCCATCGCCTGGCTACCGTGCTGCGCGCCGACCGGATCGTGGTGATGGAGGACGGCCGGGTGGTGCAGGAGGGCACCCACCAGTCGCTGATGGCACAGGGGGGGCTCTACGCCCGTCTTGCCGAGCTCCAGTTCCGACCGGACTAATCTTTCGGCTTCGCCCTCAGCGCAACTCAGTCAAGCGCGGCGGCGATCCGGTCCGCCAGCGCGCGCAGGACGTCGGCGTCGGCCATAGGCGCATGGCCATGGCCTTTCATCGGCCGGTCGCTCCAGCGCGGGATGATATGGAAATGCAGGTGGAAGACGGTCTGACCGCCGGCCTCGCCATTGAACTGCATGATCTGGAAGCCGTCGGGTTGAAGGGCCTCTTCGACCGCCCGCGCCGTGCGCTGGACGGCGGCGGTCAGGCGGGCGAGGGCGTCGGCCTCGATCTCCAGCAGGGTCCGGGCCGTCGAGGTCTTCGAGATGATCAGGACATGACCTTCGGACTGCGGGAACACATCCATGAAGGCCAGCACATGGTCGTCTTCCCAGACCCTGACCGCAGGAATCTCGCCGCGCAGGATCTTTGCGAAGATGTTGTCGGGATCATAGGGCGCGTGCAGGCTCATCGTGGGCTCCGTGGGTCCTGGCCACCCTAGCAACGGGTGGCCGACGGGGGGAGCCCGGCGCGCGGTTTCGCGTTATCGTGCCGCGCGAGTCGGGAGAGAGCCATGCTGCGTTTCATCGTCCAGTTTCTGGTTACCTGTTTCGGCCTGTGGCTGTCGTCGCGGGTCGTGAGCGGTGTGGACTTCCTGTCGAACGGATCTCTGCTGGCGGCGGCGCTGCTGCTGGGGATCGCCAATGCCATCGTGCGGCCGATCCTGACCTTCGTGACCTTCCCGCTGACGATCATCACCTTCGGCCTGTTCCTGCTGGTGGTGAACGCGGCCATGATCGGTCTGGTCGCCAGTCTGCTGGGCGGGTTCGTGGTCGACGGCCTGTGGGCCGGGATCGGCGCGGCCATTGTCACCGGCATCGTCAGCTGGATCGCCGGCTGGTTCATCGGCGAGAGCCCGAAGCGCGCCGACTGACGGCTATTCCGGCTTTCTGAACGGCGACAGGTCCGCCGTCATGGCCTGGATCTCGGCCGCCACAGCAGGACGCTCGCCGTCGAGATAGCGTGCGACCGGCTCGCGCAGGGCCGGGTCGGCGATGAAGTGGGCCGAATAGACGGGGGAGGGCAGGTAGCCGCGGGCGATCTTGTGCTCGCCCTGGGCCCCGGCCTCGACGCGCGACAGGCCGCGCGAAATGGCGAACTCGATGGCCTGGTAGTAGCAGAGCTCGAAATGGAGGAAGGGCACCTCCTCCAGCGCGCCCCACTGGCGGCCATACAGGGCGTCGCGGCCGATCAGGTTGAGGGCACCGGCGATGGCGACCCCGTCGCGGAAGGCCATCACCAGTGCAATACGATCGGCCATGGTCGCGCCGAGGCGGGTGAAGAAGTCGCGCGTCAGATAGGGCCGGCCCCACTTCCGCGCGCCGGTGTCCATGTAGAAGCCGAAGAAGGCGTCCCAGTGGGCCTCGGTGATGTCCGCGCCGGTCAGGACGCGGATGTCGAGGCCCGCCTGCGCCTCGCGCCGTTCGCGGCGGATGGTCTTGCGACGGTTCGCGGACAGGGCGGCGAGGAAGGCGTCGAAGGTCGCATAGCCGTCGTTGCGCCAGACGTACTGCATGTCCTGACGCTGCAGCAGGCCGGCCTCGCCCATGGCCGTCCAGTCGTCTTCAGTCGGAAAGTTGACGTGCAGGGAGGAGACGCCGAGCCGTTCGGTCAGGGCGATCGCGCCCTGCAGCAGGGCCTGACGGACGGTGGCGGCGTCGGCGTCGGGGTGGGCGAGGACGCGGGGGCCGGTGACCGGGGTGAAGGGCACGGCGGCGAGCAGCTTGGGATAGTAGCGGCCGCCCGCGCGCTGATAGGCGTCGGCCCAGCTGTGATCGAAGACGTATTCGCCCTGGCTGTGGCCCTTGAGCCAGAGCGGCATGACGCCGAGGACGCGGTTGTGTTCGTCGCGCAGGGACAGGTGGCGGCCGGCCCAGCCTTCGGCGGGGACGGCGCTGCCGGAGGCTTCGCAGGCGTCGAGGAAGTCGAACGAGAGGAAAGGGTCGCCGGACGGGGACGCGCAGGCGTCCCAGGCCTCGCGGCCTATGTCGGCGATGGTGTTGTGGACCTGGATCTGGAAACTCAAATCCGGCTCATTCCGGCGAAGGCTGGGGCGCGACCCCGCGAAGCGGGTTCATCACAAAGGGCACCAAGGAATCCACAAAGAACACGAAGAGGGCGGTGCCCCGATTCCTTGGTGCCCTTCGTGGCTTCTTCGTGCCCTTCGTGATGAACCTTCCGGCCATCGGATCGGGCGGCTGGCCGAGGAGGCCCGCTTCGCGGGGAAAGGCCAGGGCTCACCGCACCTCGACGATGGCGTCGACCTCGACGGCGAAGCCGAGGGGCAGTTTGTAGACGCCGACGGCGGAGCGGGCGTGGCGGCCCTTGTCGCCGAAGACCTCGACCATAAGGTCGGAGCAGCCGTTGATGACGGCGGGGATGGCCTCGAAATCACCGGCGGCCTGGACGAAGCCGCCCAGTTTCACCACGCGGACGACCCGCTCGAGGTCGCCCTCGCAGGCGGCCGACATCTGGGCCAGCAGGTTGACGCCGCACATGCGGGCCGCGTCCTTCGCCTGGTCCGGCGAGACGTCGGCACCGACCGTGCCCTTGATGCCGCCGGCGGCGTCGTTCGACAGCTGGCCGGAGATGTGGACCAGGTTGCCGGTCTGGACATAGGGCACATAGTTGGCCACCGCCTTGGCGGGTTCCGGCAGGCTGATGCCGAGTTCGGCGAGGCGGGCGGCGACGGTCATGGGCAGGGCTCCTGAAGGTTCGGCGGCGGTTTAGCGCGAGGAAAGGCGTGAGTCATCGCCGCTTCGGCAAAAGCGGTTGTGGGAGGCATGGCGGAGCGCCCGGACCTTCGCCCGGAGAAGAGAGCTAAATACCGTTTCGGCGAAAGACAGACGCTCCGCGCGGCGGGTTTTCGACGCGCCGGGGCCGTCGCCTGTTGTTGGCAGGTGACCCGGTCCGCGCGCCGCGGGCAGGGACGGCGACGACCGTCTCCTGGACCGGACGGGGGTTGTTCCCTGTCCCATGGCCTGAGGGCGTTGCAGCCCTCGGGCCTCCGCGCCCGGATTGCTCCGTCGCGGCCCGCTCCCTCCGCTCCCGCCACCGCTTCGGTTCGCCGGCCGAGCGAGCCTCCCTTGCGACGGGACGGGGGGAGTATGGCGGACGGGCTTCCTATGGCGGGCTGGGGGCGCTGTAATTTTTGGAAGATGAGCGAAGTCAGAAGGTTGGCGGCGCGGAATATGCTGACAATCGGGGAATCTCCAGCATTCCCTTCCCCCAGTTCGGGGGAAGGTGGGCCGCGGAGCGGCTCGGATGGGGGTCCTGTCCGCGTCGCGATTGGCGGGAGGCGGGTGCAGCCTGACCAGCCCCCATCCGTCAGGCTTCGCCCGCCACCTTCCCCCGAAATGGGGGAAGGAAATATGTATGGTATTTTAATACCGTAATTAAAAAAGCATGATTATTCAATATGATGATAGCTATCTCCGCACACGTCCCACCTTGACCCCGGCTCCCCCGTCCTCTATCAGCGCGCCTTCCGCTCGTCCCCGTCATCGGGAGGGGCACCCGATCGTCTCCCAGGACCCTTGAAATGCTGAAGAGCACCACGGCTTCGCTGAAGCCGGCCGAGGTCACGAAGAAATGGATCCATATCGACGCTGAAGGCGTCGTGGTGGGCCGTCTCGCGACCTTCATCGCCAACCGTCTGCGCGGCAAGCACCGCGGCGACTACACCCCCCACGTCGATTGCGGCGACTATGTCATCGTCACCAACGTCGACAAGGTGGTGTTCACCGGCAAGAAGATCACCGACAAGATCTACTACCGCCACACCGGTCACCCGGGCGGCGTCAAGCAGACGACCCCGGAGAAGGTCCTGAACGGCCGTTTCCCGGAACGCGTCCTTGAGAAGGCCGTCGAGCGTATGCTGCCCAAGGAGAGCCCGCTGGCTCGCCTGCAGATGACGCACCTGCGCCTGTTCGCCGGCGCGGCGCACACCCACGAAGCCCAACAGCCGGAAACGATCGACTTCAAGTCGGCCAACTCCAAGAACACCCGGAGCGTCTGAGCATGACCGACGTGACTGCTGAAACGCCCGTCGTCGAGAACGACGCCCCCGCCGCGACCGGCTTTGACGCCCTGCGTGGCATGGGCACTGTCGGCGTGGGCGAGGAACACCCCGTCTACACCCAGAAGCTGGACGCCCAGGGCCGCGCCTATTCGACCGGCAAGCGCAAGAACGCGATCGCCCGCGTGTGGATCAAGCCCGGCTCGGGCAAGATCACCATCAACGGCAAGGATCAGATGCAGTATTTCGCCCGCGAAATCCTGCGCATGATGATCGCCCAGCCGCTGGAAGTGACCGACCGCCTGACCCAGTTCGACGTCGACTGCACCGTGCAGGGCTCGGGCCTGTCGGGCCAGGCCGGCGCGATCCGCCACGGCCTGTCGCACGCCCTGACCCACTATGAGCCGGCGCTGCGCCCGGTCCTGAAGCCGCACGGCTTCCTGACCCGCGACAGCCGCGTCGTCGAGCGCAAGAAGTACGGCCGCGCCAAGGCCCGCAAGTCCTTCCAGTTCTCGAAGCGCTAGGCCGTTTCACGATACGGTTTGGATTGGGGGCGCTTCGGGAAACCGGAGCGCCCTTTTTCTTTGGAGGAATCGGATGTGCCACTTCATCACCCTTGTGGCCGCAACCTCAGACATCGCCGCTCTTGATGCGAGAATGCGCGCGCATGGCCGCCGGGCGCTGCCTGCGGACAATCCATCGGTTGAAGCCGCCCTCAAGCCGGGCGAATATCAGTATCTGACCACGACGAAGTGTGACTGCGGCACGGTTTTCGCCCCGACTTTGCCTCCGAAGGAACCGACCGACCGGCTTGATGCTCTCCGACGCAAAGGCTGGTCCGAGGCAAAGATTGGGCGGGCGATGGATGCGGCGATCACAGCGGCAGAGAAGAAGCCCTTCGAGCCGCTCGACTCGGTCGAAACATGGCGCGAAATTCTGCTGGACCTGCTCCACGGCATGAAACTGAATTCCGTCGGAATTCTCGTCCACGCCTATGAGGGCTCCGTTGCGACGGAACGCTTCAACACGAGCCGCGCGGAGGTCCGCTCCAACAGGCTTGGCGAAGCGCTGACGAACCTTGACGAAGATCACCTTATGACGGTGTCCCTATGACCCACACCATCTTCATCGACGGCGAGGCCGGGAACACGGAGCTGGAGATCCGCGAGCGGCCGGCCGCCTCATTCCTGTCCTTCTCCCGATGGGAGAAGGTGGCGCGCAGCGCCGGATGAGGGGCGGGTGCGGCAGTCGGCGCAAGCCGTGGCCCGGTCTGCGAAACGGCTTTCGCCGACGGACACGGACGACCCTCACCCTTTCGCGCAAGGGCGATCGCTTCGCTCTCGCGCGCTCAAGCCCTCTCCCAGCGGGAGAGGGGATGGAGTTGGAATGATGCATTCGGTTTTCATCGACGGCGAAGCGGGCACCACCGGACTGGACGTGCTGCGTCGTCTGGAGGCGCGCTCTGATCTCGAGATCATCGCCCTCGGCGACCGGCGGCGCGACGTGGCGGCGCGGCGCGAGGCGCTGAACGCCGCCGATGCGGTGATCCTGTGCCTGCCCGACGAGGCGGCCAGGGAAGCCGTGGCGATGATCGAGAACCCCGGTGTGCGGGTGATCGACGCCTCGACGGCGTACCGGGTCGATCCGGCCTGGACCTATGGCTTTGCCGAAATGGCCCATGCGCCGGGCCGGATGACGCAAGGTGAGAAGATCGCAGGCGCGACGCGGGTGTCGAACCCGGGCTGCTATCCGACGGGGTTTATCGGCCTGGTGCGGCCGCTGGTGTCAGCAGGGATCATTCCGGCGGGCTGGCCGGTGACGGTCAATGCCGTGTCGGGATACTCGGGCGGCGGCAAGGCGATGATCGCCGAGTTCGAAGGCGGTGGAGCGGAGGCCTTCCGCGCCTATGGCCTGTCGCTGAAGCACAAACATGTGCCGGAGATGACGCTGCATACGGGGATGGAGCGGCCGGTGCTGTTCGCGCCGGCGGTTGGGGCCTGGCGGCAGGGGATGCTGGTCGAGGTGCCGCTACAGCTCGCGGCCCTGCCGTCGTCGCCGTCGGTCGAGGTGGTGCACGGGGCGCTGGTTCAGGCCTATGCGGGCTGCCGCTTCGTCGAGGTGGCCGAGCTGGAGGCGACCGAGGCCATGACCGGGATCGATCCGGAGGGGCTGAACGGGACCAACCGGATGCGCCTGCATGTGTTCGGCGACCGGTCTGGGGAACAGGTGCGGTTGGTGGCCCTGCTGGACAACCTCGGCAAGGGGGCGTCGGGGGCGGCGGTGCAGAACCTGAACCTGATGCTGGGGCTGGAGGAGGGCATCGGCCTTTCGTGACCCTTCTCCCCTTGAGGGAGAAGGTGGGCCGGAGGCCCGGATGAGGGGGCTGTTTCCGCGATCCTATTGGTGAGAGCAGACGCGGTCCGGACGGAGCGGTGATTCACCCCTCATCCGACCCGCTGCGCGGGCCACCTTCTCCCTCAAGGGGAGAAGGAACGATGTCTTGAAACCTCCGCGAACTTGCCGACGTATCTCTCACCATGACCCACCTTTCCCGCCGCGCCCTTCTGACCACCGCCGGAGCGGTCGCCGTGTCCGCCTGCACGCCGCAGTCGGCCGATGCGTCCCAGGCCCAGTACGCCAACTCGCCGTTCCGTCGGATCACCGACGCCCAGTGGCGCGAGCGGCTGCCGCGGGCGGCCTATGACGTGCTGCGCCACGAGGCGACCGAGCGGCCCGGCAGCAGTCCGCTGAACAATGAGCACCGCAGCGGGACCTTCGTCTGCCGCGGCTGCGACCTGCCGCTGTTCCGCTCGCAGTGGAAATACGACAGCGGCACCGGCTGGCCCAGCTTCTATGAGGTCATCGCCGCCAACATCGGCACCAAGACGGACTTCGCCATCGGCATTCCGCGCACCGAATACCACTGCGCCCGCTGCCTCGGACACCAGGGGCATCTGTTCATGGACGGGCCGCGGCCGACCGGAAAACGCTACTGCAACAACGGCGTGGCCCTGACCTTCCGTCCGTCCTGACGCCTCAGCGTCGCGGGGCCGCGTCGACCGCCGCGGCCACCTGCTGGAAGAAGGCTTCCCGGGCGGTTCTCTGGCTGCGACCGACGGCGCGGGGCCAGGACGATAGCAGGACGATGACGAGCCGGCGTTCGGGATCGACGCGGACGGCCTGGCCGAAGATGCCATAGGCGCCGTAGACGCCGTCGTCCTGGGTCCACCACTGGAAGCCGTAGCCCTCGTTCGGCTCTCCGGTTTCGGCCTGTTTGACGACGGCCTGTGCGAACCAGTCGTCCGGCACGATACGCTCGCCGCCCAGCTGGCCGCCCTCCAGCGCCATCAGGCCGATCCGGCCCCAGTCGCGCAGGGTGGCGGAGACGCAGCAGCCGCCCATCTCGCGCCCGCCCTGATCCAGCGCCCAGAAGGCGTCGGCCTCCATGCCCGCGCGCGACCAGATTCGCTCGGACAGGAGTTCGGCCAGCGGCCGGCCCTCGGCGGCGGCGATCAGGGCACCGACCAGATTGGTCTCGCCGGTCGAATAGTTCCAGCGCGTGCCGGGTTCGGCCGCGCGGGGCAGCCGGCCCATATAGGCGACGACGGGATCCTCTCCGGGACGCGCGGGCTCCTGCAGGAAGCGGGCGACGTCGGAGTTGGGATCGAAATAGTCCTCGTTCCAGCGCACGCCGGAGGTCATGGTCAGCAGCTGACGCACGGTGACGCCGTCGTAGCCGCCGCCCGCGAGGGCCGGGAGATAGCGGGTGACCGGATCCTCCAGCGAACCGATGGCACCGCTCTTCAGGGCGGTGCCGACCAGCGTCGAGGTCAGGCTCTTGGTCATGGAGAAGGAGACCCAATGGTCCCGCTCGCCAAGGCCGAGGCCGTAGCGTTCCAGCCGGATGCGTCCGTCCTGGATGACCAGCACGCCGGCGACGTTCTCCGCCGCCATATAGGCCGAAGGGTTCAGCGTGATCGGATCGCCGGGCGGCAGGGCCCGGACCGGCGTCTCGCCGCGCGCGACGGTCGCGTGCGGCATGATGGTCTCCATCCGGCGGAAGGCGCGCTCACGATCGGCAGGCGACCAGAACAGCACGCCCGCCGGGTTATTCTCCGGCGTCGGCTGCTGGGCGAAGGCCGGGGCGGCGAGGGCACCGGACAGGAGAAGGATGGCGGCGAGTGTGCGAAGACGTTTCATGCCGGAAGCCTAGCAGTGGGATGGCCGTTGTCACACCTGCCGGCGGACGGGGCCGAAGGACTAACGCCCACCGCGCCGCGCCTTGAGCGCGGACTCGACCGTGACGCCGAACCAGACGGCGGCGACAATGACCAGCAGGCCATAGTCGGGACCCGGCCAGAAGACCGGAATGGCGGCACAGACGATCACCACCATCGGGAACAGGGTGGCCCAGGCCGCTGTGCCGGGGTTGTCGGAATGGATCATCGCTGAGCCCGGCGGGCGTTTCATCGCCCGCAACAGGAGGGGGTTGAGCAGCACGAAGCCGCCGGAGCAGATCACCGCCAGAAGCAGGTTTCGCAGCGGCTCGCCCGCGCCAAAGACGCTCACGGTCAGGGTCACGAGAACCAGGGCGAAGCCGGTAGTGACGGCCAGCAGCAGGTTCGGTTCGAGACGCTTCAACTCTTCACCTTCACATAGGACCCCGGCGCCGGTTCGATCGGCTTGAGCGGGCCGGTCTTCGGATCGCGGGCGGCGATCCAGTCGCCGGACTTTTCATGCAGCCAGTCGGCCCAGTGGTTCCACCAGCTGCCGGGATGTTCAACGGATTTCGCCTGCCACTCCCCGAGCGTCGCGGGCAGGGCGGGGTTGGTCCAGTGCTGGTATTTGTGCGCCGAGGGCGGATTGACCACCCCGGCGATATGGCCGGAACCCGCGAGGGTCAGGGTCACGGCGGCGTTGGAGAAGGCGCGGGCCGAGCGATAGACCGAGTTCATCGGCGCGATGTGATCCTCGCGGCTGGCCTGGAAATAGAGGGGAATGGTCACCTTCGACAGGTCGACCTTGATGCCGCCGATGGTGAACTCGCCCCGGGCCAGCTTGTTCTGGCCGTACATGGAGCGGAGGTAGTCCATGTGCAGCGTCTTGGGCATGCGGGTCTGGTCGGCGTTCCAGAACAGCAGGTCAAAGGCCGGCGGCGACTTGCCCATCAGGTAGTTGCTGACGAAGAACGACCAGATCAGGTCGTTGGCGCGCAGGGCGTTGAAGGTCTCGGCCATGGCCGCGCCGGGCAGGACCCCGCCGGCCGCGTCCATCTGCTGCTCGACCTCGCCCAGCCAGTGCTCGTCGGTGAACAGCAGCAGGTCGCCGGCCTCGGCGAAGTCGTGCTGTGCGGCGAAGAAGGTGTTGGCGGTGACGCGGGTGTCGCCCCTGGCCGCCATATGGGCGAGGGCCGCGCCCATGAGGGTGCCGCCGATGCAGTAGCCGACGGTGTTGATGTGGTCGGATTTCGACTGTTCCAGCGCCTTTTCGACGGCGCGGTAGATGCCTTTCTGGAGGTAGTCGTCGAAGCCGAAGCCGGCCTTGTCGACGTCGGGATTGACCCAGGAGCAGACGAAGACGGTGAAGCCCTGGGCCGAGAGCCAGCGGATCATCGAGTTTTCGGGCTGGAGGTCGAGGATGTAGAATTTGTTGATCCACGGCGGGAAGATCAGCAGCGGGATGGCGCGCTGCTTGTCGGTGGCGGGGTCGAACTGGATCAGTTCGAACAGCTCGTCGCGCCAGACCACCTGGCCGGGGGCGGTGGCGACGTTTTCGCCGACGACGAAGCGGCCGTAGTCGGCCTGGCTGATCTTCAGCTTGCCGGCGCCGCGCTCCATGTCGGCGGCGAAATTCTGCATTCCCCTGACCAGGGATTCGCCGTTGGACTCGGCCAGGGCCTTGAGCGCGACCGGGTTGGA
>JAUYAG010000193.1 GCA_030693575.1 Brevundimonas sp. | reverse complement strand
GTTCGCCCACCGCATCGAGGTGACCTCCGGGACGCTGGCCATCGGAGCCCGGGCCCAGCTGCGCTCGGCGCCCGACGCCCGCCTGACCACCCGCGCCAAACACTCGGCCGCCCACCTGCTGCACAAGGCCCTGGCCAATGTGCTGGGCGGCCACGTGGCCCAGAAGGGCCAGATGGTCGACGCCGACCGCCTGCGCTTCGACTTCAGCCACAACGCCCCCGTCACCGAGGACGAACTGGCCCGGATGGAGGATGAGGTGAACGCCGTCATCCGCCAGAACCTGCCCGCCGAAACGAAGATGATGGGCCCGCAGGAGGCGATCGCCGCCGGCGCCGTCGCCCTGTTCGGCGAGAAATACGGCGACGAGGTCCGGGTGCTGACCCTGGGCCGCGACCTGGCAGAGGCGGACAAGCCCTATTCGGTCGAGCTGTGCGGCGGCACCCACGTCGCCCGCACCGGCGACATCGCCCTGTTCAAGATCGTCTCCGAGAGCGGCATCGCCGCCGGCGTGCGCCGGATCGAGGCCCTGACCGGCGAGGCCGCGCGCCAGTTCCTGCTGGCCCAGGCCGGGGTGGCGAAATCGCTGGCCCAGTCGTTCAAGGTCCAGACCGCCGACGTCCCGGCCCGCGTCGAGGCCCTGACCGCCGACCGCCGCGCGCTCGAGAAGCAGGTCGCCGAGCTGAAGAAGCAACTGGCCCTCGGCGGCGGTGGCGCAGCCGCCAATGCCGCGCCGGAGGAGATCAACGGCGTCAAACTGATCGCCCGCGTGCTGGACGGCGTCGACGGCAAGGGCCTGCGCGGCGTGGCCGAGGACTTCCGCAAACAGGTCGGCTCGGGCGTCGTCGCCCTGATCGGCGTGACGGAAGGCAAGGCGGCCATCACCGTCGCGGTGACCTCCGACATCGTCGGCAAGGTCAATGCGGCCGACCTCGCCCGCGTCGCCGTCATCGCCATGGGCGGCCAGGGCGCCGGCGGCAAGCCGGACTTCGCCCAAGGCGGCGCGCCGGATGGGTCGAAGGCGGAAGACGGCCTCGCGGCAGTCCGGGCGGCGCTCGCCGGCTAGGCGGCCGGCCCGGTCTGCAGGTCTACCGCCGCCAGCTTCCAGTCGAACAGGCCGCGGCGCTCGAGGATCAGGGCCAGGTGGTCGTCGGGCTGGTCGCGGTCGGTCAGGGTGACGGCGAATTCGTTCAGGCTGCGATAGCCCCAGGCCTGATGGATGTCGTCGCCGTCAGCCTCGTCCCCGGCCGGTTCCGGCACCGGGCGGCGCGTGGGATCGGGCGCCTCGGCCGTGGTGACCATGTGGGCGACCACCTGGGGCGTGACCACCGCATCGACGGCACCGGACAGGATCATCGGCGCCAGCATCATGCCGAGACCGCCGAGGCCGCTGTCGGCCACGCGCGGGTCGCGGCTCATCCGTGCCATCAGTTCAGCGTTGAGCTCGGACTTCAGGCTTTCCCGCAACGCCGGAAAGTCCACCAGCTGCTCGATCCTGTCCTCGTCGCCGGCCTTGGCCGCACGGATCAGGGCCTGTGCCGCCAGCACGGGCGCGGCGGCCCAGGCGATCCCGAACAGGGCCAGGGCTCCGACAGCGACGCCGACAATCAGTGACTTCTTCATGCAACCCTCTGGCGTCGTAACGCCTCCCCACCGCTACGGTTGCCCGAGTCGCGGAGGGTCGCCAAGAGGGCCGCCGTCAGCCGCCCTTGCGGCCGCTCTGTCCCACGACGGGAGCGGCCGGCGCCGCGCCGTCGGGCAGGCCGATGTGGACCAGTTTCCACTCGAACGGGCCCTTCCGCTCGAAGGTGAACACGGTTTCGGACCCGCCCTCGTCGGCGACGCTCATCCGGGCCCGGTTGATGCTCCAGTAGACCGGCTTCGGCAGGGGACCGCCGGTGTTGGTGTTGTCCGGCGACGGCAGGCCGCCGTCGACGTGCTGCGAGGCGTAGCGGCCCTCGCCCCGGGTCAGGGCGGCAATGGCGGCGGGGGTCAGATAGGCGTCGACATCGGGCGCGCGGGGCGCGGTCGCCTGTTCGAACTGGCGGCGCACCGCGCCGATGGGATCTTCCATGAAGGTCGGTGCCGGCGCGGAGGCGGCCGGATTGCCGTCCAGCTGCGGCCTCAGGGACTGGCGCACGGCGGGGTAGTCGATCAGCCGCGTCAGGCCGGCGACGTCGCTGGCCTCGGCCGCCGAACGGATGCCGAAGAAGGCCACGGCGGGCGCGGCGAAGAAGATGAAGACCGCCATCAGAACGATGAAGGCGATCAGCTTGCCGAGCAGCCCTCCGCCTCCACGCCGACGCTTCTGGTTCCGGGCCCAGACCGGCTGATGGGGCTCTTCGGATGGCGCGTTCAAGACCGTCTTTCCCTCGTGACAGAACATCAATGCACGAACGGGCGGCAGGCTCAATCGAAAGGCCCGCCGGACGCGAATCCGGCGGGCCTTGTTTATTGGCCGAGGGGGTCGGCCCTCCGGGACCTCCCGACCCGACGCGGCTTGGGCCTACGCCTTGCTCATCGCGACGGTCAGGTTCTCGGCGACCTTGTCGAGGAAGCCCTCGGTGGTCAGCCAGCCCTGCTGGTCGCCGACCAGAAGCGCCAGGTCCTTGGTCATGAAGCCGGCCTCGACGGTCTCGACGACGACCCGCTCGAGGGTGTCGGCGAAGGTCGCCAGCTCGGCGTTGCCGTCCAGCTTGGCGCGGTGCGAGAAGCCACGCGTCCAGGCGTAGATCGAGGCGATGGAGTTGGTCGAGGTCGCCTCGCCCTTCTGGTGCTGACGGAAGTGACGCGTAACGGTGCCGTGGGCGGCCTCGGACTCGAGAATCTTGCCGTCCGGCGTCATCAGCACCGAGGTCATCAGGCCGAGCGAGCCGAAGCCCTGCGCCACCACGTCGGACTGCACGTCGCCGTCGTAGTTCTTGCAGGCCCAGACGAAGCCGCCCGACCATTTGATGGCCGCGGCCACCATGTCGTCGATCAGACGGTGCTCATAGGTCAGGCCGGCCGCCTTGAACTTGTCGGCGAACTCCTTGTCGAAGACGTCCTGGAAGATGTCCTTGAAGCGGCCGTCGTAGGCTTTGAGGATGGTGTTCTTGGTCGACAGATAGACCGGGAAATTGCGCGCCAGGCCGAAGGCCAGGCTGGCCCGGGCGAACTCGGTGATCGAGTCATCGAGGTTGTACATGCCCATGGCGATGCCGGCCGAGGGGAACTGGAACACCTCGTGCTCGATCACCTGTCCGTCGTCGCCGGTGAAGGTCATCATCAGCTTGCCAGGGCCGGGCACCAGGAAGTCGGTGGCCTTGTACTGGTCGCCGAAGGCATGGCGGCCGACCACGATCGGCTGGGTCCAGCCGGGCACCAGCCGCGGCACGTTCGAGCAGATGATCGGTTCGCGGAA
>JAUYAG010000191.1 GCA_030693575.1 Brevundimonas sp. | reverse complement strand
AGGGACAAGTTTCCGCGGGGAGTCTGGATCACCAGGCTCCCCGTTTGCGTTTCCCCGCCTCGACGCCGCCCGAGCCCTCCAAGGAGGCGGCAGATCGAACGAGGCCTGCGTGATGTGCGTGATCGAACCCTCTCCCGTCGTCGAGACGCGGCGTCTGGTCCTGCGTTCGCCGGGTGCCCAGGACATTTCCCGGCTGGCGGCCTTCGCCAACGATCCCGAGATCGCACGCATGACCCTGCGCATGCCGCATCCCTACGGGATCGCGGACGCCGAGGAGTTCGTGCTGAAGGTGGCGGTGCAGGATCCGGCGCGGGCGCGGACCTTCCTGATCGAACATGAGGACCACGGGCCGGTCGGCGTCATCGGCCTGTTCGAGGATGGCGATCCCGCGCCCGAGGTCGGCTACTGGATCGCCCGCCCCTTCTGGGGCCGGGGCTTCGCGACCGAGGCCCTGCAGGCGGCGACGGTCTGGGCGTCGAAGGCGTGGAAGCGCCGCGCCCTGATGGCCGGGCATTTCAGCGACAATCCGGCGTCAGGCCGGGTGCTGGAGAAGGCGGGCTTCCTCTACACGGGCGAGGTCCGCAAGGATTTCAGCCGCGCGCGCGGGGCCGAGGCCGCGACGCGCCGGATGGTGTGGCTGGCCTAGTAGCGCACTGTCTTTTCTCTCGCCCTCAGGGGGAGGGTGGCTGAGCCGAAGGCGAAGCCGGGTGGGAGGGGCGGGGTGACGCGAGCGCCGGCGCTTGTCGTGCCGAGCCGTCCCCACCCCGCCGCTGCTGCGCAGCGCCGACCCTCCCCCGGAGGGGGAGGGAGAAGGCTGGGCCTTACCCGAACAGCGTGGGGCCGAAGATCGCCGCAAGGGCGATCGCTCCACCGGCCACCGCCACGACGGCACCGGCGATGAAGGCCGCCCAGGTGCGGGCGGCGCGCTGGCGCCGCAGGCCGCTGGTCTTGACCGATCGCAGCATGACGCCGGGCTTGGGTCCGAAGACTTCCGAACCGGAAATATTGTGCTGGGACATGTACGCGCTCCCTGATCCACCGCCCCTTGCGGGTCACGGGCACCGAAGCGGGTCAGACAAGGCCAAACAATGGCGAACAGCGGTTATCCACTGATCCGTGATCGGATGAGCGGTGTTAGGTGGGCGCTATCGCTCGCGACGCGGTCGCTCGCTGCTTGAGCGCGGGCCTCGCGCGCCTAGCCGCAGTAGACCAGCCGGCCGCTGTAGGCGCGGTAGTAGCCGGTGCGCGGGTCGTAGGAGCGGTAGGTGGCGCGGCACCAGTCGGACCGCGACCCGTAGCCGCTGTTGTATCCGCCGCCATAGCTGACGCCGCCGCCCGGATAGACGTGGTCGGGGCGGCCATAGGCACCGTGCCAGGTCGTCGAGCCCTGGGCGTGGCCATAGTTGTACGCCGAGCCATAGCCCCGCCGGTTGCCGTAGCCATAGCGGCCGTGGCCGTAACCGTTGCGGTCATGGCCGGCCAGTTCGCGATAGTCGCGGCGGGCCTGCGGACTGGCCTGGCGGCGCTGGTCGCGCCAGCGGTCGCCGCAGTCGTCGCGGTTGGCGTCCCAGAACTGGTCGCAGCGGAAGTCGCCCGGCCGGTCCAGCTGGCTGCGCCAGTCGAAATTGGACGGGACGGCGTTGGAGCGGCGCGCCCGGTGGCCGTCGTTGTACGACCGCTGCTCATAGCCGCCCTGCCAGGGTCGTTCGCCGTAGCCTGCGTCATAGGCGCGGTAGCCGTCGCCGGTCCGGTAGCCGGCGTCGTAGGTTCCGCTCCACGACTGGGCGGCGGCGGGAAGGGCGGACAGGCTCAGGCCGGCGGCGGCGATCAGGGCGAGACGGAACATGGTTAACTCTCCGAAGCGGCCAGATACGCGGCCTCAAAGACAACAGGCACAGGAGACAAGAGGTACTGGCAGGCGAGGCGCTTACAGGGTGACGGACACGCGTCCGCCGCGGATGCCGACGCGGCGCATCAGAACGATGCGGTCGCCGCCGGCGCTGACCGGGGTGATGATGAACCAGTCGCCGTCCGGGAGTCCCGAGAATTCGAAGCGGCCGTTCTGGCAGGTGGCCGAGCGGACGAAGGAGCGATAGTCGGCGCTGGGGTTCTCGACGGTGCGCGCGCGCACGACGGCTTCCGGAATGGCCGCGCGGTCGGTCGAGCCATACAGGGTCTGGAATCGGGCGCGTGTGTAGGGGGTGTCGGGCGTCAGGGCGACCGAGCCGGTGCAGGCGAAGCTCTGGCCGTCACGGCTGAAGGCGACGCGACCGTCGATGGAGCCGCGCCCCGATCCGGCCGACCAGGCGAAGTCTTCGGCGCTGAAGGCGGAGGATGAGGGACGCGGGCCATAGCCGGTATCCCCCATGGGGACGGTTTCGCAGGCGGCCAGGGAGGCGGCGACGGCGACCACGGCGATCAGGTGGCGGGCGGACATGCAGGCTCTCTCCGTCAGGGGTGCGGGTCGAACGTCCCGATCAGACGCTCAACGCCGGTATAAGGTCAAGGTTGCGGCGCATCGGGCCGTGGGCCAAAAGCGCGCATCAACCCGGCACAGACCGGGTATAGGGAGCGTCCATGACAGTCACGTTTGACGACATTCTGACGGCCCGCGACCGCATCGCCGGCCAGGTCGACCGCACCCCCGTCCGCTATTCGCGGCGGCTGTCGCAGCTGACCGGGGCCGAGGTCTGGGTCAAGTTCGACAACCTGCATTTCACCGGCAGCTTCAAGGAACGCGGTGCCCTGAACCGGCTGCTGCAACTGACGCCGGACGAGCGCAAGCGCGGCGTGGTGGCGGCCAGCGCGGGGAACCATGCGCAGGCCCTCGCCTATCACGGGGCCCGACTGGGCGTGCCGGTGACCATTGTGATGCCCGAGGGGACGCCCTTCGTGAAGGCCGACGGCACCCGGGCGCACGGCGCGACGGTGGTCATCAAGGGGCTGGATTTCACCGGCTCGACCGAAGAGGCCCACCGGCTGCGCGACGAGCAGGGTTTCGTCTTCGTCTCCGCCTTCGATGACGAGGGGATCGTCACGGGCCAGGGCGTCTGCGCGGTGGAGTTCCTCGAGGACGCGCCGGATCTGGACGCCCTGATCATTCCCATCGGCGGCGGCGGTCTGATCGCCGGCTGTTCGGTGGCGGCCAAGGCGATGAAGCCGGACATCCGGATCTTCGGCGTCGAGGCGGCCATGTATCCGTCGTTCAGCGCCAGGCGCCGGGGCGAGACGCCGAAATGCGGCGGCCAGACCATTGCCGAGGGCATCGCCATCAAGGCTGTGGGCGACATCCCCTTCGCCATCGCCGACCCGCTGATCGAGGACATTCTGGTCTGCCAGGAAGCCGATTTCGAGACCGCGGTCTCCTATTACGCCACGCTCGAGAAGACGGTGGCCGAGGGTGCCGGCGCGGGCGGTCTCGCGGCTCTGCTGGCCTACCCGGACAAGTTCAAGGGGATGAAGGTCGGGCTGGTACTGTGCGGCGGCAATATCGACGCCCGCATGCTGGCCGTGGTGCTGAACCGCGAACTGGTGCGCGAGAAGAAGATGATCGTGTACCGGATTCTGGGCGACGACCGGCCCGGCATGCTGTCCAAGATGAGCGCCGTCATCGGCGGACTGGGCGGCAATATCATCGACGTGGTGCACAACCGGCTGGCGCTGGACGTGCCGGCCAAGGGCGCGGAGTTCGACATCATGGTCGAGACCCGCGGCGAGGCGCACGCCAACGAAATCAGACTTGGACTGGAAGAGGCGGGATATGAATTACGGATGGGCTAGGGGCGCGCTGGCGCTGGCCATGGTCGCGGCCCTCGGGGCTCCGCTGGCCGCCTGCGATCGCGCGCCGGCGGCGCCCGACGAGACGGCGGCGCAGAACCTGCGCGCGGCCGAATTCTTCCTGACCTCCAACGCCCGCGTCGAGGGCGTGCGGACCCTGCCGTCGGGCGTCCAGTACAAGGTGCTGCGCTCGGGACCGGCGGGCGGCGAGCATCCGGACCGCAACGACCTGGTCCGCGTCGACTATGAGGGCACGCTCACCGACGGGACAGTGTTCGACAGCTCCTTCCAGGCGGGCCAGCCGGCGGTGTTCACCGTCAGCGACGTGGTGCCGGGCTGGACCGAGATCCTGCAGCAGATGCGGGTCGGTGACGAGTGGGTGGTCTATCTGCCGCCCGCGCTGGGCTATGGCGAAGAGGGCCGTCCGGGCATTCCGCCCAATGCGGTGATGGTGTTCCGGCTGAAGCTGCTGGACATCGCGCGGGCTCCGGGCGGGGATCGCGGCGGGGCGATCGCACAGGGGTGATCCGTCGTCCTTCTCCCCTTGAGGGAGAAGGTGGCCCGTAGGGCCGGATGAGGGGGCTGTTTCCGACGCTTCCCTTCCAATCCGGCAAGCTGGCGATGTTGGGCCGGCAGACCCCTCATCGGAGCGGCTCCGCCGCCCACCTTCTCCCTCAAGGGGAGAAGGGCACCGTTTGAGTCAGCCGCTCCAGCGCCCATTCCGCCGCGTCCCGGACCACGGCGTCCGGGTCATCCAGCAGGCGTTCCGCCGCCGGGATCAGCGCGGCGTCGGCGCTGTTGCCGATGGCGTACAGGACGTTGCGGATGAAGCGGTCGCGGCCGATCCGCTTGACCGGGCTCTTCGAGAACAGCGTCCTGAAGGCGGGGTCGTCGAGGGCGACGAGGTCGGCCAGCCGGGGCGAGACCAGGGCTTCACGCGCCTGCACCCGCGACTCCTGCGAGGCGGCCGCGAACTTGTTCCAGGGGCAGACGGCCAGACAGTCGTCGCAGCCATAGATGCGGCTGCCCGTGGCCGTGCGGAACTCTTCGGGCCACGGGCCGGCGAACTCGATGGTCAGATAGGACAGGCAACGGCGCGCATCGAGCTGAAACGGGGCCGGAAAGGCCTTGGTCGGGCAGATGTCGAGACAGGCGGTGCAGGTTCCGCAGTGCTCGCCCTCGGGTGGGTCGGGCTCGAATTCCGCCGCGCTGAGGATGACGCCGAGGAACAGCCAGTTGCCGTGGCTGCGGCTCAGCAGATTGGTGTGTTTGCCCTGCCAGCCGAGGCCGGCGCGCTGGGCCAGCGGCTTCTCCATCAGGGGCGCGGTGTCGACGAAGACCTTGACGTCCTCGCCGGTGCGGGCGGCGATCTGGCCCGCCAGCGTCTTCAGCCGGCCCTTGATGACCTCGTGATAGTCGTCGCCACGCGCATAGACGGAGATATAGCCGGCCGAGCGGTCTTCCATCTCCGGCAGGGGATTGTGTTCAGGGCCGTAGTTGAGGCCGAGGACCACCGCGGTCCGGGCGCCGTCCCACATGGCCGTGGGATGGGCGCGGCGCTCCAGCGTGGTCTCCATCCAGCCCATGTCGCCGTGCCGTCCGGCCTCGACGAAATGCGCCAGCCGTTCGCCGGCGCTCCACGGCTCGGACGCGGAGGCGAAGCGGCAGACGTCGAAGCCGAGGGCCGCGGCGCCTTGACGGATGGTGTCGCGGGGGTCGGCCAGCATGGCCTTCTCTCCCACACACCTGCTTCCGGCGAAATCAGAAATCCAGATCCGCGTACCAGCCCGAGGCCTGCACGCCCGGGAAGCGGTCCGCCAGCAACGGGCGGAAGCAGGGCCGCGATTTCAGCTTCATGTACCAGGTCTTCAGGCCCGGATATGCCGCCCAGGACACTTCGCCGAAATAGTCCAGCACCGACAGATGGGCGGCGGCGACGAAATCGGCCTGGCTGATGCGGCGGCCGGCCAGGGCGTCGCGCTCGGCCAGCAGGCCTTCCATCATCACCAGATGGGACTTCAGCGCCTCGCGTCCGGCGCGCAGGGCGCGGGCTTCGGGCGGGCCGAGACGGAGCAGGGGCTTTTCCATCCGCTCGTGCAGCAGGACGGCGTTGACCTCGTCGGTGAAGCGGCGGTCGAACCAGGCCAGCAGACGGCGCACCTCGGCCCGCTCGGCGGCCTCGGCGGGCAGCAGGAAGGGCTCCTTGGTCCGCTCCTCCAGCCAGCGCAGGATGGCGGCGGGCTCGCACTGGGTCAGGGGCCGTCCGCCGCCGTCGTTGACCTGGAGCACGGGCGGCATGCCGGACGGGTTGAGCGTCGCGACCGGGCAGCCGTCCTCCCAGGGGCGGACGGGCGTTTCCGAGAACTCCAGCCGCGCTTCGCCCAGCGCCAGCCGCACGGCGCGCGAGCCGGGATCGAAGGCGAAATGGTAGAGGACGCAGGCCGACATGGCGCTGTCTTGCACGCGAGGGCGTTAAGTCCGCGTTAGCTGTGTTGCCCCGCGCACCTCTTTCCCTGGCAAGCTGCGGCGGCTGGCAGGTTCATCACGAAGGGCACGAAGGAATCACAAAGGACACGAAGGGACCGGGGGCGTGTCCAAAGTCCGTGTGTTCTTGCGCGCGGTATGGAATTGCGGCGTTCGCCGCAGTGACCCGATCGACTGCGAGCCGGCTGTCAAATCCTCTCAGGAGGCTTTGTGTCCTTCGTGATTCCTTCGTGCCCTTCGTGATGAACCAGCATCCGTCGGACGGGCAACCGCAGGCGGCGCATCAACGCCGGAGAGATCGCGCTAGTTGAGTTCGGGCTGTGCCGTTTCGCCGAACGCGCCGCCATGGGCCTCGGCGCGGCCGCGCGGGTCGGGGTGGATCAGGATGTCGGCGCGGGGGAAGGCGGCCAGCAGGCGGTTTTCGGCCTCCACGACGATGGCGTGGGCGGCGTCGAGGGTCAGGGCCGGATCGAGGTCGACGTGCATCTGGATCATCATCGAGGTGCCGGCCATGCGGGTGCGGAGCTGGTGCACGCCGGAGATGCGCGGATCGGCGAGGACGGCGGTGGTGATCGCCACGCGGTCGGCGTCGGGCACGGCCTTGTCGACCAGATGGTCGGCGGCGGTCTTCAGGACCCCCACCGCGCCCCAGAACAGCCAGACCGCGACGATCAGGCCCGCCGCGGCGTCCAGTCCGGGGGCCGCCAGGAAGGTTCCCGAGATCACGCCGATCAGGACGACGCCGTTGGCCGCGAGGTCGCCGGCGTAGTGGGCGCGATCGGCCGCGACGGCGAGGGAGCCGCTTCGGGCCATGGCGCGGCTCTGCATCCAGACCAGCCAGCCGGTCAGGGCGATCGAGATCAGGATGACCACAACGCCCCAGTAGCCCGAGGCGACGGGCCGGGGGTCGAAGATGCGCTGCACGGCCTCCCAGCCGATGAACAGGGCCGAGGCGAAGACGAGACCGGCCTGGACCAGGGCCGCCAGCGCCTCGCCCTTGCCGTGGCCGTAGCGGTGGTCCTCATCGGCAGGCGTGGCGGCCCAGCGAACGGCGAAGAAGACGCCCAGCGAGGCGACGAGATCGAGGGCTGAGTCGGCGAGCGAGGCCAGAATCGATACCGAACCCGAGGCGCCGAGGGCGAAGGCCTTGAGCGCGATCAGCACCACTGCGACGCCGACCGACAGGCGGGTGACGGCGCGGGTCGCGGCATGGCCGTCGGCGTGGATGTCAGGGGCGGCGGCAGCGGACGTCATTGACGCCTTGTCGCGGAAAGGCCGCTTCCTGCCAAGGCCGGTCCGATCCGTCCGTTAGCGGGATCGTCACGAAAGCGCCCCATGTTGGGAGCCCGTTAGGGGCAGGAGCCTGCTGCTCCCTGCGGAGGTTGCGACCTGGAACCTGCAGACCCCATGCTGGAAACCGTCCGCTGGATCGGACGTGGCGAGGCTCTGGCCCGACTCGGGGTCAAGACCCAGACCCTTTACGCCTATGTCAGCCGCGGCCGTATCGCCGCCCGGCCGGACCCGTCCGACCCGCGCCGCAGCCTCTATGCCGTGCAGGATATCGCCCGGCTGAGCGGCGAGGCGGTGGATGATGAGGAACAGGCGGCGCAACGGCGTATCCCGCGCGCAGCCAGCCGGGGCGAGGCCGAGGTTTCGTCGTCCCTGTCCGTGATCGCGGGCGGGCGGCTGTTCTACCGCGGACTGGACGCGGCCCAGCTGGCCGAGACGGCGACGCTGGAAGACGTGGCGCGTCGCCTGTGGGACGCCCGGTCAGTCAATCCGTTCGCCGAGATACGGCCTCGCGTCGGCACCGTGCCCGGCGGCTCGATCCGGGCGCGGCTGTTCGCCGCCCTGGCGCGTCGGGCCGAGGAGGACGCCGATCCCAAGGCGCGCACGGTCGAAGCCCTGCGTCTGGAGTGCGCGCGGGTGCTGGACGAGGCGGTCGACGCCGCCGCCGGATCGGGTCCGCGGCTGTTCCTGCATCAACGGCTGGCGCGCTCCTGGAAGACGCCCGACCGGGATGCCCACCTGATCCGGCGCGCACTGGTCCTGTCGGCGGACAATGAGATGAATGCGGCCGTGCTGGCCACGCGCGCGGCGGCCGACGGCGGCGCAGCCCCGGCGGGGGCGGCCTTCGCGGGCCTCCTGACCCTGACCGGGTCGGAGATGATGGCCGAGCTGACGCGGGCCTCGGAATGGGTGGTGGCCGTACGCCGCCAGGCCACCGATGCGGCGCGTCGGGCCCATGCCGCGGGCGGACTGGCGGGTTTCGGCAGCGTCGACTATCCGGCGGGCGATCCGCGGGCGGCCGCCCTGATGGGCG
>JAUYAG010000190.1 GCA_030693575.1 Brevundimonas sp. | reverse complement strand
CGGGCGGGGCGCCTCGGGGCTCGATCCGATCCTCGCACGCCGGTTGCTGGCCGGCCTGACCCAGGGCCCCCGGCCGACCGGACGCCTCGCCCTGGTCGTGCGCAAGCTGGCGGACCGGGCCGGCGATCTGGACGCCTGGATCCGGTCGATCCCGGACGCCGACGCCCGCAAGCCCGAGATCGGCGCCGGGATAGCCCATCGTCTGGCCGCGGCCGGTCGGGCGGAGGACGCGCGGGCGGCGTTGGAGGCGGCTCGGCTGGAGCCGGCCCCGGCTTCCCGCTGGGGACGGGCCGGCGTGGCCGAGGCACCGTCGGACGGCTGGTCGGCGGCAGAGATCGTCGTCCTCGAGGCCGAGGGCCGGCGCGCGGAGGCGGACGAGGCGCGCTGGCACCGTTTCGAGCGCACCCTGTCGGTCGAGGATCTGCGCGCCCTGCTCGCCGGTCTGGCGGATTTCGAGGATGTCGTGGCGCTGGACCGGGCCTTCGACCTGGCGTCCGCCCACCCCGACCCATTGCGCGGCCTCGCCTTTCTGATGGACTGGCCCGCCCTGCGCGAGGCCTCGGGCCTGATCCTGTCGCGGTCCGGAGAGATCCGGGGCGGCCACGAGGCCATTCCCCTGTGGGCCTCGCGCCTGTCGGGCCGCTATCCCGCCGGGGCCGTTCTTCTGCTCAGGGCCCGGGCGCGGTCCCTGGTCACGCTCGGATCGGACAGCGCCGAAGAGGTCCAGGGCTTGATCGCCGAGGCAGAAGCCCTCGCGGCCCTGGCCGGGGATGATGCTTCTATCCCGGACCATGCCGCCTTCGTGGCCGAGATCGAAGGTCTGGCGGCCCCGCGCCGCCGTCGGTGGTAGACCGAAACGAAACGACCCCGAAGCCTGGGCTCCGGGGTCGCGTGTCGTTCCAATACCCTGTCGGTCGGTCCTAGCCGCGCGACTGGATCGGCACGTAGTCCCGCTCGGTCGGGCCGGTGTAGAGCTGGCGCGGGCGGCCGATCTTCTGGCCGGGATCGGCCATCATCTCCTGCCACTGGGCGATCCAGCCGACGGTGCGGGCCAGCGAGAACAGCACGGTGAACATCGAGGTCGGGAAGCCCATCGCCGACAGGGTGATGCCCGAATAGAAGTCGACGTTCGGGAACAGCTTGCGCTCGATGAAATACTCGTCCGACAGCGCGATCCGCTCCAGTTCCTTGGCGACCTGGAACAGCGGGTCGTTGGGATCGCCGACGGCGGCCAGCACCTCGTCGGCGCTCTCCTTCATCACCTTGGCGCGCGGGTCGTAGTTTTTGTACACGCGGTGGCCGAAGCCCATCAGCTTGTATTTCTTGGCCTTAACGCCCTCGATGAACTCCGGGATTCTGTCCGGGGTGCCGATCTCCTTGAGCATGTTCAGCGCCTCTTCATTGGCGCCGCCGTGCGACGGGCCCCACAGGCAGGCGATGCCGGCGGCGATACAGGCGAAGGGATTGGCGCCCGACGAACCGGCCAGGCGGACGGTCGAGGTCGAGGCGTTCTGCTCGTGGTCGGCGTGCAGGATGAAGATGCGGTCCATGGCGCGCACAAGGGCCGGGTCGACGTGATAGTCCTCGGCCGGCACGGCGAAGCACATGCGCAGGAAGTTCTCGGCGTAGCTCAGGTCGTTGCGCGGCGACACGAACGGCTGGCCAACGTGATATTTGAAGGCGCGCGCCGCGATCGTCGGCATCTTGGCGATCAGGCGGATGGCCGAGATGTTGCGCTGGACCGGATCGTGGATGTCCAGGCTGTCGTGATAGAAGGCCGACAGGGCCCCGACCGTGCCCACCATGATGGCCATCGGGTGGGCGTCGCGGCGGAAGCCCTCGAAGAAGCGGTCGAACTGCGCGTGCAGCATGGTGTGGGTGGTGATGTTGCGCTCGAAGGCCTCGTATTCCGCGGCCGTGGGCAGTTCACCGTGCAGCAGCAGGTGGCAGACCTCGATGAAGTTGGACTGCGAGGCCAGCTGGTCGATGGGATAGCCGCGGTGCAGCAGGGTGCCGACGTCGCCGTCGATGAAGGTCAGCCCACTTTCGCAGGCCGCCGTCGAGGTGAAGCCGGGGTCGTAGGTGAAGGCGTCCGTCGCCCCGTACAGCTTGCGGATGTCGATCACATCGGGGCCGGTCGAGCCCGAGAGCACGGGCAGCTCCACGGTCTTGTCACCGTAGGTGAGCGTCGCCGTGCCGGCGGGTTTGGCTTGTTCGGTCATATCAGCCCCTTGCTTCAGTCGGCAGCCCGGCGCGGGGAGGCGTCAGCTGCATGATGTCTGATAAGTCAGATAGTCTGTTGCAGCGCATCATCCAAGCGCCCGAGGCTTTCTTCGCGTCCAAGGGCGGCCAGTGTCTTTGCGATGTCGGGCGAAACGCCGTCTCCAGTGAGGGCCGCGCGTACGGCGGGGCCGATCTTGCCGAAGCCGACGGCCTCTTCCTCGGCGAAAACCTTGAGCTCGGCCTCGAGGGCGAAGACGTCCCAGCTGGCGAACAGTTTGAGGCGGTCGCGCAGACGGCCGATGCGCTCGCCTGATTCGCCGGTCAGCATCGGCAGGGCCTTCTCGTAGATCGACAGGGGCCGGACCTTGAGGGCGAAGCCGGTCTGGTCGGCCAGTTCCAGCACGGTCTTCGCGCGATCCTTGATGAAGGGCATGGCGCGCAGCAGGCGGGCCTCATCGTCCGGGCCGAGCGCATGGCCGCGGGCGAGATGGACGTCCAGCGTCATCTTGGCCAGCCGGTCGTCATCGGCCAGGCGGATCCAGTGGGCGTTGACGTGGGCCAGCTTGTCGAAATCCAGCCGGGCGGGCGCCTTGCCCACGCCGGTCAGGTCGAACCACGCCTGCGCCTGGGCGTCGTTGAACAGTTCGTCGTCGCCATGGGCCCAGCCCAGCCGGGCCAGGTAGTTGCGCATGGCTTCGGGCAGATAGCCCATCTCGGCATACTCATGGACCGCCTGCGCCCCGTGCCGCTTGGACAGTTTGGCGCCGTCGGGGCCGTGAATCAGGGGGATGTGGGCGAAGCTCGGGCGGGTCCAGCCGAGGGCGTCATAGATCAGGCTCTGGCGGGCGGCGTTGTTCAGGTGGTCGTCGCCGCGGATCACATGGGTGACGCCCATGTCGTGATCGTCGACCACCACGGCGAGATTGTAGGTCGGCGCGCCGTCCGAGCGCAGCAGGACCAGATCGTCGAGATCCTCGGTGGACCAGCTGACCGTGCCCTGGACCTCGTCCTCGACGGTCACCTTGCCGGGCAGGGGACGACGGAAGCGGACGACGTGGGGCTGGGAAAGGTCGTCGACGGTGGGTTCGCGGTCGCGCCAGGGCGACTCGAAGGTGCGGCGTTCGGCCTTGGCGAGGTCGCGCAGGCGGCCGGTCTCCTCGGCCGAGGTGAAGTCACGATAGGCGCCGCCGCGCTCCAGCAGCTCATTGACGACCTCGCGATGGCGGTCGGCGCGGCTGTACTGGAACACCGGCTCCTCGTCGGCGAACAGCTCCAGCCAGCTCAGGCCGTCGAAAATGGCCTTTACGGCGGCGTCCGTAGACCGTTCGCGATCGGTGTCCTCAACCCGGACAAGAAACTTCCCGTTGTGTCGCTTGGCATACAAATAGTTGAAAAGCGCCGTCCGGGCGCCTCCTATGTGCAGGGAACCCGTCGGTGAGGGGGCGAAGCGAGTGACGACAGCGGAGTCAGAGGGGGAGGTCATGGCGGGCGTTATAACGCCGGCGCCGGTGAATCCCAGCCTCGGCGCGCGGACGCGGGAATTCCTCGGTGCCCAGATCGCCGCCCAGACCCTGCGCTGGCGGCTGTGGGCACCGGTGGCGTTTGGCTGCGGTTGTGCGGTCTATTTCGCACTGAAGACCGAACCGCCGGCCTGGCCGCTGATCGCGGGCGCCGTGCTGGCAGCTGGCCTGTGGTTGGGCGCGCGTCGGATGGTTCTGGCGCGGGTCTGGACGCTGGGTCTGATGCTGCTGGCCTGTTTCACGCTCGGGGCCGCCGTGGCCAAGCTGCGGACCGACGCGGTCGCGGCGCCGATCGCGCCGGCCATGGCCCGGCCGACGGTGGTGGAAGGCTGGGTCGTGGATGTCGACAGTCCGGGCGCGACGGGCCCGCGCGTGGTGATCGCGCCGGTCCGTGTCGAAGGCCTGGGCCCGGAACAGACGCCGACGCGCCTGAGGGCCACGGTGCGCGGCGCGGCGCCCGAGCCGGGAGAGGCCGTGCGGCTGTTCGCCCTGATCAATCCGCCGCCGGCGCCGGCCAGTCCCGGTGCCTATGATTTCGGGCGCAATGCCTGGTTCCAGAGCCTGGGCGGGGTGGCCTTTTCGTTGGGCGAGACGCGGCCGGCCTGGCTGTCGCCGCCGCCGTGGAAGGTCCGGGCGGCGATGGCGGTCAACGGCCTGCGGTTTGATCTGGCCAAGCGGATCGTGGGGCGGCTCGGCGAGCGGACCGGCGGCGTCGCGGCCGCCATGACGACGGGACACGAGGCCTGGCTGGACCCGGCGCAGGTCGACGTCATGCGGGATTCCGGCCTGGCCCACATCCTGTCGATCTCGGGCCTGCATATGGCGGTGGTGGGAGGCTTCAGCTTCTTTCTCGTACGCCTGCTGATCGCGGCCTGGCCGTGGCTGGCGTTGCGCGTGTCCGGCAAGAAGGTTGCGGCCTGGGCGGGGTTGGTGGCGGTCGGGACCTATCTGGTCATTTCCGGCTCGCCCCCGCCGGCCGAGCGGGCGGCGATCACGGCCTCGATCGCTTTTCTGGCCATCCTGCTGGATCGACAGGCCATCACCATGCATGCGCTGGCGGTCGCGGCCTTTGTGGTTCTGCTGCTCCAGCCCGAAGCCATTGTCACGCCCGGGTTCCAGATGTCGTTCGCAGCGACAGCGGCGCTGGTGGCCCTGGTCGAGGCCTGGCCGGTGCGGCCGCGCGAGATTTCAGCGCCGTGGCCCATCCTGCTGGTTCAGCGGGTCGGTGCCTGGCTGGGCGTCGCCGTCATGGCCAGTCTGGTGGCGGGGGCGGCGACGGGACCGTTCGCCCTGCAGCATTTCAACCGGACGGCCATGTACGGACTGGGGGCCAATCTGGCGACCGCGCCGCTGTCGGACTTCGTGATCATGCCGGCGCTGGCGCTCGGGGCCCTGCTGGAACCGGTCGGACTGGGCGCGCCCTTCCTGTGGCTGGCGGGGCAGGGGATCGGGGTGATGCTGGCGATCGGCGAGTGGACGGCGGGCCTGCCCGGAGCGGTCCGGACGGTGGCCAGCGCGCCGGACTTCGTCCTGCCGATCGCCTTTCTCGGCGTGTTGTTCTGCTGCCTGTGGCGAGGGCCGCTGCGCTGGCTGGGTCTGCCGTTTGCGGCGGCAGTGATGTTGTGGCCGAGGGATCCGACGCCGGACCTGTGGATCGGCGACGGCGGGACCAATGCGGCCTTTGTCGACGATGGTCAGGCCGTGGTGGTGCGGACGGGCGTGCGGCAGTTCGCGGTCGATGTCTGGACCCGGCGGCGGGGCGTGGAGCCGACGGAACGGCCGGCAGAGGGCTGGGCCTGCACGCGGTTCTCCTGCGCCCCGGAAATGCCCGGCACCGGTCCGTTGGCGATGTGGTGGGGCCGACGGGCACCGTCGCTGGAAGAGGTCGACGCCCTGTGTCGGTCTGCGCCCCTGGTCAGTGTCCGGGCACCCCTCGCGGCCTTGCCGGCCGCCTGCGACGGGCGGCTGGTCCTGGATGGCGAAGACTACGCCCGCGGCGGGGCGGTCGAGCTGTGGCGGGACGGACCGGTGTCAGCCAACCGCTGGCGCGCCGTCTGGGCGGCGGAGGTACGCGGCGACCGGCCGTGGAGCCAGTTCGGAGACCCCGAGGTCAGTGATAGCGGCGGATGAGGCCAACCAGCTTGCCCTGCACCTCGACCTGGTCGGGGCCGAAGATGCGGGTCTCGTAGTTGCGGTTGGCCGGCTCGAGCGCGATCGAGGCGCCCTTTTTGCGCAGCCGCTTGAGCGTGGCTTCCTCGCCCTCGACCAGGGCCACGACGATCTCGCCCGAGGTGGCGGTGTCGGTCGATTTGATGATCACCAGATCGCCGTTGAGGATGCCGGCCTCGATCATGGAGTCGCCCTCGATCTCGAGCAGATAGTGCTCGCCCGCGCCGAGCATGGCCTCGGGCACCGGGTAGCGGGCCGTTTCGTGCTCGATGGCGGCGATGGGGGTGCCGGCGGCGATCTTGCCCATCAGGGACAGTTCGCGGGTGTCATTGGCCGGTTCGGCGGCCATGGGGCGACCGCCGCCCTCGATCACCGAAGGCGCGAAGCCCGCCCGGCCGCGCGGCGCGCCCGCCGTGGCCTGGTCCGGCATCTTGGTGACTTCCAGTGCCCGGGCGCGGTGCGCCAGACGCCGGATGAAGCCGCGCTCCTCCAGCGCCGTGATCAGCCGGTGGATGCCCGATTTGGACGCCAGATCCAGCGCCTCCTTCATCTCGTCGAACGAGGGAGACACGCCGGTCTCCTTGATCCGTTCGTGGATGAACATCAGCAGTTCGTGCTGTTTGCGCGTGAGCATGGCGACCTCGGAGGCGAATCCCGTTGGAAGAACGCTAGCGGAACAAACCGCAAACGTCCACACCGTGTTCCTGTGCTGTTCCGGTTAAGGTCCGGTTACCGCAGCAGGTCGCGTGTCGCTGCCTCGACATCCGCCTGCCGCATCAGGCTCTCGCCGACCAGGACCGCCTGCGCATGGGCGTCTGACACCCGCTGCACGTCGTCGGGCGTGAAGATGCCGCTCTCGGCCACCAGCAGGGCGCGGACGGGGCTGAGGATGGCGAGGCGTTCGGTGACGGCCAGATCGACCTCGAAGGTGCGCAGGGAGCGGTTGTTGATGCCGACCAGATCGCCGCCCAGCTTGCAGGCCCGTGCCATCTCGGCCTCGTCGTGGGTCTCGATCAGGGCGTCCATGCCGAACCGCTCCGCCTCGGCCAGCAGCTCGGCGGCGAGGGCGTCGTCGATCATGGCGAGGATGATCAGGATGCCGTCGGCACCCAGCGCCCGGCTCTCGGCCACCTGCCAGGGATCGACGAGGAAATCCTTGCGCAGGCAGGGCAGGGCGGTCGCGTCGCGGGCCTGGCCGAGGAAGGCGTCGTCGCCCTGGAAGCTGGGGCCGTCGGTTAGCACCGACAGGCACTGGGCACCGCCGCGCTCATAGGCCCGGGCCAGCGCCGGCGGGTCGAAGTCGGCGCGGATCAGGCCCTTGGACGGGCTGGCCTTCTTGATCTCCGCGATCAGGGCCGGGCGGCCGGTGTTTTCGACATGGCGCTCAAGGGCGGCGCGGAAGCCGCGCGGGGGCGATGCGGCGCCGGCGAGGGACTCGATCGCGTCCTGCGAGGTCTCGGCCTTGCGGGCAGCCACGTCGACGCTCTTGTAGGCGGCGATGCCGGCGAGGACGTCGTTCACGCCGGGTCTTCCTCGATCACAGTGTTGGTGGCCTCGACCAGATCGGCGAGCGCCCTGGCCGCGCGGCCGTCGTCGATGACTTTGGCTGCGAGCGCGGCGCCCTCGGCCAGATCGGCGGCGCGGTCGGCGACGACGAGGGCGGCGGCGGCGTTGAGCAGGACGATGTCGCGATAGGCGCCGGTCGCCCCGTCCAGCAGGGCGCGCAGGGCGGCGGCGTTCTCTTCCGCATCGCCGCCGCGCAGGGCGTCGAGCGAGGCGCGGGGCAGGCCGGCGTCTTCCGGGGTGACGGTGAAGCGGCGGACGGTGCCGTCCTTCCATTCCGCCACCTCGGTCTCGCCCGTGGTGGTCAGTTCGTCGAGGCCCTGGCCGTGCACGGTCCAGGCGCGGGTCGCGCCGAGCCGGCCCAGCACCTCGGCCAATGGCTCGAGCAAGCGCGGATCATAGACGCCCATGACCTGACGTTTCGCCCCGGCCGGATTGGACAGCGGGCCCAGCAGGTTGAAGACGGTGCGGAAACCGATCTCGGCCCGCACCGGCCCGACGTGGCGCATGGCCCCGTGGTAGGCGGGGGCGAAGAGGAAGGCGATGCCGGCCTCGTCCAGCGAGCGGCGCTGCTGGGCCGGGCTGGCCTGCAGATTGACGCCCAGCACCGACAGCACGTCCGAGGAGCCGGATTTGGAGCTCATGGCCCGGTTGCCGTGTTTGGCGACCTTCAGCCCCGCGCCGGCCAGAACGAGGGCGGCGGCGGTGGAGATGTTGAAGGTGTGCTGGCCGTCCCCGCCGGTGCCGCAGGTGTCGATGGCGTCATAGGGATGGTCGAGCGTGCGCGCGGCCTCGCGCATGGCGGTGGCGAAGGCGGCGATCTCCTCGACGGTCTCGCCGCGGATGCGCAGGGCGGTGACGGCGGCGGCGACCTGGGCGGGGGTCGGCTCGCCGCGCAGACAGGCAGCGAAGAAGGCGTGAGCCTCGTCCGCCGACAGGATGCGGCCGTCGACCAGTTTGGCCAGCAGGGGTTTGAAACCTTCAGCCATCTCAGACCATCGCCGTGCGTCTGACGTTGGCCAGGTCGAGGAAGTTGGCCAGCAGGTCGTGGCCGTGCTCGGTGGTGATCGACTCGGGGTGGAACTGGACGCCGTGGATCGGGCGGGTGCGATGCGCCAGACCCATGATCTCGCCGTCGGCGGTCCAGGCGGTGACGTCCAGCACATCGGGAAGGGTTTCGCGGCGGACGGCCAGCGAGTGGTAGCGGGTGGCGGTGAAGGGCGAGGGCAGACCCTTGAAGACGCTGCGGCCCTCATGCTCGATCGGCGAGGTCTTGCCGTGCATCAGGGCCTTGGCGCGGATCACCTCGCCGCCGAAGGCCTGGCCCATGGCCTGATGGCCCAGGCAGACGCCGAAGATCGGCATGTCCAGCGGGGCGGTTTCGAGCATGGCGAGGCAGATGCCGGCCTCGTTGGGCGTGCAGGGGCCCGGCGACAGCAGCACCGCCTCGGGCTTCAGGGCCCAGGCCTCGGCGGCGGTCAGGTCGTCATTGCGCACGACACGCGTCTCCGCGCCCAACTCCGCGAGGTAGTGGACGAGGTTCCAGGTGAAGCTGTCGTAGTTGTCGACGACGAGGATCATGGTCGGCTTCTAGGGTGTGTGCGGGGCCGCGCCAAGCGGCTGTGACGGTAAGTCTTCGTTAACCGAACCCGACCGAACTGGGGTCTCCAACGGGAGGGGCTCCATGGCACACGCAGGCATCACCAAGGCGCGCACCCTGCTGGCACCGGCGCAGCCGTCGCGGTCCAGTCCCTATGCCGCGCTCGGCGCGGCGGCGCTGGCCGCTATGGCCGCGGTGCTGATGGCCGGGGTGATGGTGCTGGGGCCGGGCGTGCGCTTCGACGAGCCCGCGATTTCAGCCCAGCCCTAGCGCCCGACTTCAGCGATTGCCGAACGGATAGCGCCAGGCGTCCTCGGCGGCGCGCATGGGCGCGCGGGCCTTGGCCAGGGTCTCGGCATATTCCGCGGCCGGATCGCTGTCGGCGACGACCCCGGCACCCGCCTGGACGTGGATCTTGCCGTCGGCGAACAGGGCGGTCCTGAGCACGATGCAGATATCGGCCTCGCCGCCCGCCGAGATATAGCCGACGCCGCCGCCATAGCCGACGCCGCGCTTTTCGCTCTCCAGCTCGTCGATGATCTCCATGGCCCGCACCTTGGGGGCGCCGGACAGGGTCCCGGCGGGCAGGGCGGCCAGCAGGGTGTCGACGGCGTCGAGGTCGGGGTGGGAGTCGCCCTGGACCTCGGAGACGATGTGCATGACCGAGCTGTAGCGTTCGACGCGGAAGCTCTCGATCACCTCGACCGTGCCGGGGGCGGCGACGCGGCCGACGTCGTTGCGGCCGAGGTCCAGCAGCATCAGGTGCTCGGCCCGCTCCTTGGGATCGGCCAGAAGTTCAGCCTCCAGCGCGCGGTCGGCCTCGGGCGTCTCGCCGCGCGGGCGGGTGCCGGCGAGCGGGCGGATGGTGACGCGGCCATCCTTGAGCCGGACGAGGATCTCGGGGCTGGAACCGGCCAGCTGGAAGTCGCCGAAGTCGAGGTAGAAGAGATAGGGCGACGGGTTCCGCCGCCGCAGCGAGCGGTAGAAGGCGAACGGATCGCCGGTCCAGGGCGCGGCGAACCGGTGGCTGAGCACGACCTGGAAGATGTCGCCGGCGCTGATGTAGTCCTTGGCCCGGGCGACCATGGCGGCGAAGTCGCCGTCCGCGACCGGCGAGCGGAAGGGGGCGATGTCAGTCTCGACCGGGGCGGGCAGGGCGGGCAGCGGCGACCTCAGGTCAGCCTCGAACCGGTCGAGCCGCGTGACGGCGGCGTTGAAGGCCGATCGGGCGTCGGGGCCGCTGTCGGGGTAGGCGGCGGAGACCAGCACGATCTCGTGGCTGACGGAGTCGAAGATCGCGACCAGCGCCGGGCGCGTCAGGACGGCGTCCGGCAGGTTCAGCGGATCGGGATTGGGCGCGCCCAGCGGCTCCAGCAGCCGCACCATGTCATAGCCGAACACCCCGAACAGGCCGGCGGCCATCGGCGGCAGGCCCGCGGGCAGGTCGAAGCGCGACGCCGCCATCAGGGCCCGCAGGGACGTCAGGGCGTCGGCCGGTTCCGGTGAGAAGCGCCCGGCGGCGATGTCCGCGCCCCTCGCCAGTTCGGCTGTGCCGCCACGGCAGCGCCAGACCACGTCCGGCTCGCGGGTGATGATCGAATAGCGGCCGTTGACGGCGCCGCCCTCGACCGACTCCAGCAGGAAGGCATGGGTGCGGCCGTGCCCGACCTTCAGGAAGGCCGAGACCGGCGTCTCGAGGTCATCCACCAGCCGGCGGATGACGACCTGCGGCCGGCCCTGCGACCAGCCGCGTTCGAATTCGGCGAAGCCGCCTTCGCCGCTGGCCGTCATTGCGCCGGCGGAGCGCCGGGCGTTGCGGCAGCGGCCGGCGCCTCGGCCGGCAGGCCCAGTGAGGTGCGCGCCAGCGGCTCGTCGAACTCGGCCTTGCTGCGGGCGGCGGCGGCGGCGATGGCCGCCTCGCCCACGGCGTTGGCGTGGTCGCCGGCCATGCGCTGCCGGAACTGTTCGGCCATCGGGGCGGCCAGGGCCGGAACCGCTGCGGTGATGCGGTCCGTGCGGCCGATGACGAAGGTGTCGGCGGTGTTTTGCTGCGAGAAGGGCTCGCCGCGACCGCTGCCGAACACGCCGGCGATGACGCCCTGGCCGTTCTGTTCGGCCGACTGGCGGTTCAGACCGGTCCCCGTCTGCAGCGTGGCGCCGACCGAGGCGGCGACTGCGGCCAGATCCTCGCCGCCGCGGACGCGGGCGGCCAGGGCGCTGGCGCGCGCGCTGAGCAGGCGGGCGTTCTCGCGCAGGACCCATTGCTGGGCCAGCGGTTCGCGGATCCCGGCGAGCGGGGGCAGGGCGGCGGGCATGATGTCGTCGAGGCGGACCACGAAATACTGGCCCTGGCCCATGTCGACGACCTCGCTTTCGGCACCCTTGCCGAGGCTCCACATCGACTGGATCAGCTGGGGCGGCAGGGCCGGGTTGATGTCCTGGCCGTTGCGGAGCTTGCCGTCCTGACGGATCGGCGGAATCCGGATGATCCGGGCACCGACCTCGCGCACGGCGACGTCGAGGGTCTTGCCCTCCTGGCGAGCCTTCTCATAGGCCTCGACGCGGCGATAGACGGAGGCGCGGGCGTCTTCGGCGCGCAACTCGGCGATCACCTGCTCGCGGACGTCGGCCAGGGTCGCGGAGCGGCCCGGCTGGATGCTGGTCACCTTGGCGACGACGAAGCCCACGCCGGCCTGGACCGGGGCGGACACCTGATTGGCAGCCAGGCCGAAGACGGCGGCGGCGACAGCCGGGTCGCCGAGGGCGCTGCGCGGCGTGTCGTTGTATTCGGCGGGCTGGATGCTGTTGGCGCGGGCCACCTCGGCGGGCGACTGGCCGGCGCGCAGGGCGGCGGCGATACGGTCGGCGGCGGCGCGGTTCGGCGCGGTCAGGGTCACGAAGCTGCGCTTCTCGGGCAGCGACAGGGCGTCGCGGCGGAAGTTGAACCGCTCCGCGATGCGAGCCTCCGTCGGTGCCGCGGCCGGGGCCGCGCCATCGTCGAACAGCACCACCGAGGCGGTGCGGGATTCGGGCATACGCAGCTGGTCGGCGTTCTGGTTCATCAGGGCGGTCAGCTGGGCGTCGGTCGGAGTGCCGGCCTTGCCCGCCATGGCCTGGGTCACGGTGAACCAGCGGCCGTCGCGGGTTTCAAGCGCCTGGCTGGCCAGGATGGCACCATAGACGCGGGGCAGGCGCATGCCGGCACCGAGGGCGGCGCCATAGTGCTGGGTCGAATACTGGTCACGCAGCTGGGCTTCGAACATCTCGGGCGTGACGTTGTTTTCGGCGAGGGCGTTGCGGTACTGCTCCTCGCTGAACTGTCCCGTCACGCTGTCGAAGAAATTCGGTGCCTGGCGGATCTGGCGCAGGACCAGTTCCTTGCCGGGACGGATGCCGGCCTTCCAGGCCCAGTTCACGAAGCCGAGCTGCTGGGACTTCTGTTCCAGATACTGGCGGAGGCCGCCTTCACCGATCAGTTCCTCGAACGTCAGGGGGCGACCGGACTGTTGCCGGGCCTGCTCAAGGATACGGTCCAGTTCGCCGCGGAACTCCGCCTGGCCCAGGCTGCGGTCGCCCGCGGAAACCACATGCTTCGGACCAAGGTTCGCGAGCACATCCATCTGGGAACCGCCCGTGACCACCAGGCCGAGACCGAGGAGGACCAGCAGGCCGATGGCCCATTTCGATTTGGCGAAGGTACGGAAGGCGGTGAGCATGGTCGGTCCTGGCGGATCAGCGGCAAGGGTGCTGCTTGGCCTATAGGGTGTCAGCGCCCCGCACGGCAAGACGAAGGCATGATTGTCGGGCCGCGGTCGTCGAGTCTCCCTCCCCCGAAGTGGGGAGGGTGGTCGCGCAGCGATCGGTTGGGGAGGTGTGAAGCGGGGCACCGTCGGGGTTGGACTGGCGTTCCCCACCCGGGCTCCGCTGCGCTTCGCCGTCCCTCCCCACTTCGGGGGAGGGAGATGCTTGGCTTGTCGGAGAGCGCCGCATAGAAAGTCCGGATGATGAAGACCGCAAAACTGATCGCCGGAAACTGGAAGATGAACGGCCTGGGCGCGAGCCTGGCCGAGGTAGAGGCGCTCCGCGCCGGGTTGGCGGAGGCGGCACCGGCCTGCCGGGTCGCCCTGTGCCCGCCCGCGACCCTGATCGAGCGCATGACGAAAGCGGCCGGAGACGGCATCGAGATCGGCGGACAGGACTGCCGGGCCGAGACCCACGGTGCCTTCACCGGCGACCTGTCGGCGGCCATGCTGAAGGATGCGGGCGCGACGCTGGTGATCCTCGGCCATTCCGAACGCCGTCAGGGCCACGGCGAGACGGACGCCCTGGTGGCGGCCAAGGCCGAGGCGGCGCTGGCCGCGGGCCTTTCGCCGATCATCTGCGTGGGCGAAACGCTGGAGCAGCGCGAGGCCGGCCGGGCGGTCGAGGTGGTGCGCGGGCAGATCATGGCCTCGCTGCCGCTGACTCTGGCGGGCACCGGCTTCGCCGTGGCCTATGAACCGGTCTGGGCCATCGGTACGGGCCTGACGCCCACGCTGGAGCAGATCGAGGAAGTCCACCGCGCGGTCCGGGCGGCGATGATCGAACGTCTGGGGCTGGGCGTCGCCGCGACGCCGATCCTGTATGGCGGCTCGGTCAAGCCGGACAACGCCCGCGAAATCCTCGCCGTGCCTGAAGTCGGCGGTGCCCTTGTGGGCGGGGCCTCGCTGAAGGCTGCGGATTTTCTGGGGATTATCCGGGGAGCGAGAAGCTGAAGGGATTAGGGATTAGGGATTAGGGATTAGGGATGAGCAGGGACGAGCGCGTCCAGGTCGCAGCGCTGCGGCGTCACTCCGCCTGTCCAAGGCTCCGACCCCTCATCCCTAATCCCTATTCCCTAGTCCCTCCCCAAATGTTAGACGCCGCCGCTTGATCGGCGCCGCCACGCGCCACACATATCGGCTGCCATGCTCCAGACCATTCTCCTCGTCGCCATGATCCTCATCTCGGTCGCTCTCGCCGGGCTGATCCTGATTCAGAAGTCGGAGGGCGGCGCCCTCGGCATGGGCGGGGGGCCGTCGGGCTTCATGACGGCGCGCGGCGCGGGCAATCTGCTGACCAAGACGACCTGGGTGCTGGCCACGCTGTTCTTCCTGTGCGCCATCGGCCTGACGATCCTCGGCAATGTCGAGCGGTCGAACCGCTCGATCGTCGACGCCGACGCCGTGGGCGAGTTGATGGCTCCGGCCACGACGGATGCGGCCCCGGCCGTTGATCCGGTGGCTCCGGCCCAGCCGGCCGCGCCGTCGCTGCAGAATCTGGAATCCAGCCTGTCGGGCGTTTCGGCCGCTCCGGCGCCGGCTCAACCCGCTCCCGCGAACTAAGGATGGGCGGGGACTTTATCCCCGCCTTCCTCTCCCGCCCTCAAAGTCTCCGCAATTCGCCGCTCGAATCAGCGGTAGAGTGACCTCCCATGGCCCGTTACGTGTTCATCACCGGCGGCGTGGTTTCCTCATTGGGAAAAGGCCTCGCATCCGCCGCTCTCGGCGCGCTTCTTCAAGCGCGCGGCTACAAGGTTCGCCTTCGTAAGCTCGACCCCTATCTGAACGTCGATCCGGGCACGATGAGCCCGTATCAGCACGGCGAGGTGTTCGTGACCGACGACGGGGCCGAGACCGATCTCGACCTCGGTCACTACGAGCGCTTTACCGGCGTGTCGGCGGCGAAGTCCGACAACATCACCACGGGCCGGATCTATTCGACCATCCTCGAGAAGGAGCGGCGCGGCGACTATCTGGGCGCGACGGTGCAGGTGATCCCGCACGTCACCGACCAGATCAAATCCTTCTGCCTGACCCCGGCCCTGACTGACGACGGCGAGGACGTGGACTTCGTGCTGGTCGAGATCGGCGGCACGGTCGGCGACATCGAGGGCCTGCCGTTCTTCGAGGCCATCCGCCAGCTGGGCCAGGATCTGCCGCGCGGCCAGTCGTGCTTCGTACACCTGACGCTGCTGCCGTTCATCAAGACCGCCGGCGAGATGAAGACCAAGCCGACGCAGCATTCGGTCAAGGAACTGCGCTCGATCGGCATCCAGCCCGATATCTTGCTGTGCCGCTGCGAATTCCCGATCCCGCCTGAGGAAAAGCGCAAGATCGGTCTGTTCTGCAATGTCCGCGCAAGCGGCGTCATCCAGGCGATGGACTCGAACGACATCTACGCCGTGCCGCTGGATTATCACCGCGAGGGGCTGGACGCCGAGGTGCTGGCCCATTTCGGCATCACCGACGCCCCGGATCCCGACCTGACGATGTGGGAGGAGATCGCCCGACGTCGATTGCACCCCGATGGCGAGGTCACGGTGGCCGTCGTCGGCAAATATACCGTCCTCAAGGACGCCTACAAATCCCTGATCGAGGCCCTGCACCACGGTGGGGTGGCCAACAACGTCAAGGTCAACATCGACTGGGTCGAGGCCGAGACCTTCGAGGGCGATCGCGAGGCCTGTGACGCGCGGCTGCAGGCGGCTCACGCCATCCTCGTGCCCGGTGGCTTCGGCGAGCGCGGCTCCGAGGGCAAGATCGAGGCGGCCCGCTTTGCCCGCGAGCGCAAGATTCCCTACTTCGGCATCTGTTTCGGCATGCAGATGGCGGTCATCGAGGCAGCCCGGAATCTCGCGGGCTATCCCAAGGCGTCATCGACCGAGTTCGGCCCTACGACCGAACCTGTCGTCGGCCTGATGACGGAGTGGACCCAGGGGAACCAGCGCGTCCTGCGCCAGCAGGGCGGCGACATGGGCGGGACCATGCGGCTGGGCGCCTATGACTCGACGTTGAAGGCGGGATCGAAGATCGCGGAAATGTACGGCACGACCACGATCAGCGAGCGGCACCGCCACCGCTATGAGGTCAACATCAACTACCGCGACGCCATCGAGCAGAAGGGCGGCCTGGTCTTCGCCGGCCTGTCGCCGGACGGGGTCCTGCCGGAGACGGTCGAGCGCGAGGATCATCCGTGGTTCGTCGGTGTGCAGTATCACCCGGAGCTGAAGAGCCGGCCGTTCGCGCCGCATCCGTTGTTCGCGGGCTTCATTGAGGCGGCCCTGGTCCAGAGCCGGCTGGTCTGACGCCAGCGAGGACCCCGTCGCATGTGACGACCGCCTGGCGGTCAGTCGTCCCTGGTCTTGTCGGCGGTGTCGGCCCCCGTCGCGGGCGGCGCTAGCCCTTCGAAGGGTTTGCGATGCCGGCAACGAACGCAGACCCGCGTTCCGGGATGACTCCGGCTATCGACATAGGCATGCCCTTTGAGCAGGCATTTCAGGGATTTCAGCATCGTCTTGCTTTGCGTGAGTGCGGGCGGGTCAATTATAGCGAACAATGTTACGTAAATTGTTGCAGTGCAAGAGGGTTGCGGGCCAGTGGGCTTGTCGTCCCAGCCAGGCGTGCGGACTTGCGGGCGCCGGCGCGCATGGGTGTAGTCTCCGCCGCAGCATGGGGGGGCAACAGGTTCATGATCATCCCGGCACGGGTCCGGTCCGGCTTTACCCTGGTCGAGGCCCTGGTCGCCTTGATGTTGTTCGCCCTCATCGCGGCCGCGGGCACGGCCGTGCTTTCCGTCTCGATCGACAACCGCTTTGCGGTCCGGTCCGCCACCGACCGCACCGCCGGATTGCAGCGGATGCGCAGCCTCCTGAAGGCCGATCTCGGTCAGGCGACCGGCCGGCGCACGCGCGACAGGAACGGCGAACCCCACCCCCTCGCGCTGACGGGGGCCACCGTTCCGGACGGCCCTGTCCTGGTCCTCACCCGCGCAGGCTGGAGCAATGCCGGCGGGGCGGGCCGGTCGTCGCTTCAACGGGTTGAATACAGCCTCGTCGGGAACCGACTGGAGCGCCGGATCTCGCCTTTTCTGGACGGATCGCGTCCAGGGCCGCCCCAGCAACTGCTGTCCGGGGTCACGGATCTGACCGTGACCTTCGTCCAGGAGGGCCGCGATAGCCCCGGCCCGACCATGGGCCCGACCGGAAGCACGCCTGACGCTGTGCGACTCGAGTTCACGCTTGCCGGGTACGGCCGGCTCTCGCAGCTGTTCCTGGTCGGGGGCGGGCGATGACGGGCGGGTTCCGGCGGGTTCGCGAGGGCATGGCGCTGCTGACTGTCTTGCTGCTCGTCGCGGTGATGGCCCTGGTGGCGACGGCCGTGCTGGACGATGTGCGGTTCTCTGTGCGGCGAACCATCAATGCGGAAACCGGCGGACAGGCCCAATGGTATGCAGACGGCGCCGAGACGCTGGCGCGACGACGGATCGCCAGGCTGACGTCTCTCCATCCGGACCGGACGCCGCTGCAGCCGGAGTGGAATGGCCAGACCATCACCCTGCCGCTCGAGGATGGACGCCTGACCGCGACGGTGCGCGACGGCCAGACCTGCTTCAACCTGAACAGCGTCGTCACCTGGACCGGCGACCGGCTGGCGGCCCGGCCCATCGGCGCGGCGCAGCTTCTGTCCCTGGGACGCGCGGTCGGGGTCGACGCGGTGACGATGGGGACCATCACCGACAGCCTGATCGACTGGATCGACAGCGATACCATCGCACGGCCTCTGGGTGCCGAGGACAGCGCCTATGTCGGCAGGGCCGAGCCGTACCGGACGAGCGGGACGCTGCTGGCCGAGGTGTCGGAGCTGCGGACGGTTCGCGGCGTCGGTGGCGACGCCTATGCCCGGCTTCGGCCCTATGTGTGCGCCTTGCCGACCGAGCGTTCGCCCATCAACGTCAACACCCTGGCCCCGGCCGACGCGCCGCTGGTGGTCATGCTGACCGGCGGTGTGCTCGGCCCCGCTGACGCCCGGGCGGTCATCGACCGTCGGCCCGAAGGGGGCTGGCCCGACCCGGCCGCCTTCTGGAGCCAGCCGGCGCTGACCCGGCTGCAGGTCCCGCTGGAGGTCCGCGAACAGGTTACGGTCCGGACCGACTATTTCGATGTGCGCATCGAGGTTGACCACGGCGGCGCTCACGCCGTGCGCACGGCCCTGATTGAATCCCGCCCGGGCGGGGCTGCGAGGACCATCATCCGGCGCTGGACCCCCGAAGACTAGGGCTCAAAAGCACCGCTTCAGGCGACGGGCGAGTCGGCTGACAGGTCGTCAGGATTGGTGCTAACGTTGTTCGGTCGAACGTTCGCCAGAATTTCGACGGGGGAAGCGGGGGCCTTTTGACAACGACGACGATCAGCGTGGGTCGTATCCGCCCGGTTGCGGTCTGGGCGAGCGTCGCCCTGTTCCTGGCGCTCTGCATCGGGATCGGCACCGTCCTGCCCTCGCGGGCGTCCGCGAGCCAGTTGTCATCACCGGGCGTCCATGAGGGCGTGGCCTCCTGTGCCGGATCGACCTGCCATGGCCGTCAGGCACCCGACGGGGCCGTCGTGCGCCAGAACGAACTGGTCAGCTGGCAGGACCCGACCGGTCCCGGCGGATCACACAGCCGGGCCTGGCGCACCCTGACCTATCCACGCGCGCAGGGGATCACCCGCCGGCTGGGTCTGGGCCCGGCCCAGAACGCCCCCGCCTGTCTGGGCTGCCATGCCGAGCCCGCCGCCGCGCGGGGTGCCCGGTTCCAGGTTTCCGACGGCGTCGGCTGCGAGAGCTGTCACGGACCGTCGGGCGGCTGGATCGCCAGCCACTATACCGTCGGCGTCAGTCATGCGGCCAATGTGGCGCGGGGCATGACGCCGCTCGAGGATCCGGTGGTGCGGGCCAATGTCTGCCTCGACTGCCACTGGGGCAGCGACAAGCCCAACCAGTTCGTGACCCACGAGATGATGAGCGCCGGACATCCGCGCCTGTCGTTCGAGCTGGAGCTCTTTACCGCCTTCCAGCAGCACCACGATGTCGATGCCGACTATGTGCAGCGCAAGGCGACGATGGATTCCGCCCGGCTGTGGGCCATCGGCCAGGCTGTGGCGCTGCAGCGGATCCTGACGGTCTATGGCGACACGGAGCGGGGCGGGAACGGTGTCTTCCCCGAGTTCTATTTCTTCGACTGCCACAGCTGCCACCGGCCGATTTCGGACGAGCCGAACGCCCCCTTGCTGGTGGAGGCCAATCCGGGCCGGCCGATCCCCGCGGGCATGCCGCCGTTCAACGACGAGAACATGATCATGCTGGCCGCCGCGGCCAGGACGGCACCGGCGTCGCTGGCCCAGCGCTTCCAGACCGACTCACGCGCCTTCCACCAGGCGCTTGGCTCCGACCGCGCCGGCGCTGTCGAGGCGGCTCGCCGCCTTGCCGGAACGGCCGGCCAGCTGTCGGCGAGTTTCGCCTCCAGCCCGTTCAGCCGCGCCGACACCTTCGCCATCCTGGAGGACGTGCTCGGGGAGGCGCTGGCACCGCGATACACCGACTATTCCGGCGGTGCGCAGGCGGTCATGGCGGTCGACACCCTGCTGAACGCCCTGGTCGCCCAGGGCGAGATCGACGCGGGCGCCGTTCGGGCGATGCGGCCCGAGATTGATCGCGCCTATGCCGCCGTGCGCGATCCCAACCGCTATCGGCCACAGGAATTCCGCCGCGCCATGGGCGGCGTTGCGACCGCTGTGAGGCGCGCGCGATGAGCGGACGGGCGAGGAGTCTGGTTCTGGCGGCTCTGGCCAGCCTGATGTTGGCCGGTTGCGGCGGCGGCGGGTCGTCCAGCGGCGGCGGTGGTGGTGGTGGCGGTGGTGGCGGTGGTGGCGGCGGCGGAAGCGGTGCCCTTTATGCCGTGCCCGCGGCCGAGGCGTTGTCCGGGGCGGACGTCGAAGGGGTGCTGGCCCGCGCCGTGGCCGAGGCCCGTGCGCGATCGCGGCCCGCCGTGATCGCTGTCACCGATCGGGTCGGCAATGTGCTGGCGGTCTATTCCATGACCGGCGCACCGGCGACGATCACCTTGCGGCCCGGCGCGACGGTCGATGTCGACCTGCAGGGCGTGGTCGTGCCGGCTGCGGCGGGGGCGATCGCAAAGGCCGTCACGGGGGCTTACCTCTCGTCCGGCGGCAACGCCTTTTCCAGCCGCACCGCCAATATGATCGTGCAGCAGCATTTCCCGCCCGCCCCCTCGACGGCGGGCCTGGAAAGCGGGCCGCTGTTCGGGGTGCAGTTCAGCCAGCTGCCCTGTTCGGATATTTCGAGCCGGTTCGTCGCCGGCGGCGGGCCGTCGGCCCTGATCGGACCGAAGCGGTCGCCGCTGGGTCTCGCGGCCGATCCCGGCGGTTTCCCGCTGTACAAGAACGGGGTGCTGGTCGGCGGGGTCGGGGTGATCGCCGAGAACGATTACGGCTTTGATGTCAATGTGCTGGACGTGGATGCTGACATCGAGGAGCACATCGCCTTGGCCGCCGGGACGGGTCTGGCGCCGTCCGTAGACATCCAGGCCGACCGGGTGGCGGTGGATGGAACGACGCTTCGCTACAGCGACGCCACGGCGGCCACCCTCATGAGCACGCCGGCCTCGGCGCCGGCTTTCGGGACGCTGCCGGTGGGGACGGGCGCGTTCACCCCGGTTGCCGGCTACTACGCCGGGCCGGGCGCGATCGCGGGCCAGACCTACGGGACCGAGGCCTCGGGCGTGCGCAAGGCGACGGCGGGCGAGTTCAACAATGTCGATGCCTTCATCCTGACCGACGGGTCGGGCGGCGCCCGCTATCCGGTGCAGGGCGGTACGGATGCGGGCTCCGTCGGCGCGCCTCTGACCGCCGCCGAGACCCGCGCGGTGCTGGAAGAGGCCTTCACCATCATGAGCCGGGCGCGGGCGCAGATCCGCCGTCCGCTGGACAGCCGCGCCCAGGTCTCGATCGCAGTGGTCGACACCCACGGCGTGACCCTCGGACTGGTGCGATCGCCCGACGCCCCGCTGTTCGGCATCGACGTGGCCGTGCAGAAGGCCCGCACCGCCAGCTTCCTGTCGAACGCCGCCGCCGCCGCCGACCTGTCCGGCGCCCCCTCGGCGGACGTGAACGCCTTTGTCGGCCAGACCCGGACCTTCCTGTCGAGGCCGACGGCCCTGACCGGGCAGACCGCGTTCAGTGTGCGCGGCGTCGGCAATCTGGCGCGGCCGTATTTCCCCGACGGTGAGGTCGGCTCGACCAGTGGTCCGCTGTCACGGCCGATCAGCATGTGGAGCCCGTTCTCGACGGGCCTGCAAACCGCCCTGATCCTGGCCAACCTCGGCCAGCACGTCGGCTTCGTCAGCGGTCTGGGGGCGGACACGGTCGCGCGTTGCACCGCATTGCCGGACGCCGCGCCGGGCCGGAACCGGCTCCAGAACGGCCTCCAGATCTTCCCGGGCGGCGTGCCGATCTATCGGGGCACGCAGCTGATCGGGGCGATCGGCGTATCCGGCGACGGCATCGACCAGGACGACATGATCTCCTTCCTCGGTCTCCAGAATGCCGCTATCCGGGTGGGTGGCATCAGCCAGGCGCCGGCGGCGATCCGGTCAGACCAGATTGTCGTGACCCATCCCGGCGGCTCGACCCGGCTGCGCTATGTCAGCTGTCCGTTCGCGCCCTTCCTCGATTCCTCGCAACAGAATGTCTGCAGTGCGCCGTGATGAAGGTGGCATGGCCCGCCCTGATCGTTGTGAGCCTGGGGTGCCTCTCGGCATCCGACGCCGCTGCGCAAGGCCTGCCGCTGGTCATCCAGCCCGCCGTGCCCCAGCCGTCCCGGGACGTTGAGCCGCCGCAGCAGATCGACCCCGATGCACCGATCCGTCGCCGGCCAGGGCGGGTCGAAAACTATCCCGAGGCCATCATCCAGGCCAATCCAGGCGCGGTGCGCGCGCCGCCGCCCGAGGCCTTTCCGGCGGACCATCTGCCGCTTCCGGACCGCTGGCGGGTGATCGAGGCCGTCGGCGTCAACGAGCGCTGGTTCGACCCCTATAACCAGAACACACTCAAGGGCGACCGGCCGCTGCCGGGCCATGAGAATCTGTTCGTCGTTGTCGCCGGGGTGTCGGACACTGTGATCGAGCCGCGCTCGCTGCCGCTGCCGGTGGGAGTCCAGACCACGCAGGACCCGAACAGCCTGGACGTCTTTGGGCGCTCGAACAGCCTGATCCTGTCCCAGACATTCATCGCCTCGGTGGCGCTGATCGAAGGGTCGACGGCGTTCAAGCCGCCCGATTTCGAGGCCCGCCTGACCCTCGCCTTCAACTACAGCGATGTCAGCGTGCCGGAGCGGCGCATCCTGTCCGTCAGGCCCTCGAAGGGCCCCGACCGGCAGGATTCCTTCCTCGGCGTGCAGGAAGCCTTCTTCGACTACCATTTGCGCAACGTCTCGGAGCGCTATGACTTCGACTCGGTGCGGGTCGGAATCCAGCCCTTCACCTCCGATTTCCGGGGGTTCCTGTTCCAGGACAACCAGCTGGGCGTGCGGCTGTTCGGGAACCGCGACAACAACCGCTACCAGTACAATCTGGGGCTCTTCCTGAGGCTGGAGAAGGACACCAACTCGGGCCTGAACGACATCACCCAGTCGATCAGGGACGACCAGATTCTGGTCGCCAACCTGTATCGGCAGGACCTGCCGGTTCCGGGCATGACCTCGCAGTGGACGGTAATCTACAACCGCAACCGCGAGAGCGATGACATCCATATCGACGACAACGGCTTCCCGGCCCGCCCGGCGCTGCTCGGCGACCTGCGGGGCCGCGACTATGACGTCGCCTATCTGGGCTACAACGCCGACGGCCGGATCGGTCGGATCAATCTGACGGCCTCGGCCTATGCGGCGCTGGGTGAGGACCGGAACAGCATGTTCACGGGCCAGCCGGCGGACATCCGCGCCTTCTTCCTGGCGGTCGAGCCGTCGATCGACTTCGACTGGATGCGGTTCCGCGCTTCCGGACTCTACGCTTCCGGCGACCCGGACCCCTATGACGATGTCGAGGAGGGGTTCGACGCCATCTTCGAGAACCCGCAGTTCGCCGGGGCCGACACCAGCTACTGGATCCGCCAGTCGATCCCGTTCGCCGGCGGCGGGCGGGCGATCGGTGTGAACGGCCGCAACGCCGTGCTGAACTCGCTGCGGTCTTCCAAGGAGGAGGGGCAGTCCAACTTCAACAACCCCGGCACCATTCTGGTCGGGTTCGGGACCGATCTGGACCTGACGCCCCAACTCAGGGTCAGCGCCAACGCCAATCATCTCTGGTTCGCGGACACGGCGGTGGTTCAGGCCTTACGGCAGGAGGGTTCGATCCCGAAGGAGCTGGGCTTCGACGTATCGGTCTCTGCCATCTGGCGACCGATGATGACCCAGAATGTCGTCCTGCGTGCCTCTGCGGCCGTCTTCGAGCCTGGCGACGGCTTCGGCGACCTGTTCCAGGCGAAGAATCGTGACGATCGGTTCTATTCCGTTCTATTGAACGCTGTTCTTAGTTTCTGAGGGGCGCATGGGGACCTGGGGGGGCAAGCGGCTGGTGATCGGGGCGGTATCCGTCCTGACGATCCTCGTTGCCGGTTCTCCGGCCGCCGTGATCGCTGACGATGATGAGGCGCCTGTCGCGCGTGTCTATGTCGCCGCGCCGCCCGCGCCGCTCAACCAGACCCCCGAACAGGCCGCCGCCAAGAGCGTCGGTTGTGTGAGTTGTCACAGTCCGGTGGACGCCGCGAGCATGCATGCTTCGCCGGCGGTCGTGCTGGGGTGCGTCGACTGCCACGGCGGCGACGCCACCGCGATGGCTCCGGCCGGCGCATCCAGAGAAGCATCAGAATACAGCGCAGTACGGGATAGAGCTCACGTTTTGCCTCGCTATCCCGGGAGTTGGCATTTCCCCAGTTCGGCCAATCCCGAGCGGACCTACACCCTGCTCAACCGCGAGGCACCTGAGTTCATTCGTTTCGTGAATCCCGGTGATTATCGGGTTGCCCGTCAGTCCTGTGGCAACTGTCACATGGAACTGATTGAAAGAGCAGAACGATCCCTGATGGCGACAGGGGCGATGTTCTTCGGCGGCGCCTCGTACAACAACGGTATCCTGCCCTACAAAAACTACATCATCGGCGAGGCCTATACCCCCGAAGGCGAGCCCGCGCGGCTGCTTTCCCCCGGCACGCCGCCCGGGACGGTGACGCTGGACGAGCAGCGGCGCGGGGCCCTGCCGGTGCTGTATCCGATACCGACCTGGCAGGTGACGCCGCCCGGGGACATCTTCCGGGTGTTCGAGCGCGGCGGGCGCAACATCGCCACCCAGTTCCCCGAAATCGGCCTGCCCAGTCCGACGGGCCAGATCCAGCGGCTGGAGGAGCCGGGCCGTCCGGACTTCCGTCAGTCGTCGCGCGGACCGGGGACCGGCCTGCGCATCGCCGTGCCGGTGCTGAACATCCACAAGACCCGCCTGAACGACCCCTACACCTGGTTCATGGGCACCAATGACCAGCCCGGCGACTACCGCTCCTCGGGCTGCACCTCATGCCACGTGGTCTACGCCAACGACCGCGAGCCGCGGCACAGCCTGGGCTATTCGCAGTTCGGGCGGGATGGCCAGACGGCGACCGTGGACCCGACCATCAACCGCGAGGAATCGGGCCATCCGATCCGCCACGCCTTCACCCGCGCCATCCCCACGTCCCAGTGCATGAACTGCCACATGCACCAGCCGAACATGTTCCTGAACAGCTACCTCGGATACACGATGTGGGACTATGAGTCCGACGCGCCGACCATGTGGCCGGAGCGGCAGCGCTACCCGACCGCCGAGGAAATCCGCGCCGTTCTGGACCGCAATCCCGAGGGTGCCGCGCCGCGCGGCAACTGGGCTGATCTGGACTTCCTGCGCGCCGTCAACGACCTGAATCCGACCCTGCGCGACACCCAGTTCGCCGACTATCACGGCCACGGCTGGAATTTCCGCGGGGTGTTCAAGCGCGACCGCGAGGGCAATCTGCTGGACGCCGAGGGCGGCATCGTCTCGCCCGACGATCCCGAGCGCTGGCGCCGGGAAGGGGAGGGCCAGTTCGTCCCGCCGGGGACCAATCCGGGCCGCACCGTCCACATGATGGACATCCACGCCGAGAAGGGCCTGCAGTGCGCCGACTGCCATTTCTCGCAGGACAGTCACGGCTCGGGCCTGATCATGGGCGAGGTGGCGGCGGCCGTTGAGATCGGCTGCAAGGACTGCCACGGCACATCGCGCGCCCTGCCGACGCTGCGCACTTCAGGCCCGGCGGCACCGCCCGAGGGCACGGACCTGACGCTGCTGAGGAATTCCGACGGCCAGCGGCGCTTTGAATGGATCGAACGCGACAATCGCCGGGTGCTGATCCAGCGCTCCATCGTCGATCCGACGCTGGAGTGGGAGGTCGATCTGGTGCGCGACGCCGTCGATCGGGACAGTCCAGAGTTCAATCCGGCGGCAGCGCGGGCCAAGCTGATGTCGGTGTCGCGGCCCGGTCAGGCCAGCTTCTCGTGGGGGCCCGGCGTGGCGACCACCGACCTGGCCCACGATGACGAGGAGATGGCCTGCTACAGCTGTCACACCTCATGGACGCCATCCTGCGGCGGCTGCCACCTGCCGGTCGAGGCCAACTGGCAGGCCACGAGCCACCGGGCCGAGGGCGGAACGACCCGCAACTACGCGACCTACAATCCGCAGGTGGCGCGCGACGACATGTTCCAGCTCGGCCGTCACGGAACCGCGAGCGGCGGGGTGATCGCCCCGGCCCGCTCGTCCTCGGCCCTGGTCCTGTCCTCGACCAACATCAACCGCGAGCGGATCTATGTGCAGCAGCCGCCGATCTCGGCGGTCGGCTTCTCCAGCCAGGCCTTCGCCCCGCATTTCCCGCACACGGTCCGGCGCACCGAGACCAAGACCTGCACCGACTGTCACGTCTCCGAAGCCGAGGACAACAACGCCATCATGGCCCAGTTGCTGATGCTGGGGACGAACACGGTCAATTTCGTCGGCATGCATGCCTGGGTCGGGCTGGCGTCCGGCATCGAGGCGGTGCGGGTGACCGAGTGGGACGAGCCGCAGGCGGTGTTCGGCTCCTATCTGCAGCGCTATGCCTATCCCGACTTCTTCGCCCAGCACGTCGAGCGCAACGGGCGCGAGCTGATCAACTGGACGCGGGGCGAGGCCTTCGACCTTGAGGCCGGCGGCAGCGGGGATACGCGATCCGTCGAGGAAATCGCCAATACGCTCCAGCGCACCGGCGGTGAGGCGCGCTGCCTGCAGCTGCGCGGGGAATATATGTTCGTGGCCGAGGGCCGGGGCGGATTCCGGGTCTATGACGTGGCATCGATCGGCAACAAGGGCGTCTCGGACCGCATCCTGACGGCACCCTTCTCGCCGCTGGGCAATGACACCCATGTGGCCTCCGGCAACGCCACCTGCATGGCCCTGCCGACCAACCAGCCCATCGCGCCGACGCGCAACACGGCCGAGATGCGGACCGCCAACCAGGAACAGGCCTTCCACCCGATCTACAGCTATGCCGTGGTCACCGACGCGCGCGAGGGGCTGATCCTGGTCAATGTCGACACCCTCGCCGACGGCGATCCGCGCAACAACAACCTGCGCCGCGCCGCGACCTGGAACCCCGGCGGTGTGCTGGACGGCGCGCGGCACATCACCCTGGCGGGCCACATCGCCTATATCGCCGCCCGCGCCGGTCTGGTGGTGGTCGACCTCGATGATCCGCTGCGGCCGCGCCATGTCACCACGGTGCGGCTGGACGACGTCCGGGCTACGGCGCTGCAGTTCCGCTATCTGTTCGTCACGGACGCGCAGGGGATGCGGGTTCTGGATGTGACAAAGCTGGATGAGCCGCGCGCCGTCGAGGGTGCCGTCGTTCCGCTGGGCGATGCCCGCCGACTCTATGTCGCGCGGACCTATGCCTATGTCGCCGCAAAGGGCGAGGGGCTGGTGATCATCAATGTGACCAACCCGCGCCAGCCCCGCCTGCACCAGCGGGTGACCTTCGACGGCCAATTGAACGACGCCGAGGATGTGGTCGTGGCCTCCACCAACGCCAGCCTGTTCGCCTATGTCGCCGACGGCCGGAACGGACTGAAGGTGCTGCAACTGACCAGTCCCGACAGCCAGCGCAATTTCTACGGTTTCTCGCCGGAGCCGCGGCCCGAACTGATCGCCTGGGCGCGGACGCCGTCGCCGGCCCTGGCCCTGTCCAAAGGGCTGGACCGCGACCGCGGCGTGGACGAGACCGGGCACCAGATCGCCATCTTCGGCCGCCTCGGCTCGCGGCCGTTCAACAGGACCGAGATGGAGCGACTGTTCCTCGACTATCGGGGCGAGCTGTACCGGGTCAGCGACCGGCCGGCGCTGGACGGCTGGCTGGCGGCCGCCGGCGGACAGTAGCCATATTCGAGCTCTAGTGGTGGTGTGGGCCGGCCGTCCCGGCACGTTCCTGCGCCAGATGCTTCATGAAGGCCTGCATCTTGTGCGTATAGCGGGCGAGGATCTTGTAGCGCTGGACCGCCGTGAAATGGCTGACCAGCTTGCGGCCGTTCCAGCGGTGAATGCCGAACGACGGCGGCGCCTCGGCGATCATCGGCCGCTTGTCCGGACGGTCCAGGTTCATCGGCTTGAGGTCCAGCACCACCTGCGGGGCGGTGGAAGGACAGACCGTCAGGGTCGTGCCGGCCCATGAGGTGACGATGGTGCGGTGGACGTGGCCGCACAGGGCACCGACGACCTGACCGTGGCGCGAGACCACGTCGGTGAACCTCTGCACCCAGGGTTCGGCCGGGCCGATGGTCATCCACTCGATGCCGGTGTCGATGGGCGGGTGATGCAGGACCAGCAGGGTCGGCCGGTGCGGCGCCTCGGCCAGGCGGGCCTCCAGCCAGGCCGCGCGCTTCTCGCAGAAGCCGCCGCCATGGCGGCCTTCCTCCAGCGTGTCCACCACCACGATCCGCAGGGGATGGTCGTCGACGACATACTGGATGAAGCCGTCCTCCTGGGCCGTATCAGGGAAGACCTGACTGAAGCTGGCCCGTGAATCATGGTTGCCCATACACATCAGGATGGGCAGGGAAAGCTGCTGGATTTCCTGACGAAACCACTCGTATGACGCTACGTCGCCCTTGTCGGCGATGTCGCCGGTGATCACGATCAGATCGGGCTTCGGGTCAAGCTTCGTCACCGCCTGGACCGTCTGGCGGAAACGCTTCTTGTTCATCTCGAACCGGCTCTTCTGATCGAAGCCGATATGGATGTCGGTGATCTGAACGATCAACATGACGCCGTCCCCCCGTTCAAAGCCATGTCGTTCCTATTTCTCCAGCGCCTGGCTGATTCCGTCCCAGTCGGCGGGCGGCGGGGTCTCGCGGAAATCCGCAACCCGCGTGGCGTAGATGGCTGCCACGCCCTCAAGGCCCGGCAGCGTACCCGCACCCCGCAGGTTCTCCAGTGCAGCCTCGGCACCGGCCCAGTCGCGGGACCGGTACGCCTCGAGGACGGTGGCCATCCGGGTCCCGGTTTCAACGAAGGCGGGGTCTGACGACAGTTCCGGCGGGCCCATCAGGGCGAAGACGCGCTCGGGCGCGTCGCGGCCGACGACGCGGATGAGGTCCAGTTCGATCAGGGCGAAGTCGGGCAGGCGGGCGGCGAGGTCCTCGCCGACGAGGATGTTCACCGCATAGGCCTTGGTCAGGCTCTCCAGACGCGAGGCGAGGTTAACGGTGTCGCCGATCAGCGAATAGCTGAGGCGCTGGCGCGAACCCATGTTGCCGACGCAGCAAGGGCCGGTGTTCAGGCCGATGCCGATCGCGACCTGACCGGGCCAAGCCGGATCGCGGGCGCTGTCGGCGTTCAGGCGTTTGAGCGTCTCGAGCATTTCCAGCGCCGCAAAGGCCGCGTTCCGTTCGTGCTCGGGGTCGTCGAGTGGCGCGTTCCAGAAGGCCAGAACGGCGTCGCCGATGTATTTGTCGATGGTCGCCTTGCGGGCCAGGAGCACGTCGGTCATCGGCGTCAGCAGGTTGATGAGGAAACCGATCAGTTCCTGCGGCCCGAAGCGTTCAGAGATGCGGGAGAAGCCCCGGACGTCGCTGAACAGCACCGTCATCTGACGCACTTCGCCGCCGAGCTCCAGCTGGCCGGGATCGCGGGCGATCCGGTCGACGAGCTCCGGCGACAGATAGCGGTCGAAGGCGTTGTGGATGTGACTCCGCGCCCGCTCCTCCCGGTAGAAGGAGACGGCGGTGATGGCGATGTAGACGGAGACCACGCCCAGCGCCGGGAAGATGGGTTCCAGCAGCACGCCGCTGTTTCTGAAGGCCAGCCACGATCCGGCCAGCACGCCGCCCAGTGCGGCCGTGGCCAGCACCCCGCCGCGCAGGGCGCCGAGCGCGGGAGCCGAGAGGGCGATCAGCAGACAGAGCGCCACCATGAGCATCCGCTCTGCGCCCGGAGCCCAGTCGGGCCGCGTGAGGAACTTGCCGAGGATCATCTGCTCGGCCGCCTGGGCGTGGATCACGACGCCGAGCTCGCCTTGCTGGGTAGGGGTTGAGCGGATGTCCCGCAGGCCGATCGCACCCGTGCCGATGAAGACGATCTGCCCCTCGAACAGCCGTCGCATCTCGGCCTCCGGCAGGTCCCCCTGGAGGATCCGCCAGGCGGGCACGATCCGCTCCGGATGGGGCGCGGTGTAGTGCATCCACAGTTCGCCGACGTCGGTGGTCGGGACCTCCAGGTCGCCGGTCTTGACGGCAAGCACGGTGGTGACCGGACCGCCACCCCATTCGCCGCTGCCGTCGCTGCTGCGGACCAGAACGGCGCCGGCGTCCTGGGCGACCCTGAGCGCCTCGAGTGACAACGAGGGAATGATCTGGCCGTCCAGATTGGCGATGAGCGGCACCGCCCGGATCATGTCGTCCCGGCCCGCGTCCAGGCTGACAGACCCGGCTCCCGCCGCGCGATCACCGATCACCGGCAGGCTGACGATGGCACCGTTGTATTCCCGCAGGACGCCCAGCGGCGGCGTCCCCGAAACGGCGACCCCCGCGTGCTCGGCCGGCCGGGCGGTGTTGGCTTCCTCCGTGAGGAAATAGCCGGTGACCGTTGGGCCCCGTCCCATGGCCTGGCCCAGCAGTTCATCATGGTCAGTCATGGCGGCGATCTCGGCATAGTCGCCGCGCGCCTCGGGGTTCTGCCGCAGGATTTCGACGGCGCGAGCGGGCGACGTCCGGTCCGGCTCGGAGAAGACAATGTCGAAGGCGATGGCCGCTGCGCCGGCCTCGGTGAGAGCGTCTGTCAGGCGGACGACATCCGTGCGCGGCCATGGCCACTGGCCGAGACGGCGGATGCTCTCGTCATCGATGTCGACGACCCGGACCCCGGCGTCCTCGTACGGACGCGGCCAGGCGCGCTGATAGGTGTCGAAGACCAGATTGCTGATGCTGCCGACGAACGGCGGCTGGAATATATGCAGTATCAGCAGCAGCAAGCCCACCACCAGACCAGGGCCGGCCGTTGCGATGTATCGCGTAAGCGAAAGGCTGGAGCGCGCGAGGCGCGACCCGATCTCCTTCAATCGCTCGGTCTCAGGCTCCGCCCCCATGCGTCCGCCCCACTCGGAAAAAGCACTATCAGATTAGTTCATGCGCTTCTCGCGGAACGATGTTAGCCTGATCGCTCCGCAGTTCGGGATAGACTATCCCGGGCAATCTGCAAGCGGTTGGGGGAATACATGAAGCGTCCAGCGTCTCGTTCAGCGGCGGCCTTCCGGGCCGGGTTGCTGGTTTCGGCCGTGGTGGGATTGTCAGCGGCGACGGTCGGGGTCGCGGCGGCCCAGGACTTCGACGCCGTGCTGGCCGCGCCGGACGATGTCGATCTCAATCTGGCCTACGCCCGCCAGGCGGCGGATGCCGGCGACCTCAACGGGGCGGCCGGCGCCCTGGAGCGTGTGCTGATCGCGGACCCGAACCGCCATGGGGCTCGATTGCTGTACGCCGTCGTCCTTTTCCGCCTCGATGACCTGCAGGGCGCACGGGACCAGCTGGACCTGCTGGAGCCGGTGACCCTGACGCCCCTGCAGCGGGCGGAGGCGACCCGCTATCGCGCACGGATCGCGCGCAGCCGGTCGACGACCCGGTTCAGCGGCACGGCTTCGGCCGCCGTCACCTACGAGGACGACGCCGCGGGCGCGCTGACGACCCAGTTCGACTCGATCTTCAGCCCGCCGGTCAGCGAAGAGGGTGGGGCGGCCGTGTTCGCCGCGCGCCTCAACATCGCCCACGACCTCGACGGTGCCGCCGGCTATGCGGCCTTCGGCTCGATCGGCGGCTACGACCGTTCGACCTTTGACGACATCGACGGGAATGTGCGGCGTGGGGACCTGGAAGCCGGACTGTCCTATACGGGCCGGCTGAACTCCTGGAATGTCAGCGCCGTGGCGCGCGCGCTGGACCTCCTTGATGATCCCTACATGCGGGAAGTCGGCCTGAAGGCCCAGGCCCGGTGGCGGACCAGCAACGCGACGACCCTCTCCATCTCGGGCGAGGCGGTGAACCAGTCGTTCGATGAGCCGGGCGTCGACGCCCTCGCCCTGTTGATCGGTGGAGACCGCGATGGCTGGCGCTATGATTTCAACGTCGGCATGACCCACCGCCTGGACGCCCGCACCAGCTTCGGCGTCTCCGCTGGCTGGCAGGACAAGCAGGCCGACTACGAACCCTTCGGCTATTCGGGTCCCGGCGTTCAGGCGCGGTACGACACCAGCAGCCGCCGCGGCCAGTATCTGGCGATTTCCGGCGGCATGCAGTGGCTGGAATATGATGCGCCCGACCCGGTCTTCATCGGTTTCGCCGCGCCGGCCCGAGAAGACACCCGCAGCTGGGCGCGCGTCGCGGTCGGCGCCCCGTTCAGCGCCTTCACCGCGGCCGGAGCGACGGGTGACTGGCGGCAGGATGTGGGCGTCGAGGGCGCGCTGACCTATGGCGCGCGGGACTCCCTCGCGCCGCTCGCGGACTATGACAGCTGGGGCGCTGAACTGCGCCTGACGTGGCGCTTCGGCGCGGCCAACTAGGAGAGATGACCATGATCCCGGTTCGCACCTTTGCCGCCGTCGCCGCCCTGGCCTGCGCACTGTCTGCGCCTGTGTTCGTCCAGGCCCAGGAGGCCGTCGGCGTCAACGCCGCCATCCGCAACAGCGTCCGCACCCAGCCCGTCGGCGAAAGCGCGCTGCGGCCCGCAGCCCTGAGAGGGCAGGTCCGCACGGGCGACGTCTTCGTCAGCGGCGCGCAGAGCCAGTTGCAGATCCTGCTGCGGGACCAGTCGATCTTCACGGTCGGCTCGAACGCGCGGGTGACCATTGACCGCTTCGTGATCGATACCGACCGGCGGGCGGGCGGGGCGTCAGCCTCGGTCGCGCGCGGCGCGTTCCGCTTCGTGTCCGGCCGCGGCGGAGCCCGGCCCGGCGCCGTGCGGACACCTGTCTCGTCTATCGGCGTGCGTGGCACGGTGGTCGAGGCGGTCGTCGGCCCTGACGCCCTGTCCGTGCTGGCCGGCCATCCCGGCCTGCCGGCCTTCAGCGGTTCACCCGACGACGCCACCCTGATCGTTCTGCGCGGACCCGGTCCGCGGGGCGCGGGCTTCGATACGCCCGGCGCGATCGACGTCACCAGCGGGGATACGATGTTCACCCTCGAACGCCCGGGCCTGGCGATGTTCGCCTGGGCGGGCGGAACCTTCGGGCCGTTCGAACTGTCGGACGAGGCCTCGTCCCGGCTGAGCGCCCTGCTCAGGGCCGCGCCGACGTCGAACAGCGATTCCGGCGCGGGCGATGTCCTGTCCGCGAGCCTTGACGCGGGCGACCTCTTCTTCAGCGATCGCGGGCCCGGCCTTGATCCGATCGAGCCGTCTGTTGGCTGCGAGGCGGGCGGCCCGATCCAGAGCCCCGGCGGCCCCAGTCAGGGCGGCGGCGGCTGCGGCAACGGCCCTCCGAATCCCCTTCCATGACCTGAAAGCGAGGAGCGGCCATGGCCGTCTCGGACCATGTCGACCTGCCCCGGTTCATCGAGGGCGTGAAGAAGCGGAATCCCGGCCAGGACGAGTTCGTCCAGGCGGTTCAGGAAGTGGCCGAAGACATCTTCGACTTCATCCAGGACAAGGAGGAGTATCACCACTACCAGATCCTGCGCCGCATCGCGGAGCCGGACCGGGTGATCAGCTTCCGGGTCTGCTGGGAGGACGACAAGGGCAATATCCGCGTCCAGCGGGGCTGGCGGGTGCAGAACAACAACGCCATCGGGCCCTACAAGGGCGGCATCCGCTTCCATCCGAGCGTGACCGAGAGCGTGCTCAAATTTCTCGCCTTCGAGCAGACGTTCAAGAACAGTCTGACAGGCCTGCCGATGGGCGGCGGCAAGGGCGGATCGAACTTCAATCCGAAGGGCAAGTCGGATCACGAGGTGATGCGGTTCTGCCAGTCGTTCATGACCGAGCTGTACCGCCACGTCGGCGCGGACATCGATGTCCCGGCCGGCGACATCGGCGTGGGCGGGCGTGAGATCGGCTATATGTTCGGTCAGTACAAGCGGATCACCAACCAGTTCACCGGCGTGCTGACCGGCAAGGGCCTGTCCTACGGTGGCAGCCTGATCCGCACCGAGGCGACGGGATACGGGGCGGTCTATTTCCTCAAGGAGATGCTGGGCCATATCGGCCAGGACGTGGCGGGAAAGACGGCCGTGATCTCCGGCTCGGGCAATGTCGCGACCCATGCGGCCGAGAAGATCGTGCAACTGGGCGGCAAGGTCCTGACCCTGTCGGATTCGCAGGGCTTCATCCACGATCCCGACGGCATCGACCAGGCCAGGATCGACTGGGTCAAGGTGCACAAGACCCGGCGGCGCGGGCGGATATCGGACTATGTCACCGAGTTCCGCGGGGCCACCTACCACGAGGGCCAGCGGCCGTGGGCGGTGCCCTGCAACGTCGTCCTGCCCTGCGCGACCCAGAATGAGCTGAACGGTGCGGACGCCCGGACGCTGGTGGCGAACGGCTGCATGGCGGTGTCCGAGGGCGCCAATATGCCGACCGATCTGGAGGGGGTGCACGTGTTCAAGGCGGCGGGCATTCTGTATGCGCCCGGCAAGGCCGCCAACGCCGGCGGCGTGGCGGTGTCCGGTCTGGAGATGAGCCAGAACTCGGGGCGGATCGCCTGGAAGGAGGCCGAGCTCCAGCAGCACCTGATCGACATCATGCGCGGGATTCATCAGCGCTGTGTGGAATACGGCGGCGTGGCCGGGACCCAGCGCATCGACTATGTGCGCGGTGCCAATATCGCGGGCTTCAAGAAGGTCGCCGAGGCGATGCTGGCCTATGGTGTGGTCTGAGCCCTTGGCGCCGGCAGTGCGCTGAAGTTCGGGCGGGGCGGCTTCGGCGTCGGGTGCGACGGCGCATGGAAGCTGTGGCAGGTCTCGCAATTGGCCGGCGCCGGAGTCGGCGAGCGAGCCGTTGTCTGGCCATGGCATTCGACGCATTCGGTGACCGACGGAAGCAGCAGATCGGTCGCTGAGCCCGATGTCGCCGCGGCGTGGCACTGGGCGCAGGACGGCTGGCCCTGACGGTCGACGCGGTGTTCGCGGACGCTGTGGTCAAAGGCCCCGCGGCTCAGGAAGTCGCCGGGCAGCCGGACCGGCGTGAAGCGGATGGTCGGTGTCCGGAAGATGGTGTGACAGTCGAAACAGGCTCCGCGCGGGCCAAAGGCGCCGCCCACGGTGTTGACCGCGCTGGCGCCCGTGGGCGAGCCGCCCGGGCCGGGTCCGCCTTCACCGGCCTCGCCGGGCCGCCGCCGCGAGGTTGCGCCACCGGCGACGGGGCCGCGTCCCTGCCAGGCCATCAGGGCGGCGACCACCTGGCCCGGCTCGCCGTGCGGCAACTGGCGGACGCCGCCGGGCGTGGCGAACGACAGGGAGTGGCAGCTGGCGCAGTCGCGCTCCATCTGGATGGGCGCGAAGCCCGTCTGGTCCGCATCGGGCCGGTGACAGCTGGCGCAGGTCAGGGCCGCGCCATAGCCGCGCCCTCCCAGGGTCTGGGCCATGCGCGCCGGGCCGCCGCCGGGCGACAGGTGCAGATCGTGCGGGAAGGTCAGGCCGGACGCCTCGCGCGGGCGGCTGTCCAGTGACACCCGGGTCAGACCGGCGGGGCCGGGCAGGGTGGGGCGGAAATTCGGATGGCGGGCCCAGGACGGCGCATCGGCCAGGTCGGTGTCCTTCAGCCGATGGGTCAGGCCCGTATGGCACTGGATGCAGGTCTGGGTGGGTGTCAGCGTCGGAATCGGCTCGGGCGGTCTGCCGGCGACCGGGTTGGCGACGTGTTCGACGTGGCAGCTGGCGCAGCGCTGCTCGGGCAGATTGAAGGCGCGCCGAAACCAGGCGGTGGTCTGTCCGGTGATCCCTGCCGGCGGCGGGGCGCCCCAGAGAATCCGGCCGCGAGGCGCGTGGTCCCTGACAAACGACAGCGTGTCCGGCGAGCCGGCCCGGCGCACGGAGGTTGCGGCGGCGGCCATCATGGCCGGGGTCTGATCGCCGGCATGGCAGGACTTGCAGGACGCATCGGTCACCGCGACGAAGGCTTCCTGGTGGCAGGCCTGGCAGTCGTCTTCCAGGAAGGCGTGGGCGGACGACAGTGGGCCGGTTGACCACTGCTGGTCCGGATCGATCCGGGCCTTCAGGTGGCCGTGGAAGGCCGCCAGCGGCCAGAGCAGGCAGAGCGCAACGATCCCCAGACCCAGGGTCCAGGCGATCCGTCGACGGCCGAAGATGCGGGCCTTGGGGATGACGCCGCCCGCCGGAACACCGGACGAGGACTCGCCCTCGGCCGGTTCCGAGGCGGCGAGGTTGATCAGGATGCGGCCGCCGTCGCCGGCCGCCAGCGTCAGGATGTGATCGCCGAAGGTCAGACGCGGGGCCCGGCTGACGTCGATGTCGGTCCGGGTGACGAACCGGCCGTCGACGCCGAACGGCTCCCGCCCGGCGGAGACGACGCTGACCTGTCCCGGTCCGGTCAGGGTCAGGGTGGCGTGGTGCAGGCTGACCGCCAGATCGGGCAGACGGATCTCGCAGTCCGCGCCGCGTCCGATGCGCGCGACGTCGGTCGGCAGGACCTTTTCCCGGACGATTTCGGCCCCGCTTACGCGGCGTGTCACCTGGCGAAGGACAAGGGTCATCGGGCCATCACCAGTAGATGAAGACGCTGAAGACATGGGCGGTGATCGCGGCGATGAGCGCGATGGTGGCCGGCACATGGACCGCCAGCCAGACGCTCAGCCAGGCCCGGATCTGCAGGTGGCGACGGACCTGGGCGAGGGCGGCAGCCTTGCGCTGCAGCAGTTCCTCGATCCGGTCGAGCATCTGCAGTTCGACGTCCGTCGCCTGACGACGCAGGCCCTTCAGGCGCGACAGGGCGCGTCGGTTGCCGCAGCCGCCGCGTCCGCCGGACAGCCGCCGCCACAGGTGGCCGCCGACCCGGCTGTCATCGAGCGACATCTGCACCACCCGGGCCTGCGCCTCGGACAGCGGCTGGGCCGCCTCATTGATCTGGCGGTCCAGCGCCTTGAGCGTCTCCAGCATCTGCTTCTGGGTGGTCTCGCCGCGGTTGCGGCTGAGGTAGCGGGGGAGGAGGGCATAGACGGTGATGCCGAACAGGCCGGAGACAACCACCAGCACCATCATGCCGTAGGCCAGGGTGTGGACGTTCCAGCCGAACTGGAAGCCCGAATGCAGGGTCGCGACGACCATCACGGCCAGGCCCAGATAGACATGGGCCGACACCCAGGCCTTCAGCGACCAGTCGCCCGAGGTGATGGCGCGCTTTCGCAGGCCCAGCAGGGTCAGCCAGAGCACCAGCAGTGCCGCGATCGTCCCGGCCACATAGCCGAAGACGCTGCCGCCGTTGGGACGCGGCTCGGCGTCGATCAGGAAATAGGCCGCGATGGCGATCACGCACAGCGCGCCGGCGCGCCAGGCCCAACGGAAATTCCTGTAGCCAAGGAAGCCGTCGTGCTGGCCGGGATTGGAGCGTTCGCCTGTTTTCGCTGTCTTCGCCAAGGGTCTAGTCGCCCCTGTTCATGCGTTTGACGGTCAGGAACTCTTCGGGCGAGACCCGGATCGCCGCCCCGGTCGGACAGGCGCGCACGCAGGCCGGGCCGCCCGCCTTGCCGATGCACATGTCGCATTTGATGGCGACCTTGGGCGGTTCGGCACCCTTGGCCTTGTTCTTCGCCCGCCAGGCCTTGTCGGGCTCGCCCGGCCCGGGTCCGACACCGAACAGCAGCCAGGAGATCAGGTCCGGCTTCTTCGGCGGCCGCGAGTCCATGCGGATCACGTCATAGGGACAGTTCCGCTGGCAGTTGCCGCAGCCGATGCAGGTCTCGTCGATGAAGACCTCGCCGTCCGGCCCGCGATGGATCGCATTGGGCGGGCAGTCGGTCATGCAGTACGGGTGTTCGCAGTGCCGGCACGAGGTCGGAACGTGCAGATGGGCGTAGGTGCGGCCCGCCTCGCGATCCAGCCGCGACAGGCCGTCGTGAACGTCGGCGCAGGCCTTTTCGCAGTTGTCGCAGCCGATGCAGAGGGTTTCGTCGATCAGCAGGACGTCGGTGGCCTCGCCGATGCCCTGGTCGACTAGGAAGTCCGCGACCGCGCTGTACATGTCGACGACGTCGCCGAACTTGCCCTTCTGCTCCTCGATATAGCCGTTGACCTTGCGACGGTCGGCCATATCCGCGCGGAGCTTCTCCTCCAGCTCCGGCTTGCGCCTGAGCAGGGCGCGGAAGCGGTCGCCGTCCAGCCTGACCACTTCGGAACGGATCGCGGCCTGGACCGTGGCGCTGCGCCGCCCGCCGTCGACCAGGGCCATCTCCCCGACGTAGGAGCCCGCCGGGAGGTAGGACAGGAAGACCGGCTTTCCGCCGATCTCCTTCTCGACGACCATGCTTCCCGAGCGGACGACAAAGATGTCGTAGCCGTCCTCGCCCTCTCGGATGATCGCTTCGCCGGTCTTCACCTGACGGATTTCCGCCGTTTCCAGCACATCGGTCAGGTCTGCCGGGGTCAGCCCTGAGCCGAACATCTGCAGCAGCTGGCGTTCGGTGGTGATGCGGTTGACGGTGTCGCGCGCCTCCTTGACCGAGGCCATCAGGCGCAGGGCGGCCATGCGCGGGATTTCCAGCAGGATGGAAGGCTCCGCCGCCCGCACCGTCGCGCCGCGAGGGCGTCCGGAAATCAGACCGACCTCGCCGACGATCGAGCCCCGCGGAATCGGGACGGTCATCCGCTTCTTGCCGGCACCGACCTCGACCTCGACCGAACCGGAGGCGATGCCGAACAGCGATGAGCCGATCGAGTTGCGCTTGAAGACGACGTCGCCCGCGTTGAAGGCGCGCACGTCTGAATCGAGCAGGAATTCCCGCATCTGAAGCGGCGACAGGCCGCGCAGGATCTCGATCTCCTGGCGGAGGAACTCGAGCCACTGGGCGACGGAACGGTTGCCGGGCAGGCCTTTCAGCCGGGCCTCCAGAATGGGCTCGTCGGCCGGCTTCAGATCGACGGCGCCGCCGATGTATTCGACGACGTCATAGCCCTGGTTGACGCAGTGTTTGATCAGCGGATAGCCGGCCAACGCCCCGATGACATAGATGCCCGGCACGGTGCTTTCGAACGTCGGCGACAGCTTGGGGAAGGCCTCGCGGGCGGCGCTTGTGAACTCCAGCCCGATCGATTCCACGAATTTCCGCGGCGGGGCCGAGCCGAGGCGGGCGATGACCCGATCGCACTGGAAACGGGTCGCGCCTTCAGGGGTGTCGACCGTGATCCAGCCGGGCTCGATCAGGGTGGTTTCTGCCGTAGTCAGCAGGGTGATGTGGCCCGCTTCCTGCGCCGCCAGCAGGGCCTTGGCATTGGCCTCCTTGGCACGGGCGAAGTCGGCGCCCCGGTTGACGAGGGTGACCGTATTGCCCTGGGCCCGATCGGCGATCAGACCGAGGGCGTTCTCGATGCCGGCATCGCCGCCGCCGACGACGCAGATGTGTTCGTCGACATATTCGGCGGGGTCGTCGAGCTGGTACTGGACGTGGGACAGCCCGCCGCCCTCGCAGGACATCAGGTTGGGGTTGCCCTGGGTGCCGATGGCCAGAACGATCGTCTCGGCGCGGACCACGGAGCCGTCTGACAGGGCGATGCTGAAATTGCCCTTGGCGCCCGTGATGGATTTGACCTCCGCGTGGTAGCGGACGTTGACCCTGTGCTTCGCCGCCTCGTTCGACCAGGTGTCGAGAATGGTCTCGCGTTTGCCGGGCTCGAAACTGACATCGGCACGCACAACCAGCTGGCTGGGCGTGGCCATGATGTGCTTGCCGCGCTGGTAGCGGAATATGGTGTCCGACAGGTGATCCGACTTCTCGAGCAGGATGTGGCTCATGCCGCGGGCAGCCGCGTGCGCGGCCGCACTCAGACCGGCGGGCCCAGAGCCCAAGATGGCGATCCGATGGACCCCCTCCACCACGTCCCCCCGTGTCGCGCCTGGACCATGAGCGGCGCATTATGCCGCTCCGGTCCATCCCCCGCGCAGCTTTACCATAGGGGCGCTGCTCGCTACAGTACAGGTCGGGTGGTGGAGCATACTGAATGAGCGCGGAAATCGGCCAGCTGGCGCTGATCCTCGCCTTCATGCTCGGACTGATCCAGGGAGTCGCCCCCCTGCTGGGCGCGCACCGCGGCGATCCCGTCCTGATGTCCCTCGGACGGACTTCAGCCCTGCTCCAGATGGCCTTTGTCACCCTGGCCTTCGGAGCCCTGGCCACGGCCTATGTGACGATGGATTTTTCCGTCGAGCTGGTCGCCAAACACAGTCACAGCACCCAGCCTCTGCCCTATCGGATCGCCGCCACCTGGGGCAGCCATGAGGGCTCCATGCTGCTTTGGGTGCTGATCCTCGCCCTGCACGGTGGTGCTCTCGCCTTCTTCGGCCGCTCCCTGCGCGAGACGCTGCAGGCACGGGTGCTGGCGGTTCAGGGGATGCTCAGCGCGGCCTTTATCGGTTTCAGCCTGTTCACTTCCAATCCCTTCTCGCGGCTGAGCCCCATTCCCCTGGACGGCACGGAGTTGAACCCGCTGCTGCAGGACCCCGGCCTCGTCATGCATCCGCCGCTGCTCTACCTCGGCTATGTCGGGTTTTCGGTTGCCTTCGCCTTTGCGGTCGCGGCCCTGATCGAGGGGCGGGTGGATGCGGCCTGGGCCCGCTGGGTCCGTCCCTGGGTTCTGTCCGCCTGGGTCTCCCTGACCATCGGCATCGCCCTGGGCAGCTGGTGGGCCTATTATGAGCTCGGCTGGGGCGGCTGGTGGTTCTGGGACCCGGTCGAGAACGCCTCACTGATGCCCTGGCTCATGGGTACGGCCCTGCTGCACTCGGCGATGGTCCTTGAAAAACGCGGGGCGCTGATCAGCTGGACCATCCTGCTGGCGGTCCTGACCTTCTCGCTCAGCATGATCGGTACCTTCCTGGTCCGGTCGGGCGTGCTGACAAGTGTGCACGCCTTCGCCGTCGATCCGGAGCGCGGGGCCTATATTCTCGTCTTCATCCTGATCGCGACGGGGGCGGCGCTGGCCCTCTATGCCTGGCGGGCCCCGTCGATGCGCACGGGGGCCCTGTTTTCGCCCCTGTCGCGCGAGGCCGGGATCACCCTGAACAACCTGTTCCTGCTGGCCGCGACGGCCACGGTCTTCCTCGGCACCTTCTATCCGGTGTTCATCGATGTGCTGAACGGCGACAAGATTTCGGTCGGGCCTCCCTACTACAATATGACTTTCGTTCCGTTGTTCATCCCGCTGCTGGTGCTGGTGGCATTCGGGCCGATGCTGAACTGGAAGCGCGACACGGCGCGGGCGGCCTTGATGCGGCTGCGCTGGCCGATCATCATTACCATCGTGGTCGCGGGCGTCGGTGCGGTCGCGTTCGGCCTGGCCAACCTCGGGGCGGCCCTGGGGATCGCGCTCGGGGTCTGGCTGGTTGCGGCATCCGTCATGCTCTTGGTGCGGCGCTGGGGACTGGGTCGCAAGGGCGCCGAAACCGGCCGACTGATCCGCACCACGCCTCTGGCGGTCTGGGGCGTCGCGATCGCGCACGCGGGCCTCGGCGTCAGCACCATCGGGATTACGGCCATCACCGCCTGGACGGACAGCGAGGTCGTGACCATGCTTCCCGGCCAGACCATAGAGTTCGCCGGACGCCGCATCACGCTCGATGCCCTCGGCCCGGCGACGGGCCCCAACTATCAGGCGGAGCAGGGGCGTTTCCGCATCGAGGGGCGGGGCCGGCCGTATCTGATGGTGTCCGAGAAGCGTTTCTATCCGTCCAGCCAGACCCAGACGACCGAGGCCGGGATCCACGGCGAGGCGATGGGCAATCTCTATATTTCGGTGGGGGAGAGCGCGACCCTGGGGGCCGCCACGGTCCGGCTGTGGTGGCATCCACTGGTCGGATGGATCTGGGGCGGGGCCATGATCATGGCCCTGGGCGGCGGCCTGTCGCTGTCTGACCGCCGTTTGCGGCTGGCCATGCCCGCCGGCAAGACTGCCCCGTCAAAAACCGGTGAGGCGGCAGCATGAGGCGGCTGGCCTTCATCATTCCGATCGCCCTGTTCCTGATGGTCGCCGCGGCCCTCGGTCTGGGCCTTCGTCGCGATCCCAGCATCCTGCCGTCCATGCTGATCGACCGGCCGATCCCGACCTTCGACCTGCCCGGTCTGACGCCCGAGGATACCGTGGGGCTGGCGTCGTCGGACTTCACTGGCAAGCCTGTGCTGCTCAACGTCTTCGCCTCATGGTGTGTGGCCTGCGTCATCGAGCATCCGATGCTGCTGCGTCTCCAGTCGCAGGGCGTGACCATCCATGGGCTGGACTGGAAGGACGAGCCGGCCGACGGGGCCGAATGGCTGGCCCAGCGGGGCAATCCCTACACCCTGATCGGTTCGGACCCGCGCGGCCGCACCGGCATCGATTTCGGCGTCACAGGCGCGCCCGAGACCTTCGTCATCGACGGACACGGCCGGGTCCGCTACCGCCACGTCGGTCCGATCACCCCCGAGGTCTGGACGGAGACGCTGAAGCCCATGCTGGACCGACTGGAGAACGAGACATGAGACGTTTCGTCCTCGGCCTGTTCTGCGCCCTGTTGATCGCGGGGCCCGTGGCGGCGGTGCTGCCGGAAGAGCAGCTGGCCGATCCCGTGCTCGAGGCGCGGGCGCGGACGATCAGCCAGGAACTGCGCTGCGTCGTCTGCCAGAACCAGTCGATCGACGACTCTGACGCGCCGCTCGCCGCCGACCTGAGGGCCATTGTGCGCGAGCGGCTGACGGCGGGGGACACCGACGAGGAGGTGATGGCCTATATCGTCGCCCGCTACGGCAATTTCGTCCTGCTGAAGCCGCCGCTGGACCTGCAGACCATCCTGTTGTGGAGCGCGCCGCTGCTGGTGCTGATCCCCGGCGGCATCGGCCTCGCCCTCTATCTGAGACGCCGCAGTCGCGCCGGCGGCGCCGATCCCGCGCCGCTGTCGGCCGAGGAGCGCGGCGCGCTCGCAGACATTCTGAAAGCCGGTGACGCACCATGATCCTCTGGATTGTCCTGACCCTGATGATCGCCGTGGCCGTGGTCGGGCTGGCCATACCGCTGATCCGCCCCGGCGGCGTGCTGGACCGGCGGACCACCTCCGCCGAGGTGCTCAAGGCGCAACTGGCCGATCTCGACCGGCAGGCGGAGGCGGGCACGGCCCCGGCGGAGGACATCGCGGCCCTGCGTCTCGAGGTCGAGCGTCGCGCGCTGGCGGAGGGCGTCGAGACGACACCGACCCGCCGTCCGCTGGGCGAGAAGGCCCTGCTCCGGCTGGCCCTTGGCCTCGCGGCAGTCGTAGCCCTCGGCGGTGCCGGTCTGTACGCGCTGCTGGGCAGACCAGACCTTCCCGGGGCCGGCCCTCGCGCCGCAGCCGTGGCGGCAGCGCCGGCTGATGCGGCCCACGACGGGGCGGATGTCCCGGCCATGATCGTGCAGCTGGAGGCCCAGCTTCGCCAGACGCCGGAGGACGTCAACGGCTGGCGCATGCTCGGCTGGTCCTATTTCCAGACCGGCCGGTTCGCCGACGCGGCGGAGGCCTATGGCCGCGCGGCGACGCTGGAGCCGACGAACGCCGAGCATTTCTCGGCCCAGGGGGAGGCCCTCGTCCAGGCCGGAGGAGGGCAGGTGACGCCGGCCGCCCTGACCGCCTTCCGCGGCGCCCTGCGCGCGGATCCGCAGGATCCCCGCGCCCGCTATTTCGTCGCTGTCGAGATGGACCAGCGCGGCGAACGCGAGGCGGCGATGACCGCCTGGATCGATCTGATCAATTCAGCCCCGGCCGGCGCGCCCTGGGCTGCCGAGGTCCGCACCTTCGTCGAGGATCTGGCGCGCGAGCGGGGGCAGGACATTTCCAGCCGTCTGCGGCCGGCGCCGGCGGGGTCTTCTGCTCCGGCGGTGGTTCCCCCCGGAATTCCCGGGCCGACAGCGGCCCAGGTCGCCGAAGCCGGCTCCATGTCCGAGGCGGACCGGCAGGCCATGATCCAGGGGATGGTCGGGGGGCTCGAGGAGCGGCTCCGGACCTCGCCGCGTGACCGCGAAGGCTGGGTGCGGCTGATGCGGGCGCGGATGGTGCTGGGCGACAGCGCCGCGGCGACGGCGGCGTATCGCAACGGGATGCGTGCCTTCGCCGATTCACCGACCGAGCAGGCCGCCCTGACCGAGGCGGCGCGCGGGCTTCGCGTGCCTGGAGCCTGATCGGACGGACTATCGCGCCACGCGACCTCGCGTGACAAAGAACAGCGTTCCGGTTCAAGGTGCCGCGCGGGCGGGGGCTGGGCGGAATGACGGTGTCATCGATACAGGACGCGATCCTGCCGGCGCTCTCCAATCCCCTGGTGGCCGGCGTGCTGCTGGCCGGCGGGCTGATCGCCGTGCTGGCCGCCATGGTGCGAGGCCGTCGCCGGCCCTTGCCGGACCATCCCTCCGCCTTGCCGGAACAAGCCCAGCCCGTAGCGCTTCCCCCATCCGCACCCGCCGCGCCTGCGACGGCCGCCGCTCCCGTATTGGAGAAGACGATGACCAAGGCCTCGGACCTCTTTGTCGCCTGTCTGGAAGAGGAAGGCTGCGAATACGTCTTCGGCGTGCCGGGCGAGGAGAACCTCGACTTCCTCGACAGCCTGTCACGCAGCAGGAAGATCAAATTGATCCTGACCCGCCATGAGCAGGGCGCAGGCTTCATGGCCGCGACCTACGGCCGGCACACGGGCAAGGCCGGCGTCTGCCTGGCGACCCTGGGGCCCGGCGCGACCAATCTGGTAACCGCCGCCGCCTATGCCCAGCTGGGCGGGATGCCGATGCTGATGATCACCGGACAGAAGCCGATCAAGTCATCCAAACAGGGCCGGTTCCAGATCCTCGACGTGGTCGACATGATGCGGCCGATCACCAAATTCACCCACCAGCTGGCCTCGGCCGACAACATCCCGGCGAGGGTGCGGGAGGCGGTGCGGCTGGCGCAGGAAGAGAAGCCCGGCGCCACCCATCTGGAGTTTCCCGAGGACGTCGCCCATGAGCAGACGACCTCGCCGGTTATCGTCGCCAGCCAGGTGCGCCGCCCGGTGGCGGACGACAAGTCGATCCGCATCGCCGCCGACCGCATCGCCCGGGCGAAGTCGCCGCTGCTGATCATCGGGGCGGGCGCAAACCGCAAGCTGACCAGCCGGATGCTGACCGAACTGGTTGAAAAGACCGGTATTCCCTACATCACCACCCAGCTGGGCAAGGGCGTGATCGACGAGCGCAACCCGAAATACCTTGGCTGCGCGGCCCTGTCGTCCGGCGACTTCGTCCACCGGGTGATCGAGGCGGCCGATGTGATCATCAACGTCGGTCATGACGTGATCGAGAAACCGCCCTTCTTCATGAAGCCGGGCGGATGCGACGTGATCCACATCGGCTTCCGGACGGCCGAGGTCGATCCGGTCTATTTTCCCCAGATCGAGGTGGTCGGCGATATCGCCAATGCGATCTGGCAGATCAAGGAGCGCCTGTCGGCCCAGCCGCACTGGACGTTCGAGTCCATGGTCCGCGCCCACAAGGCGGAGATGGATCACACCGCCGCCGCCGTCGGCGACCTGCGCTGCCCGGTCTATCCGCAGTATCTGGTCGACCAGGTCCGCAAGGTGATGCCGTCCGACGGGATCCTGTGTCTCGACAATGGCGTCTACAAGATCTGGTTCACGCGCAGCTATCCGGCGCACATGCCCAACACCTTCCTGGTCGACAACGCGCTGGCGACCATGGGGGCGGGCCTGCCGTCGGCCATGGCCTCCAGCATGATCTTCCCGAACCGCAAGGTCATGGCCGTCTGTGGCGACGGGGGCTTCATGATGAACAGTCAGGAGCTGGAGACCGCGGTCCGGCTGAAGCTGAACCTCGTGGTGCTGATCCTCAACGACAACAGCTACGGCATGATCCGCTGGAAACAGGCCAATATGGGCTTCGCGGACTGGGGCCTGACCTACGGCAATCCGGACTTCGTCAAATACGCCGAGAGCTATGGCGCCCACGGCCATCGCGTGACCTCGGCCGAGAGCATGCCGGCCCTGCTCAAACAGTGTCTTGATACACCGGGGGTTCATGTGGTCGAGGTGCCCATCGACTATGCCGACAACGACCGCATCCTGAACAAGGATGTCCGTGAACTCAGCGCGGCCTTGCCGGTTTAACCTCCAGTCCCCCCGCCGGAGCCGTCCCATGCCGTCCCTGAAAGCCTCCTATCCGCTGTATCTGGCCAATGAGGCCCTGACGCCCAATCAGGACCTGGAGGTCACCGACAAATACACGGGCAAGGTGGCGACGCGGGTGGCCATGGCGGACGCGGCGACGATCCACAGGGCCATCGGTGAGGCGGTCAAGGCGACGGAGCCCATGGCCCGGATGGCGGCCTATGAGCGACAGGCGGTGCTGGCCCACTGCGTCAAACGCTTCCAGGAGCGGGCCGACGAGCTGGCCTATGCCCTCTGCATCGAGGCCGGGAAGCCGATCAGGGACTCACGGGGCGAGGTGACCCGGCTGATCGACACCTTCCGCATCGCGGCGGAGGAATCTGTCCGCATGACCGGCGAGGTCCAGCCGCTGGACATCTCGGCCCGCGCCCGGGGCTATCAGGGGATGTGGAAGCGGGTCCCGATCGGGCCGTGCTCCTTCATCTCGCCGTTCAACTTCCCGCTCAACCTGGCCGCCCACAAGATCGCGCCGGCTCTGGCTGTTGGCTGCCCGTTCGTGATGAAGCCGGCCTCTCGGACGCCGCTGGGCGCCCTGATCATCGGCGAGGTGCTGGCCGAGACCGATCTGCCCAAGGGGGCGTTCTCCATATTGCCGGCGACGCGGGACGGGTCCGACCTGTTCACGACCGACGACCGGCTCAAGCTGCTGTCCTTCACCGGCTCGCCCGACGTCGGCTGGGCGCTGAAGGCGAAGTCCGGCAAGAAGAAGGTGGTGCTGGAACTGGGCGGAAACGCCGCCGTCATCGTCGACCGCGACAGCGATCTGGAGGATGCCGCCGAGCGGATCATCTTCGGTGCCTTCTACCAGTCCGGCCAGTCCTGCATCGGGGTGCAGCGCATCCTGATCCACGACGACATCTACGGCCCGATGCGCGACCTGCTGGTGAAGAAGGCCAGGGCGCTGATCTGCGGTGACCCGCGTGAGGAGACGACCTTCATCGGCCCGATGATCGACGAGAAGGAGGCGACCCGCCTCGAAGACTGGATCAACGAGGCCCGCGCCGCCGGTGCCACAGTCCTCTGCGGCGGCAATCGCTCCGGGGCCATGCTCGACGCGACCTTGCTGGAAGGCGTCGGTCGGGGACTGAAGATCCGGGAGGAAGAGGCCTTCGGCCCGGTCGCCATCCTGTCCCGCTTCTCGGACTTCGAAGCCGCCCTCACCGAGGTGAATGACTCAAAGTTCGGGCTTCAGGCCGGCATCTTCAGCCGCGACATCCACAAGGCCATGCGGGCGTGGGATGTGCTGGAGGTCGGCGGCATCCTGATCGGCGATGTGCCCAGCTATCGCGTCGACAACATGCCCTACGGCGGGGTCAAGGACTCCGGCCTTGGCCGCGAGGGCGTGAAATTCGCGATGGAGGACATGACCGAGATCCGCAATCTGGTCATCCGCCAGCGGCCGGTGGAGGGCGCTCCGGCAGCCGCGCCGCGCGCCGCAGCACCGGAACCGGTCCAGCCGTCGCCACCGCCGGCAGGCCGCACAGGCTGGTTCGGAAGGAAGACCTGAGCGGGCGTCGGACTCCGCCCCGCGCGACGGGCCGCAGCATGAACTCTTTGTCACGCGCAGGTAGGTTGTGACGCTTCTCAGGCTGGGTCATGGTCTCGCCCGTTCGGGTTGGAGCCCTGAGGGAGAGAAGCATGCGTATAGGTACGATGTTGGCCGGTGTGGCCGCGGCCGGGTTGATGGCGTTTCCGGCGATGGCCGAGGATGGCCAGTACGCGCCACAGCTGACCCGGATCATCGGCGAGGCCGCCCAGGGAACCTGCCTCGCCGAGTTGATGGCACAGCCCCTGCTTGACGCCTGCAATGGTCAGATCGCCGCAATGTCGCCCGCGCTCCGGGCGCTCGGCGCGATCGAGACGATGACCTTTGTGAGCACCCGGGATACGCCCGAGGGGAAGGTCGAGACCTACAGCGTCAAATTCGCCAGCGGACAGACGATGAACTGGTTCATCGGCCAGGAAGGCGACGGCAAGTTCAGCGTCGTCGGTGCCGGAGGCTAGGGCCTTGGTCGCGGGTGCCGCCGCGGCGCTATGGCTGGCTGGACTGGCCGGGTTTGCGGCGGGTCCGCAGACTCCGCCGATCTTCAACCCCGGCGCGCCGGGCGCGCCCTCGCGCGTCATCAGCACCGCGGAGGCGGTGGAGCTCGGCCGAACCAGCTTCACGGCCGATGACGTCGCCTTCATGCAGCACATGATCGTTCACCACGGCCAGGCCGTGGAGATGGTCGAACTGCTGCGCACGCGCGGCGTCCATCCGACGGTCCGTCGACTTGGCCAGCGGATCGCACTCAGTCAGGAAGCCGAGATCGCCCTGATGCGCGGCTGGCTGACCGATCGCGGCCAGCCGCTGGAAATGCCGGGAATGGGCGGCGGGCATGCCGGCATGGACCACTCGGCCCATGCCGGCCATGTCATGCCGCCGTCCGATACGCCCATCATGGCCGGCATGCTGTCGCCGGCGCAGATGCAGGCTCTGGCCGCCGCGAGCGGTCCGGCCTTCGACCGTCTGTTTCTCGAAGGCATGATCCGGCACCACCAGGGGGCGCTCGACATGGTCGACGCCTTGCTGGTCAATCCGGACGCGGCCGAGGACACGACCCTGTCCGACTTCACCACCTCCGTCGTCTCCGACCAGTCGGCGGAGATCCTGCGTATGCAGTCCCTTTTGTCTGACCTCTGAATCCCTTCCTCAAGGACCGGCCATGAACGTTCGCAGCACCCTGCTTTCCACTGTCGCCGCCCTGGGGCTGCTGTTGGGGGCCAACGGCGCCGCCGCCCAGTCAACAGGGCCGGGGGACGCGCAGCTTGTTCAGCCCGACGGCCGCAGCACACTGGCAGCCGGCCTGGCGGATGCCGGTCAACTGGCGTCCGGCATGGCGCTGGAACATGCCCTCGGCATGGCACCGGGGTTTGCGGATCCCGACATCGGCTTCTCGCCGCCGACCAGCCGTGAGGAAGGCGAGGCGATGATGGCCCGGGCGGGGGGCAATCCGAACTTCAGCCCGCTGGGCCGGGCCAATACCGATATGGCGGTGTCTGACGGCAAACTGTTCGTGGGCAATTTCAACGGCTTCAACGCCTATGACATTTCCGGCGACGGCGCGCCCCAGTTGGTCATGTCGGTCGTCTGTCCGGGCGGGCAGGGCGACGTCTCGGTGCACGGCGATCTGCTGTTCATGTCGGTCGAGGAGAACCGGGGCCGGTTGAACTGCGGTGCCGCGACCAATGAGGACGATGTCGTCAGCCAGCGCTTCCGCGGCGTCCGCATCTTCGACATCAGCGACCTGAACGCGCCGCGCCAGATCGCCGCCGTCCAGACCTGCCGGGGCTCGCACACCCATACGCTGGTCCCGCATCCGACGGACGCCAATGTCCTGTACGTCTACAACTCCGGCACGGCCGACGTGCGCGGCGCGGCCGAGCTGGCGATCTGCACCGACGGCCAGCCGGACCAGAATCCCGAGACCGCCCTGTTCTCGATCGACGTGATCAAGGTGGAGCTGAACCGCCCGCAGGACGCAGCCATCGTCAACCGGCCGCGCATCTTCGCCGATAGCCAGACCGGTCGCGTGGCGGGTCTGTGGCGTGGAGGCCGGGCCGGCATCGCCAGCCAGAACACCGCCCAGACCAACCAGTGCCACGACATTACCGTCTTCCCGGAAATCGGGCTGGCGGCTGGCGCGTGCAGCGGCAACGGCATCCTTCTGGACATTTCCGATCCGGAGAACCCGCGCCGGACGTCGGACATCTTCGACCCGGACATGGCCTACTGGCACTCGGCCACATTCAACAACACCGGCGACAAGGTCGTCTTCACCGACGAATGGGGCGGCGGCATCGGCGCCCGCTGTCAGGCCACGGACCCCGCGACCTGGGGCGCCAACATGATCGCGACGATCGAAAACCGCACCCTCGCGGGCAAGAGCTTCCACAAGCTGCCGAGCGCCCAGGGCGCGACGGAAAACTGCGTCGCCCACAACGGGATGATCATTCCGGTCCCCGGCCGCGACCTGATGGTTCAGGCCTGGTATCAGGGCGGCGTCTCGATCATGGACTTCACCGATCCGGCCAAGCCGGTGGAGATCGCCTTCTTCGACCGGGGGCCGATTGACGCGAACCGTCTCTACGTGGGCGGCTCATGGTCGGCCTACTGGTTGAATGGCCGGATCTATTCCAGCGAGATCGCGCGCGGTCTTGATGTGCTTCGGCTGGTTCCGAGCGAGCATCTGTCGGTGGCCGAAATCGCGGCGGCCGAGGCTGTGTCCATGGAGACAATCAACCCCCAGACCCAGACCCGGATCACCTGGGCCGACACGCCGGACGTCGCTGCGGCCTATCTGGACCAGCTGAACCGGGCCAGTGGCGTGGAAGCAGTGCTCGCCGGACAGGTCCAGGCCGGAATCGACCAATGGCGTCGTGGCGGTCGCGTTGACCGGCGTGGCGCGGCGACGCTCGCCGGCCTTCTGAACGAGGCCTCGGGCAAGGCCACCGGGTTGAACAAGACCCGGCTGAAGTCCCTGGCCGACCTGTTCGAGCGTCGGGGCCGCTAGAAGTCAGATTGAACGCCCGCCTGCCGGGCCTCACCACACGATCCGCTATCGGCATCCCCGGCAGTCGCCATGACGGCGATTTCCGGGCGTGCGCGTCGGCGCTCAGGGTCCAGGCGGGCGGCGTCTCGCCATAAAACAGTGTGCGGAGAGTCTTCCCGAAAATCGGGGCAAGCCAAAAAATGCTGCACTAGCGAAGGACCTATTGCGGCATAATCAGTGCAGATATTGGCCCAAATGAGCCAAAAGATGCTCACAAATCCGGCGGTTTTCGGGATAGCTGGGCACTAATTGATCTTCTCGCACCCTCGGTCCGCTTGCTAATTTCGCAAACGCGGTAAACATTTCGCAAATGCGTAATGTTGTCCTTGGGGGATCAAATGACACGACTTCGTACCGGGCTTGTGAGTGTACTTGTTGTACTGGCTGGAGGCGTCGCCGGCACGGCCTCGGCGGCTGCCAGCGCGCCGCCCGCGCTTTTGGCGCATCAGGTACCGCTGGTGCTTGACGGGGCCGCCACCGGCTGGATCCTGACCTCGACCGCCCTGGTTCTGCTGATGACCTTGCCGGGTCTGGCCCTGTTTTACGGCGGCATGGTGCGCCGCAAGAACGTCATAGCCACCATCACCCAGTCGCTGGGCGTCGCCTCCGTCGTGACGCTCGCCTGGTTCATCGCCGGCTACGGCCTGTCCTTCGGTGTCGGCCAGCCGATCGGCGGCTATTCCGGCGATGAGGTGCAGAGCTACATTGGGTCCTTCCAGGCCCTGTTCCTGAACGGCGTCACTATAACGACGGCGCACAGTCTGGCGCCCGGCCTGCCGGAGTTCCTCTGGATCGCCTATCAGCTGACCTTCGCCATCATCACGCCGGCGCTGATCGCGGGAGCGTTCGCCGAGCGGATCAAATACTCCGGCCTGCTGCTGTTCACCGGGCTGTGGACCCTGCTGGTCTATGCCCCGATCTGTCACTGGGTCTGGGGCGGCGGCTTCCTCGGCGCGGCGGGCGTGCTGGACTTCGCCGGCGGTGCCGTTGTGCACGTCAACGCGGGTGTGGCCGGTCTGGTCTGCGCCATCTTCCTCGGTGCCCGGAAGGGCTACGGCAAGGAGAGCATCGTCGCCCACAACCCCGTGCTGACCATGATCGGCGCCTCGCTACTGCTCGTCGGCTGGATCGGTTTCAACGCCGGCTCGGCCTGGACAGCGGACTCGATCGCCTCGATCGCCCTGCTGAACACCATCCTGGCAGCCATGGCCGGGTCCCTGACCTGGAAGATCGTCGAGATCATGGAGAAGCGGAAACCGTCGCTGATCGGCGTGCTGTCCGGTCTGATCGCCGGTCTGGTGGCTATTACCCCCGCGGCCGGTCTGGTTGATCCGAAGGGCGCGGTGATCATCGGCCTGGCTTCGGGTCCGGTCTGCTACGCCGCTTCAGTCTGGATCAAGAAGCTGCTGCGCTACGACGACAGTCTCGACGCCTTCGGCATCCACGGGGCCGGCGGCATCCTGGGTGCCGTTCTGACCGGCGTTTTCGCCTCGGCCGCCGTCAATGGCGTCGCCGAGGGTGCCAGCGTGGCCAAACAGGTCTGGGGTCTGGGCGTCACCATCGGCTGGAGCGCCGTGGTGACCTTCCTGATCCTGATCGTCTGCAAGTTCACCACCGGTCTGCGCGTCACCGCCGCCCAGGAAGACGAGGGCCTGGACGGACACCTGCACGGCGAGGTGATGGAAAGCGTTTAGCGACCACCCGACGGCGGCGCGGAGCCTCCCCTCCGCGTCGCCACCCAGTACGCGTGAGTCTCAAAAACCATCGATAACAGGGGGATACGATGATGAGAACCGCCTTTGCCTGCGCGGCTGCAGTAGCCTTGCTCCTGACCGCCGGGGCCGCCTCGGCCCAGGATTCACCGGACGTCGCCTGGAATCTGGGTGTGACCAGCGACTATGTCTTCCGCGGCTACAGCCAGACCAGCGAAGACCCAGCCATCTTCGGCGGCGTGGACGTCACCGTCGGCAGCTTCTACGCTGGCGCCTGGGCCTCGAACGTCGACTTCGGCGATGACACCGATGCCGAGTTCGACATCTATGGCGGCTATCGCACCGAAGTGTCCGGCTTCGCCGTCGATGTCGGGGTCGTGGGCTATCTCTACGTCTCCCAGCCCGGCGGCGCGGATTATGACTACGTCGAGTTCAAGGCGGCCGCGTCGCGGGCGTTCGGGCCGGTGACCCTGGGGGCTGCCGTCTACTGGTCGCCCGATTTCTTCGGGGCTGACGAGGACGCGACCTATGTCGAGGCCAACGCCGCCTTCTCGCCGGCCGCCAAATGGACGGTATCGGGAGCGGTCGGGCACCAGGCGCTGGATGTCAACGCGGACTACGCCACCTGGAACGCCGGCGTCGCCTATGCCTTCAGCGACAATGTCGCGATCGATGTCCGCTACCACGACACGGACGAAACGGGTCCGCTGTCCGATGATCGGGTGGTCGCAGGGCTCAAATTCCTGTTCTGATATTTGCGTTGCACAAAGCGAGCCGGTCGAACGTTGCGAAAATGTCTGTTCGGCCGGTTCAACTTTGCACGATGGGCGGCATGATGTGCACGCACTGCACGGAAGTTGCTGTTGCGCTGGCGGACTCCTAAGCCTTGTGCAGTAGCGAAAGGCTCGAAGTGGCGTCGTTGAACCAGACATTCGTGATTACCCCGAGGTCGGGACCGGCCAAGATGCCGGCGGCCGACCGCGTGCGTGACTTTTCCGAGATCTACGCGGACTTCAGCCCGGTGGCCGGGGCGGGTCAGTCGAGCCGCTGCGCCCAGTGCGGCGTGCCCTTCTGCCAGACCGGATGCCCGCTTCAGAACAACATCCCCGACTGGCTGCGCCTCGCTGCGGAAGGCCGCGCCGAAGAGGCCTGGCACCAATCGGAAGCGACCTCGACCATGCCCGAAATCTGCGGCCGCATCTGTCCGCAGGACCGGCTGTGCGAGGGGGCCTGCACCCTCGAGCAGTCGGGATGGGAGACGGTCACCATCGGCTCGGTCGAGCGATGGCTGGGCGACCTGGCGTTCGAGAATGGCTGGGTTGATCCGATCCGCCCGCGGGTCGAGCGGGGCCAGTCTGTGGGCGTCATCGGCGCCGGCCCGGCGGGGATGGCGGCGGCGGACCGGCTGAGGTCCGCCGGCTATGCGGTGACCATCTATGACCGGCACGACCGGGCGGGCGGGCTGCTGATGTACGGCATCCCCGGGTTCAAGCTGGAGAAACACGTCGTCCAGCGGCGTCTCGATCGCCTGGCTGAGGGCGGGGTGACCTTCCGGCTGGGCGTGGACGTCGGAGGCGACCTGCCGTTTGCCGAGGTGCGGGCGGCGCATGACGCGGTGCTGGTGGCGACCGGCGTCTATCAGGCCCGGCGGCTGACCGCGCCGGGGTGCGGCTCGACCGGTGTGATCGCGGCGCTGGACTATCTGATCGCCTCGAACCGCAAGGGGCTGGGCGATGCGGTACCGGCCTTCGACAGCGGTGCGCTGGATGCGTCGGGCAAGCGGGTGGTGGTGATCGGCGGTGGCGATACGGCCATGGACTGCGTGCGCACGGCGGTGCGGCAGGGGGCGACGTCGGTCACCTGTCTCTATCGCCGTGACCGGGACAACATGCCGGGCAGCGCGCGCGAGGTCGCCAACGCCGAGGAGGAGGGCGTGGTCTTCGAATGGCTGGCCGCGCCGCGCGCCGTGCTGGGCGAGGCCGACCGGGTGACCGGGGTCCGGGGCCAGCGGATGGCGCTGGCGGCTCCGTCCGCCGACGGTCGCTGGAGCGTCGAGCCGGTTCCGGGCGGGGAGTTCGACCTGACCGCGGATCTGGTCATCGAGGCCCTCGGCTTCGAACCCGAGGACATGCCGGGCCTGTTCGCCGAGCCCGATCTGGCCCTGACCGAGTGGCGGACGATCCGTACCGCGGGGCATACGAAGGCGACGACACTGGAGGGCGTCTTCGCGGCGGGGGACATCGTTCGCGGGGCCTCGCTGGTGGTCTGGGCCGTGAAGGACGGGCAGGACGCCGCGGCTGAAATCGACGCCTGGCTGTCCAGCCGGGAGAGGGCCGCCGCATGACGTTCGACGCGGAACACTACGCGCGGGAGCGCCAGCGGCTGATCGACGGGCACGCCTACGATCCGTCGTCCGAGCGTGATGCCTGCGGCGTGGGTCTGGTCGCGGCCATCGACGGCAAGCCGCGGCGGGAGGTCATCGACCTGGCGCTGAAGGCGCTGAAGGCCATCTGGCACCGGGGCGCCGTCGACGCCGACGGCAAGTCGGGCGACGGCGCGGGAATCCTGATCGGCCTGCCGAGGGCCTTCTTCGAAGCCCAGGTGCGCGATGCCGGGCACGCACCGCGGCCGGGCCCGATCGCCGTGGGTATGATCTTCCTGCCGCGTGTCGACCTGGCCGCGCAGGAGCGGGCGCGGACGATCGTCGAGCGCGAAGTGATGGCGGCGGGTTTCTGGCTCTATGGCTGGCGGCAGGTGCCGACCCATGCGTTGGTACTGGGCCAGCGGGCCGCAGCGACGCGGCCCGAGATCGAACAGATCATGCTCAGCGCGCCGGACGGCCTGGACGGCGAGGCACTGGAGCGGGCGCTCTACCTTCTGCGCCGCCGGATCGAGGCGCGGGCGACGGCCTCGGGTCTGCAGCATTTCTACATCTGCTCCCTGTCGGCGCGTTCGGTCATCTACAAGGGGATGATGCTGGCCCAGGCGCTGGCCGACTTCTATCCCGACCTGAACGACCCCCGGGTCGAGGCCAATGTGGCGCTGTTCCACCAGCGCTATTCGACCAACACCTTCCCGGAATGGCGGCTGGCCCAGCCGTTCCGGATGCTGGCCCACAACGGCGAGATCAACACCCTGCGCGGCAACGCCAGCTGGATGCGAAGCCACGAAATCCGCATGACTGCCGAGGCCTTCGGGGCCGACGACGGCATCGTGAAGCCGGTGATCCAGGCGGGCGGCTCGGACTCGGCCGCGCTGGACAATGTGTTCGAGGTGCTGGTTCGCGCCGGTCGCCCCGCGCCAATGGTCAAGGCCCTGCTGATGCCCGAGGCGCCGATCGAAGGCGTCATCTCGGACGACCACCGCGCCCTCTACGCCTATTGCAACGCTGTGATGGAGCCGTGGGACGGCCCGGCCGCCGTATGTGCCACCGACGGCCGCTGGGTGGTGGCCGGAAAGGACCGCAACGGCCTGCGACCGCTGCGGGTGGCCGAGACCGTGGACGGCCTGCTGATCTGCGGCTCGGAGGTCGGCATGACCGGCATCGCCGATGAGCGGATCAAGCGACGGCTGCACATCGGCGGCGGGCGGATGATCTCGGTCGATCTGGAGGCGGGCGTTCTCTACGACGAGACCCAGACGGTGGACCGGTTGGCGGCGGCGCTGCCCTATCGGCAGTGGCTGTCGAACATGGTGGAACTGGAGCCGCTGGTCGGACCTGGACCGGAGCCCCGGCGCGTTTCGGGTGAGGCCCTGACCCGGTTCCAGGCCGCGGTCGGCTGGACCCAGGAAGACATCGACACCCTGCTTGATCCGATGGCGGGGGACGGCAAGGAGGCGGTGGCCTCCATGGGGGACGACGCGCCGCCGGCGGTGCTGTCGCATCAGGACCGGCCCTTCGCCCACTATTTCCGGCAGGCCTTCGCCCAGGTCACCAATCCGCCGATCGATCCATTGCGCGAAGCCGGGGCGATGAGCCTGAGGACGCGGTTCAAGAACCTCGGCAACATCCTCGCCCAGGACGAGACCCAGACGAAGGTGTTCGTGCTCGACAGCCCGGTCCTGACCACCGGCATGTACGAGCGGATGCTGGACGTGGTCGGCGCGGGTGCCACTACGGTCATCGACTGCACCTTCCCGGCCGCGGAAGGGGGATTGAAGGCCGCACTGGATCGTGTCCGGGCCGAGGCTGTCGCCGCAGCGCGGGGCGGTGCAGGGCTGATCGTCCTGACCGACGAGCGGATGGGTGAGGACCGGCCCCTGATCCCGATGATCCTGGCCACGGCCGCCGTGCACGGCCGGCTGGTGGACGAGGGGCTGCGGACCTTCTGCTCGCTCGTGGTGCGCGCGGCTGAGGCGATCGACGCCCACGCCTTCGCCGTGCTGGTCGGGGTCGGTGCCACGGCGGTCAACGGCTGGCTGGCGCAGGAGACGTTTCTGGAGCGGCTCGAGGGCGGACGCTATCCGGGCCTGACGCTGCGTGCGGCCTGCCTGAACCACAAGGCGGCGGTCGAGGCCGGCCTGATGAAGATCCTCGCCAAGAAGGGTATCTCGGTCATTTCCGCCTATCGCGGGGCCTGCGAGTTCGAGGCCCTGGGGCTGAGCCGGGCGCTGGTCGCCGAGTTCTTCCCCGGCATGACCTCGCGCATCTCGGGCATCGGCCTGACCGGGATCGAGGCCCAGGTGATCCGCAAGACCGGGCGGGGATTCACTGCCTGGAAGCCCGCGCTGCGCATCGGCGGCTCGCATCGTATCCGGGCGGGCGAGGAGACCCACGGCTGGGACGCCGAACTGATTCACCGGCTTCAGGACGCCACGACCCGCGGGGACTATGGACGGTTCAAGGCCTACAGCCGAAGGGTCCGCGAGCTGCCGTCGACGGCCCTGCGCGACCTGCTGGATTTCCGGGAGGCGTCGCCGGTCGCGGTGGACGAGGTCGAGAGCGTCCATGACATCCGTCGCCGCTTCGTCACGCCCGGCATGTCCCTCGGAGCCCTGTCGCCCGAGGCGCATGAGACGCTGAACATCGCCATGAACCGGATCGGGGCCCGGTCGGTCTCCGGCGAGGGCGGTGAGGACCCGGCCCGCTATACGCCGCGCCCGAACGGCGACAACGCCAACAGCGCGGTCAAACAGATCGCCTCGGGCCGGTTCGGGGTCACCGCCGAATATCTGAACCAGTGCCGCGAGATCGAGATAAAGGTGGCCCAGGGGGCCAAGCCCGGCGAGGGCGGCCAGTTGCCCGGCTTCAAGGTCACCGAGTTCATCGCCCGGATGCGCCATTCGACCCCGGGTGTCGGACTGATCAGCCCCCCGCCGCATCACGACGTCTATTCGATCGAGGATCTGGCCCAGCTGATCTACGACCTGAAGCAGGTCAATCCGGATGCGCGGGTGACGGTCAAACTGGTGTCGCAGTCGGGCATCGGCGCGGTGGCGGCCGGGGTGGCCAAGGCCAAGGCCGACGTCATCCTGATCGCGGGCCACAACGGCGGCACGGGCGCGTCGGCGCTCGGCTCGATCAAACACGCCGGCATGCCCTGGGAGCTGGGGTTGTCGGAGGCGCATCAGGTGCTGAGCCTGAACGGGCTGCGCGGTCATGTGCGGCTGCGCACCGATGGCGGACTGCGCACCGGGCGCGACATCGTCATCGCCGCCATGCTCGGTGCCGAGGAGTTCGGCATTGGTACGGCCAGCCTGATCGCCGTCGGTTGTCTCATGGTTCGCCAGTGTCATTCGAACACCTGCCCGGTCGGCGTCTGTGTCCAGGACGAACGGCTGCGCGCCATGTTCACCGGCACGCCCGAGAAGGTGGTCAATCTGTTCAGCTTCATCGCCGAGGAGACGCGCGAGGTGCTGGCGTCGCTCGGCCTGCGGTCGCTGCACGAAGCGGTGGGGCGAACCGACCTGCTGCGGCAGGTGTCGCGCGGGGATGCCCATCTCGATGATCTCGACCTCAACCCGCTGCTGGTGCGGGTGGGGGAGGGCGAGACGCGCTCCGCCGAGGCGCCCTACAACGCCGTGCCCGACACGCTGGACGCCCGTATCGTCGAGGACGCGGCGCGCTTCCTCGACCGGCGCGAGAAGATGTCCCTGACCTATGCCGTGACCAATACCCAGCGTGCCATCGGCGCGCGCATTTCGTCCCATATCGTGCGGCGATACGGGTCGGATCTGCCGGCGGGCCATCTGACCCTGAAGCTGCGGGGCGCGGCGGGCCAGTCGCTGGCGGCCTGGGGCATGACCGGCCTGCGCATCGAGCTGGACGGCGAGGCCAATGACTATGTCGGCAAGGGATTGTCGGGCGCGGAGATCATTGTCAGGCCGACCGCCTGGGCCGCCGGCGAGGCCCTGATCGGAAACACCTGTCTTTACGGTGCCACTTCGGGTGCGCTGTTCGCGGCGGGTGCCGCGGGCGAGCGGTTCGCGGTGCGCAACTCGGGGGCCACGGCTGTGGTCGAGGGCTGCGGTGCGCACGGCTGTGAATACATGACCGGCGGGACCGTGGTGATCCTCGGCGAGACGGGCTGGAATTTCGGCGCCGGTATGTCCGGCGGCGAGGCCTTTGTGCTTGATCCGGATGGAAGGGCGCAAATGCGCCTTAACGCGGACTCGGTGGTGTGCGGCCCGATCATCGGCGAAGCGAACGGGCGGCTGAGGGCGCTGGTGGTCCGGCACGCGGCGGAGACCGGCTCGCCCCTGGCGCGGCGCCTGATCGAGACCTGGCCAGACGCGGCAAGGCGTTTCCGGCATGTGCTGCCCCGCGCCGAGGCCCATGCACCGGCGAAGGCGCTCGAGGTGGGCAAGGCGGCCGCGCGCCAGTAACCCCGTCCGGATCCGCTCCCGTCGTCACGCCGCCGCCCTGCCGATGGCGCTGATCGCCATTCCCCTGGGCTGGCTGACCGACCGTTCGAAACGCACCCGGCTGATGATGATCCTCTCCTGCGGCCCGGTCCGCATGTCGCGACCTCGGGTCTTGATCCAGGTCAGGTGAACCCGACGCGAACTCTGCCAGAGGTGGCGGCTCAAGCCACTCAGGATCCGGCATGCCGCATCGTATCGAACAACTGGCCGCCGAGATCGTGCGTCTTCAGGGCGAACTCGACCGCGAGATCGAAAGCCGCCGCGAGGCGCTTGGCTGGAAGCTCAAGGAGGGAATGGTGGCGTTCGAACACGGGCTGACCGTGCGACACCGGCAGCTCCGCCTCGGCATCGGGACCTTCATGGCCCGTTCCCCGGTCGCCACCATCGCCTCCGCGCCGGTCATCTATTCGCTGATCATTCCACTGGCCTTGATCGACGTCTGGGCCTCGCTCTACCAGGCCATCTGCTTCCGCGCCTACCGGATCCCGCGCGTCCGTCGTTCGCAGTACATCGTCGTGGACCGCGACAGGCTGGGCTATCTCAACGCCATAGAGGCGCTCAACTGCCTGTATTGCGAATACGCCAACGGCGTCATCGCCTATGTCCGGGAGATATCGAGCCGCACCGAACAATACTGGTGCCCGATCAAACATGCGCTGGCGATCACCGACCCGCACCTGCGCTACTATCAGTTCCTCGAATACGGCGACGCCGAAGGCTACCGTGACCGTCTGGAGGAGTTCCGCCGACGGCTGCGGGCCGAGGGCGAACCGCAAGAGCCGTCGGGTCAGGAAGACCCCTCGCCGCCGGCCTGAGGGCGCTCATGCCGGCGGCTCCGCAGCAATACCTAGCGGCAATCCCCTAGGGGCTGCTCCGGAGTATCCGGACGGCACGCCCCGCCCTAGCCTCTCACTTCGTTGAGGGGCCAGCCATGTCGCAGCTTACGTCCATCTTCGCCGCCGAGACGGCCCATGCCCAGGACTGGGCCGGTGCCGTGCGCCTGACCTTCTATCAGGGCGAAGAGATTTACGCCCAGGGCGAGGAGGCCGATCTCATCTACCGGATCGTCCAGGGCGCGGTCAGGACCGCGCATCTGCAGGCGGACGGTCGCCGGCAGGTCGGGGACTTCTACTATGAAGGCGACGTCATCGGCGTCGAGGTTGGTGAAGGGCACCGCTTCTCTGCGGAGGCCCTGACGGACTGCGAGGTGCTGGCCCTCCGGCGCGCCGGCTCGGCCGCCTATGAGACCGGCCGCGTGCAGCGCATGATCTGGGCGGCTACCGCGACTGAACTGCGGCGGACCCAGTCTCACATGCTGCTGCTGGGACGGGCGACGGCCTGTGAAAAAGTGGCGCGGTTTCTGATGGATATCGCTGACCGATTCCGTGGTGAGTTCGTGACCCTGCCCATGAGCCGGCAGGACATGGCGGACTATCTTGGACTGACCATTGAAACGATCTCCCGCATGCTCGGCCGGCTACAGGCCGATGGGGTGATCGAGTTCTTCGGCTCCCGCAAATACCGCGTGCGCCGCCCCGGCTGCCTCTCAGAGTTGGCGGCCGCCTGACCACCTTCCTTCCGCCCGGAGCCGCACCATGAACAGACTGGCCAACAAGGTCGCGGTGATCACCGGCGGCGCTGTCGGGCTCGGCAAGGCGACTGCCGAACGGATGGCGGAGGAGGGGGCGGCAGTGGCTATCCTCGACGTGCGTGACGAAGAGGGCGTCGCCCTCGCCGCGGCGTTGACGGCAAGGGGCCTGAAGGCGGCCTGGTGGCGGTGCAACGTGGCCAGCGAGGCTGAGGTGAAGCGCACGCTGGACGACGTCGTCGCGCACTTCGGAAAGCTCGACATCCTCGTCAACAACGCCGGGATCGCGGGGGTCAGCAAGCCGACGCACGAGATCACCGAGGCCGAGTGGGATCTCGTCCAGTCGGTCAACGTCAAGGGCGTGTTCTTCTGCACCAAACACGCCATTCCGCACCTCAAGGTCGCGGGCGGAGGATCGATCATCAACCTGTCATCGATCTACGGCCTCGTCGGCGGGGCCGACGTGCCGCCCTATCATGCCTCCAAGGGGGCGGTTCGACTGATGTCCAAGACCGACGCCCTGCTCTATGCGCCCGATCACATCCGGGTGAACTCCATCCATCCGGGCTTCATCTGGACGCCGATGGTCGAGGGTCATCTGGCCAGCCAGGGCGATGTCGAGGAGGGGCGAAAGGCCGTGGGGGCCCTGCATCCGCTCGGCCATATCGGTGTCCCGGACGACATCGCCTGGGGCGCCGTCTACCTCGCGTCCGACGAGGCGGGGTTTGTCACCGGCTCGGAACTGGTGATCGACGGCGGCTATACGGCCCGTTGATGCGCAGGGCCCGGGCTGAAGCGGTTCGCCGACCGGTGACCAGAACCCGACTTCAGTCCGCTGGCCGCGACGGACGGAGCGTCCCCGCGAGTTGACGCCAGGCGTCTTCTCCGTCCGTGGCGAACTGGAGGAGGTCGACATCCTCCTTCGCGATGAAACCCCGGGCGACAAGCACATCGAACCGGATCAGGTCTGTCCAGAATGGCTTGTCGACGAGGATCACGGGCACGGGCCGCATCTTGCCCGTCTGCCTCAAGGTCAGGATCTCGAACAATTCGTCCAGCGTGCCGAACCCGCCCGGAAAGACGACGAGGGCATTGGCGCGCATGGCGAGGTGCATCTTGCGCATGGCGAAATAGTGGAAGCGGAACGTCAGGTCCGGCGTCGACCAGGGGTTGGGCTCCTGTTCCAGGGGCAGGCTGATATTGAAGCCGATCGATGGCGCGCCCGCGTCCGCGGCACCGCGATTGGCGGCGGCCATCACGCCGGGACCGCCGCCGGTGGCGATGACGTTGTCGCGGGGCGCGCCCCCACCATCGAGCGCCCCGCCCTCCTGTGAGGCCAGCCGCGCAAAGCGGCGCGCTTCCTCGTACCAGCGGGCGTGATCCGGCGGCCCGTTCTCCGTGATACGGGCGCTGCCGAACACGACGATGGTCGAACGGATGTTCCAGGCACGCAGGGCTTCGTCGGCCTTGGCGAACTCGAGCTGGAAGCGAAGGCCTCGCATCGAATCGCCAAACAGGAACGACGGGTCGGCGGCCGGGAGGCGATAGGCGGGAGAACCGCGCTGCGCTGCGTTTGACGGAAGGTCGCTCATGGCGCGGTCCCCGCCCGTGTCGTGAGCGCCGCTTCCAGACTCCGGATCAGGGCCTGGCGTTCGGCGTCCCCGGGCAGCTGCTGCAGCCTTGTATTCAGGTCGGCGAGGAAGGCCGCGCGATCATTGTGCCAGTCGGGCCGGGTCGCCTGCCCGGGAGCGAGCCGCGCCCGACCCTTTCCGACCGGCTCCGCCCCGTCGCGCGTCAGGGCGTAGACCTCATCCAGACGCGCGGTCATCGACCGGTAGCCCAGTCCGGATATGCGGGTGCCGAGGGTGGCGAGCGCTTCAGGCTCGCCATGGTCGAGGATCACAGCGCCGCCCACGGAGCCCCGCGCCTTGAGCCAGTCGACCAGATCGGTCGCATCCCCATGGCCTGAGTAGTTGTCCAGACTGCGGATGCGGGCACCGACATGGAGGTCCTCGCCCTGGATCCGGACCGCGGTCCGGCCCTCGACCAGTAACCGCCCGAGCGTGCCGGCGGCCTGGAAGCCGGTGATCAGGACCGTGACGTCCTTGCGCCACAGCAGGCGTTTGAGGTGACGCCGGATGCGACCCGCGTCGCACATACCGCTGCCCGCCAGGATCACATGCCAGCCGGACAGACGCTCCAGGCGGTCGCTCTCCTGCGGTCGCAGCAGGTGATGCAGCCGGGCCGCGTGACGCAACGGCTCGAACGGATTGTCCCCGGAATCCGCGTTCCAGCCCCGCCGCAGAAACACCTCCGTCGCTTCGATGGCCAGGGGCGAGTCGAGGAAGATTTCCGTCGCGAGGTCCGGCTCGTCCTGCATGACCGCCAGCAGGTCCAGGATCAGTTCCTGCGCCCGGCCGATGGCGAAGGTCGGCATCAGCAGGGGACCGCCGGCGGCCTTGGCCGCACGCAGCTCTCCGGCCAGGGCGTGGCGTCGCGCGGAGAGCTCCAGGTCGATCCGTTCCCGGTCGCCGTAGGTGCTTTCCAGGATGATGTGATCGACACCGACCGGACCGGCGGGCGCGGGCAGGAACGGTTGTCGCCCTGAACCGATATCCCCCGAGAACAGAAGTGTCAGCGGGTCCTCGCCATGGCCGATCCGCACCTCGATCGAGGCGGCGCCCAGCAGATGACCCGCAGGCCACCACACGGCCTCGACCCCCTCGAGCACGTCCCGGGGCGTGTTGAACTTTACCGTTTCGAAGAGCCGCAGCGTCGGCTCGACATCCGAGGTCGTGTAGATCGGCTCGACCCGTTTGATGCCCCGCTGCTCATTGCGACGGTTGAGGTGGCGAACCTCGCTCTCCTGGATGCCGGCGGCATCCGCCAGCATGACTTCGCAGAGGTCCCGCGTCCCCCGCGTGGCGAAGATCGGCCCGCGGAACCCGGCGCGGACGAGCTTGGGCAGCAAGCCGGAATGATCGATGTGGGCATGCGTCAGCAGGACGGCGTCGATGCGGCTCACGTCGAAGGGAAACGGCTCGTAGTTGAGCGCTTTCAGGGTCTTGGGTCCCTGGAACATCCCGCAGTCGATGAGCAGGCGGGATCTTCCGGTGTCGAGCAACATGCAGGAGCCGGTCACGCACTCGGCGGCCCCGTGAAATGTGAGGGTCACGGTCATACCGTCTGATCCAGTGCCGATTGCGGTGAGGTCAGCCGTCGCGTCGGCGCGACGGGGACGTTGGCCACGATGATCATTTCGATCCCCTGCCGGGCCGTCATCAGTGCGCCAGCAGAAGGCTCGGGCCGTCCTTGCAGGCGAGGAAGGTGCGCGTGGCACCGCCGAAGATGGCCTCGCGAAGGCGGGAATGTCCCCAGGCACCGGCGACCATCAGGGTCGACAACTTGCCTTTGGCCGCGGCGATCAGGGCGGAGCCTGCTTCCGCGCCCTCGACCAGGACCGTAGAACCTTCGCCGACGCCGTGCAGCTTCAGATAGGCGTTCAACAGGTCGGTGTCGGGATCGGCCGCCTCCTTTTCGAGTCCGCTCACGCACTGCAGGATCAGGATCTCGCTGGCCATCGCCAGCAGGGGGAGGGCGGCCTTCACCGCGCGTCCTGCCTGCGGGCTTCCGTCCCAGGCGATGGCCGCTGGTCCTGACAGGGTGTCGGCGTCGTGGCGTGCGATCAGGACGGGCACCCGATCCCCGAGAAGGCATTGGTCGAACATGTCGCGACCGGGGGATTGATCCAGATGCGTCTGGCCGAAGATGACCAGATCGGACAGCGGCGCGGCGCGGCTCAGCATCATCGGCGGTCGCAGGCCGCGGCCCATGACGGACATCCGCGGCGCGCCTTCTCCGGCGCCGAACACGACATCCGCCTCGCCGGCTGCGGTCCTGGCCATAGCCTCTATCCGCGCGTGAATCTCATGTTCCGCGACGACCAGCTCCTCGATCGCCTGCGGGGACAGGGTTGCGCCCAGGGTCAGGCCCAGGGCGATCATGTCGGCGGCGCTGTCGGGGTAGATGGGCAGCACCTCCACCACGCCGTCATGCTGCCGGGCGAGGCTGCTCGCCAGGGCCAGCGCCGGTGCGTCGCCCTCCCGGCCGGCCGCGACGACCATCATGTGTTTCAGGCTCATGGCGCAATCTCCCTTTCGCATGGAGACTGCGCCCACTTTCAGGGTCTGCCTTTGATCGACATCAACTGTGAAGTCCTGCTGGAGGCGGGTACCATCCGCTTCAGGCCGATGCTGTCGACCGCGCTGGCGGCCATGATCGGGGTGCCTTTGTCCTGGACAGAGCTGCCGCTTCCGGGCCGCCGGCACCCACCAGAGTCAGGTCGGTGGCGGTTTCATCCCACCGAAAGCGCGCCTCAACCTGTCACCGGCAGGGGAGGGACGCGAAGCCTCGCCGGCCGGCGGTGTCCTCCAGCCGGGAACTCAGGGTCTCAGGGAGATCCAGCCATCTGAGCAACGATCACTCGCCTCAAGGTCAGCCTACAACCTTGGCCATACAGAGCAACTCGCGTTCAAGTTTTCGGGGTCGGCGTTCAAGTTTTCCGCAAAAGCCCGTGTTACGGGCACGCCACGCCATTGCTACCAAACCGTTAACGGATGCGACGGAGGAGCGTTGGCTGACCGGTCGTGGTTGGGGCTTGGGCGTTCCGATCCTACAGGTCTTTTTGGGTAGGGCGGGCGGTGCAGTGCGCTCCCGTTGTGAGGGGCGTAGAGTTCATGTCGGTTTCCAACAAGCGTTCCATCGCGGGTTCCCGTTCGTCCGCGTCCTCCCCTAAATCCGACCGGGTCACGGGCAGGGCGGTTCGCTACGCCCTTCTGGCCAGCACTGCATTGGTGGGGGTGTTTGGCACCACGGCCGTCGAGGCCCAGGTTCGGCAAATCCCGGCGGGAGTCATTTACACCAATCCGAATGACGACAACTCGTTCGCCGGTAATCTGATTACGTTTGCGCCGAACATGTTCGGCTATACACAAACGCAATACTACGTTTCAAACAACGGCGGCGTACAATTTTACGATAACGTATCAGGGTCGGCTTACTTCAACGTATATGGCGAAGATCTTTATTCATTCCCGGGCCGCGTCCTGAGTTATGGAGAATCGGTGATCGAAGGCCGGAATGCCTTGATCATGACGTGGGACAACCTTGGTTATTATTCTGGCGGCGGTGCTAACGCCACGGTGCAAGGCGTGCTTTTCGACCGGAGCGATACGGGCGCCGGCAACTGGGATTTTGAGTTCAACTACGCTTCGATGCGCAATACAACGGTCGGCGGCGACATAAGCTCTCCGGACGGAAGCTTTACTGTCGCTACCGGAAATCGCTTGACGGGCAGCAATGTCGGGACGCCGGGTCGGTGGGTCTATAATTTCCGGTCCAGCATCGTTGGCGACATCACCGGCTCCTCCACTGTCGATCAGTTGAATTCGAGTGCGGTCAATCCACGTTTCGACGGCGGAACGTTGACCGCTTCGGCCCCGTCCACTGTGAGTGCTGGCCTGACCGTCACCAACGCCGGCGGTACGGTGAACACGGGCGGAGCCAATACAGTCAGATTCGACGGCTCCATCAGCGATGATGCCGGCGCCTCGGGCGGGCTGACGGTGACCGGCGGGGGACGGGTGATCCTGGGAGCCGGCAACACCTACACCGGCGGCACCTGGGTGAATGGCGCGGTGCTGCAACTGAATACGACCGCGGCCGCAGGCGCGGGCGTCATCCACATGGTCGATCCGACCATAGATTTCGCTGCGACCGGCACCTACGCCAACGCCATCTCGCTTGAGGTGGCCGGTGGCCAGCAGGCGGCCGATCCGACCGTTCTGAACAATTCGTCCGGCGGCGGCGTCACCCTCACCGGCCGCATCTATGAGACCGCCGGCGTCGGCGGGGCCAACCAGTATGTGACCTTCGCCGGCGGCAACACGACCGTCCTGACCAACGGGGCGAACGCCTGGGGTGGGGTCACCACGGTCAACCCGGGTGTCAACCTGCAGGGTACGACCGGCTCCATCTCGGGCGGCTCGATCGTCAACAACGGCACGCTGACCTACGTCAACACGACCTCAGGAACAGTCAGCCAGAACATTTCGGGTTCGGGTCAGATCAACGTTTCCGGCCTTGGCGCCGGGCAGGCGCTCACCTTCGCCGGCAATCTGACCAACGCCAACGGTATCGACATTCTGGACGGGTCGGCGATCACGAACACCGGCTCTATCACGGCCGCCAACGGGCCCGGCGTCTACTTCAACGCCGGCGGCGGCACCCTCGTCAACGCGGGCACGATCACCGGCGATGCCAGCGCGACCATTGGCTATGGCGTCCAGAACGCCGCCGCGAGCGGCCTGTCCGTCATCACCAACCAGGCCGGCGGCGTGATCGGCGGCGGAACGGGCTCGATCCTGCTCAACGGCGCAGGCAACACCGACATCAACCTGCAGGCCGGATCGACCACCAACGGCCAGATTCTGTCCAACGCGGGCGGCACGCACAATGTCATTGTCGCCGGAATCCTGAACGGTGCCTACAACGCAGCCACAGGCTCAGGCGTCGACAACATCACCCTGGCTTCCACCGGTTCGATGACCAGCGCCAGCCTCGGCGCCGGCAACGACAGCTTCCTGTACCAGGGCGGGACCTTCAGCGGCCTGATCGACGGGGGCTCGGGGACGGACGGTTTCACGTCGAATCTCGGTGCCGGCAACAGCGCCTCGATCAACATGGGCAATCTGGCCGGGTTCGAAACCTATGCCCAGCAGGCCGGCGCGCTTACGCTCACCGGCACCCATACCGCTACCGGAGGCAATTTCGGCTGGACGATCGCCAACAACGCCTCGCTGACGCTGGCCGGCGCAATCACCACCAACCTGACGACTGACGGGTTCACCGGCCAAGGCCTCGGTTCGACCCTGACCGTCAACGCCGGCGCATCCTTCGTGGGCTTTGCCGATCGTATCGTCGCCGGAACGATCAACCTGATCAACAACGGCACGCTGGACTCGACCCGGTCGAGGGGTGCCGAGGTCGATGCCGCTTCAAGCATCACCAACAATACCGGCGCTATCCTGCGCGGTATTGACTACGGCCTTTTGATCAACGGCACCGCACAGACCACGATCTTCAACGCTGGCCTCATACAGGGGACCCGGGTCTCCGGCCTTCAGTCCGGTTCGACGGGCGGCCTTCTACTCACCAACAGCGGCACGATCACTTCAGACCGCTTTTATGGCGTGTCGGTCAGCGGCAGTTCGATCATCACCAACAGCGGCGTCATCTCCGCCGGCGCCGCACAGAGCGACGGTCGGGGCCTGGCGACATTCGGCGGCGTCGGCACAATCACCAACCAGGCCGGCGGTGTGATCAGCGGTCTCGGTGGCGGCATCACGCTGTTCAACGGGTCCAACTACGTCGTCGATCTGCAAGTGGGGTCGACGGTTAACGGCGGAGTCCTGACGACATCGAGCGCGCGGGCGAACCTGACGGTGGCTGGAATCCTGAACGGCGGTTTCTCCGCCACAGGGTCCGGCGCGGACGTGATCACCCTTGCCGCGACCGGCGCAATCAACGGGAATGTCAGCCTTGGAGCCGGCAATGACAGCTTCATCTGGCAGGGCGGGACTTTCAGCGGCCTGATCGATGGCGGGACCGGCACGGATGTGTTCAGAAGCGTCCTGGGTGCCGCGGCGGGATCCACCAGCCTGAACAACCTCGCGAATTTCGAAACCTACAATCACGAGTCGGGAAGCCTCACCCTGACGGGTGCGCGCAGCGGCGGGCCGGGCTGGCATTTGCTGGGCGGGACCCTGACGCTGAACGGGTCGCTGACCAACACCGGCGTCAACGGCGTCGGCGTCCAAACGGCGGGCATTACCGTCGAGGGCGCGAACTCGACCGTGAACATCGGCGCGGGCGCGGTCCTGTGGGCCCAGGCCCAGAACGCCGTTCAGGTCAATTTCGTTGAGAATTTCACGCTCAACAACAGCGGCACGGTGGGCGGCGGGACCGGGTTCGCGGGCGTTCGTCTCAATCGTTCGGCGACCATCAACAACCTCGCCGGAGGTCTCATCACCTCGTCCGGCGTCACCGGCGCCTCGGGCATCAGCAACAGCGGCACGGGCGTCGTCGTCAACAACGCCTCGGGCGCCACGATCACCGGCAACGCCGCCGGTATCGAGAATGCGTTTGGCGTCGAGGCGACTGCCCCGGGCCTGACCGTCTACAACAGTGGCTCGATCACCACCTTCGGCACCAATACGGCCGCCATCTTCTCGAACAGTGGCGCGCTTGACGTGTTCAACCTCCTGGGTGGAACCATCTCCGGGCCCCAGGGTGTGTCCGTCACAGGCGGCGCGGCGACGATCTACAATTTCGGGACAATATCGGGCGGCGTCAGCTTCGGCGGCTCAGGTCTGGCCTCCATCAACAACTACGCTGGCGGCGTTCTCGAAGGCAACGGAGCCGGCGGCGACGCCATCCGGCTGTTCGGCTCCAATACCGCCGTGCTCTTCGTCGAGGAAGGATCGACCGTCACCGGCGACATCGACGCCTCCGGCCACACGGGTTCTGTCCAGACCTTCCTTCAGGGCGCATTCAACGGTGCCTATATCGGCGGTTCTGACGTCGATAACTTCAATCTGTACTCAACGGCGACCGGTGCCTTCACCCTGGACGGCGGAGCCGGCACGAGCGACGCGGTCAATTTCGTGAGTACGGGCGACAGTACCCGCGGCGGCCCGATCACCAATTTCGAGATCGCGCGCTTTGACGGCACGGGAACGGTGACCCTGACCGGGACCAACACCGGTTTCCTCGACTTCTTCGTCAACTCGGGCACGGTGTCGGTGTCCTCGGCCGCCAATATGGGTGACGCGACGGGCCGGGTCAGTCTGTACGGCGGCTCCTTGCAGACCACGGCCAGCTTCGTCTCGAACCGCACCTACCTCACGACCAACCTCTTTGGACAACCGGGCCGCATCGACGTCGGCGCCGGCACCACCCTTGGCATCGCCGGCGGCCTCCAGGGCAACGGCGACCTGATCCTCGGCGGTGCGGGCACCCTGAACCTGCTGACGACGAACAGCGGCTTCAGCGGCGACATCCTTGTGAACGGCAGCGCCCTGCGCGCGGGTGCCGCGGGCGCCTTCGGCACCGGCACTATCCATCTGATCAATCCGACGCTGATCTATGGGGCTTCGGGGACCTACGCCAACAACATCCTGCTGGAGGTCCAGAGCCCTGCGTCGTCCAATCCGTCGACCCTGAATACGGAAGCCGGCGTGACGGCGGTCCTGACGGGGGCGATCGCCCAGGGAACCGGCGCGGGTGTCGATCCCGTGCAGCCGCTGGTCATCGGCGGCGCCGGGCGTGTCGTGCTGACCAACACGGGCAACAGCTGGGCCGGAACCACCACCATCAACGCGGGCGCCACCCTGCAGGGTGCGACCAACACCATCTCCGGCTCGAACACCATCGCCAACGGCGTGCTGGCCCTGGGTCAGCCGCTGTCGGGCACGTTCAGCCAGAACGTCAGCGGCGCCGGGACGGTCCAGGTCTTCGGCCTGAATGCGAACGAAACCCTGACCCTGGCGGGTGCCCTGACCAACGCCAACGGCGTTCAGGTGACGGACGCCAGCAGCCTGACCGTCACCGGCTCCATCGCCAGCAGCGTCCAGGGCATCCAGCTCAACGCCGGCGGTTCGGTGACCAATAGCGGCGTCATTCACGCCGGCCTCGACGTGTTCGAGCAAGGCGTGTTCGCCGCGGTGGCGGGCTCAACGGTCAGCAACCTGTCGGGCGGCGTGATCGACGGCTGGCGCGGTGTGGCCTTTAACGGCGCAGGTTCCGCCACCAACAGCGGTACGATCCGTGGTCTCGGCGCTGAAGGCGTCAGCTTCTTCGGCGGCGCCGGCACGGTCACCAATCTGGCGGGCGGGATCGTTTCCGGCTTCAACCACGGCGTCTACAGCGCCGGCGGAAGCCCGTTGACTGTCGTCAACTCCGGTCAGATCCACGGTGGCGGCGGGCAGTTCGAGCAGGGCGTCTACACCTTCGCCGCCAACAGCTCGGTCACCAACAATGCGGGCGGCCTGATCGACGGCTGGCGTGGCGTCACCTTTGGCGGCGGTGCCACGGGTGCCAGCTTGGTCAATGCCGGCACGATCACGGGAACGGGCGACAATGCCGTCAGCCTGTTCTCCGGCGGTCTGGTCGACAACCTGGCCGGCGGCGTGCTCAACGCGACGAGCAACGGCGGCTGGGGCGTCTACGCCATCGGCGGCGTCATCAGCGTGACCAACGCCGGACTGATCAACGCCGACTCCGGCGTGGTCTTCAACAGCAACGGTTTCAGCCAGACCCTGAGCAACATCGGCAGCATCACCGGCCTGCGGGACGGCGTCATGAGCCGGTCCGGGGGCGTCAGCATCACCAACGGCGGAAGCATCACCGCGACCTCCGCCACGCTGGGCCGGGGCATCGCCCTCGTCGGCGCCGGCAACATCATCACCAACCAGACCGGCGGCGCGATCAGCGGCTGGCGCGGGGTTGAACTCGCGACGGGTGCCACCGGCACCACCATCGGCAACGCGGGCACGATCTCCGGGTCGCAGCAGGGCGTGTACTCGAACGCGGCCGGCGTGCTGGTCAACAATACCGGGACGATCACCGCTTCCGCCGGGCAGGGCGTTTACCTGAACGCCGGCGGTTCGCTGACCAACAGCGGTCTGATCAGCGGCAGCAACCATGCCTTTGTCGGCGCCGGCGGCGTATCGGATGTCGCCAACCTGGTCGGCGGCGTCATGACCGGCGGGGCGTTTAACGCCGTCTATACCGGCGGAGCGGGGTCCGTGATCTCCAACGCCGGCGTGATGAACGGCGGCAATGCGGGCGTCTACACGGACGGCGCTGGCACCAGCCTGACCAACAGCGGCACGATCCGGGTGACCGGCACGACGGCACCGACGGTGATCAGCGGCGTCTACATGGCGGGCACCGGCTCCAGCGTGATCAACAGCGGCCTGATCGAAAGCACCCTGGCCGACGGGCGGGGCGTCTTCCTGTCCGGCGGAACGGGTTCGATCACCAACCAGTCGGGCGGCGTGATTTCCGGCAACGGTGCCGGCGCGGCGATCATCCTGATCGGCGCGGACTACGCCCTCGACCTTCAGACCGGCTCGACGGTGAACGGCCTGATCGATGCTTCGGCCAGCACGGGTGCCAATACCCTGACCCTGGCCGGGACCCTGAACGGCGGCTACGTCGGCGGCACGGGAGCGGATGACGTCACCCTGATCGGCGGCGCCACCCTTGCCGGCTTCCTGATCGGCGGCGACGGCCTGGACAGCCTGGTTCTGGCGGGCTCGGGCGATGGCTCGCTGAACGCCTCCCTGACCGGCGGCTTCGAGTCGCGGATCCTCAACGGTACGGGGTCCTGGACCCTCAGCGGGATGGACAGCGACACCAGCAACTGGACGCTGAACGCCGGGGAGCTGCGCCTGACGGGCGGGCAGGCGGTCAACAATCTGGCGGGGGTCGCGGTCAATGCGGGTGCGATCCTGTCCGTAATCGACAGCGAGGCTATCGGCGCACTGACCGGCGCGGGCTCCGTCGTGATCAGTGAAGCGCAGGCCCTGGTGGTCGGCGCGGACGACGGCTCCAGCACTTTCGACGGTGTGATCTCCGGCCTTGGCGGCCTGCAGCATGTCGGCTCGGGGACCCTGACCCTGACGGGCGTGAACACCTATACCGGCCTGACCCTGATCCAGAGCGGCACCCTTCAGCTGGGCGCATCGGACGTGATCGCGGATGCCTCGGACATGATGGTCCTGACAGGCGCGACCCTCGACCTGCAGGTGTTTGACGAAACGGTTCGCTCCCTGTCGTTGAACGGGACCCTCGCGGGCACGGGCACCCTGACGGCGGTCCAGTATCAGTTGGACGGTGCGACGGTGAACGCCAACCTTGGCGCGGGGGACCTGGTCAACATTGGCGGCGCTTCAACACTGAGCGGGACGGCGGGTGCGGCCAATGTGTTTGTCCAGGGCGGCACCTTGACCCTGGGCGCTTCGGACCGGCTGGCCGACACCGCCACGGTCTCGGTGGCCTCGGGCGCAACCTTCGACCTCGGCGCCTTCAACGACACGGTCGCCCTGGCCCTGCTGAACGGCACGTTGGCGGGTACGGGCACGCTGACCGCGGGCCAGTACCAGCTGAACGGCGCAACGGTGGACGGCAACCTCGGCGCGGGCGATCTGTTCAACGTCGGCGGCGTCTCGACCCTGACCGGGACGGCAGGCGCGGCCCGGATCTGGCTCAACGCCGGCACGCTGCGGCTCGGCGCGTCCGGGCGTCTGTCTGATACGGCGACGGTCTCGGTGGCCTCGGGCGCGACATTCGCTCTCAACGGCTTCGATGAGCGCATCGGGGCCCTGTTCGGGACCGGCGACGTCAATGTCGGCTCAGGCCGGTTGACCTTCGGCGGAAGCGAGTCCGGTTTCGGTGGGCGTCTGAGCGGAACGGGCTCGCTGGTGCACACCGGCAGTCTGTTCACCCTGGTTGGGGATCATACGATCCGGACGATCAGCAACACCGGCGGCGAGCTGCGTTTCCTCGGCTCGACGACCGGGAATATGTCGATCTCGGGCGGCAGCCTGACGGGGGCCGGCACGATCGGCGGTGCCCTGACGGCGTCGAACGGCGCGATCCTGTCGCCCGGCCTGGCCGGCGTCCAGAACGGCATCGGCGGGTTCACAGCCGGCAGCCTGACGTTGAACGGAGCCACCCTGGCCATCGATGTCCTCGGTCGTTCGGGTGGCAGCCTGATCGACCAGCTGCGCATCAACGGCACGGCCACCCTCACCGGCGGTCTGCTGTCCCCGACATTCCACGGCGGAGCCGCGGACTTCGACTTCTCCACCCGCTATCTGTTCCTCCAGGCCAACAACCTCGTTGGCACGTTCGCCAACGGCGGCGTCTTCACCGCTTCCGCGCAGGAGGGTCTGTTCTGGCGGGTTCGCTACGACCTCGCTCCAAATGGCGCGGTGCTGGAGCTGCGCGAGCTGACCGACTTCGATCCGGGTCTGACCGGGAGCGGGAACGAGCGCGCGGTGGGCCAGGCGCTGAGCCAGGGACAGCTGGAGGCGTCGGATGATTTCGCCGGCATTCTCAGCCTGATCGCCGGCCTCGACGACGCCGGTCGCACGGCGGCGTTCAACAGCATCAGCGGCGAGTCGCTGGCGGGCATGAGCACCTCCCTGCTCAGCGCCAGCAACAGCTTCCTGGCCTCGGTGCGTGATGGTGGTCTCGGCACCCGAAGCGATGGCGGCGCGCTGAATTTCGCGGGCCAGATGGGTTCTTCCGGACGGCGCGACAGCATCGCCGACCGGGTCGGCGCCGTGATCAGCGACTTCGATCCGTCAGCGTCCGCCGCACGCGGCGCAGGCGGCTGGGTCACAGCCTACGCCGCCGACCAGACACTGGAGGGCAAGCCCGGAACGGCTGATATCGACAGCCGCCTCAACGGCTTCGGTGGCGGCTACGGCGTCCGCAACGGTGCGTTCAGCATCGGTGGGGCCGCAGGCGTCACCCGTCTGGAAGGCGAGGTTCTCGCCCGACAGGCTCACTACGAAAGCGATCTGTCGCATGCCGCGGCCTATGTGTCCTTCGATGACGGCGTCTGGGCCGCGGATGTGACGGCCTCGATCTACGGCGGTGATCTGGACAGCCGCCGCGGCGTCACGGTCGGGACATTCACCGGACAGGCGATTGGCAATACCCACGCCGAGGGTCAGGCGATATCGGCCAGTGTCGCGCGCCGCTTCCAGGTCGCCGACAACACCGTGATCGCCCTGGGCGCCGTCGGTACGGCGTCCAACGTCTCGGTCGACGGGTTCACCGAGACCGGCGCCGGCGGCCTGTCGCTTCAGGCCTCGGGCCTGGAGCGGGACTGGCAGTCGCTTCTGGTCAGCGCCCGCGGGACCCAGGACTACCGCGTCGATGGCCGCCGTTTCCGCATCTATGCGGGGGCGGGCGTCCTGGCGACGACCGGGGACCGCCAGGCGACCGGCGACATGCGCTTCACCGGCGCGCCGACGGGCTTCGGGGCATTCACCGTCGAGGCGGCGGAAACGCCGCCCGTGGCGGGCGTCGGCGATTTCGGTCTTGCGGTTGGTCTGGGCGAGGGGCTGACCCTGTCCGCCGGCTATCGCGGCGTGTTCGGCGAGCGGCTGAGGGACAACCAGATCGGCGTCCAGCTGAAGGCCAACTGGTAGCACCCGTCCTGCTTCTCCCGCCCCGCCAGCCAGCTACGGACAGCAGGTTGGCGGGGTCCAGGCCGATCCGCGCCCGGCGGGATGTCACGGTTCGTCAGAAGTCTGCTGCCTGAGGCACCTCCGAAGGCGTGGTGGCGACAGGACTGGTCAAGGCTCGAGCGGGCAGTCACCGCAGCGGCCTTGCAGTCGAATTCCAGCTGGATCCAGGTTGAAACCACCGAGCCCTCCCGCCCCAGCGGCTCGAGGAGCCTGCTGACCATGAGCGGGTGGCGGTGGGCGCAGTCCAGCGACAACTTATCTCCACCAGATGCAGGTACGGATAAGGAACCCGGCTGTCCGCCGGACAAGTCCTGCTCAGCCATGGCGAGGTGGCAAAACAGACGGGCGACGCTGGAACTGCCAGCCCGGTCAGATCAGTCGATGATCGACTCATAGCTGAGCTTGAAGGCGTCGCGGAGCGCGGAGACGCGCCGGTTGTCGAAATCGGCTCCGCGGCATGCGAAGGCGATCTGGCGGGTCGGGGCGTTCTTGCCGAGCGAGATCTGCCGGACGGGATAAGCGTCGACCATGGCGCCGCGCGCCTGCGGGATGATGGAGACGCCCAGCCCGGATGAGACCATGGCCAGAACCGCCTCGATCGACTCGAGCTCGAATTTGGGAGTCATCGAAGGCGCGATTCTGCGCATGTAGGTGGCAGCGACGCGGCCGCTGGTGAGCGAGGTGTCGAACTGCAGCCAGTTGTAGCGCCGGACGAGGCCGGCGAGCGACTCACCTTCGCTGTCGGGCGGCGCCACGAACACGAATGGCTGTTCGGTCAGGTCCTCCCAGTACAGGCGGCTTGACCCGCCGGATGTCGGACGGATCAGGGCGGCTCCGTCCAGGCGGCCGGCCTTGAGTTGGTCGAGCAGTTCGACGGAATCGCCCTGGATCACCCGGACGCTCAATTCCGGATGCCGGCGATTGATCTCTTTCAGGACATGCGGGATCATCGTGGGCTGCAACGACCGGATCGTACCCAGAACCACCCGGCCGGTCAGGGCGATGGTCTGACGGGTGCGGGCGGCCTCGACGGCATCCAGAGCGGCGCGCACGTTTTCGGCCAGTTCCCGCGCGAGCGGCGTCGGCTTCGATGTGCGGCCGGAACGGTCGAACAGCGGCTGCCCCAGATACTCCTCGAGGCGTTTGACCTGAAGGCTCACGGCGCTGGCGCTCAGGCCCATGTCCTCTGCTGCGCCGGCGAAACTGCCGTTCCGGAGGATGGAATCCAGGGTGATGAAGAACTCGAACTTCACGTGAATCTCCCGGGCTGAAAGGCATGCGCAGCGCGCCGACCCCGGTATGCGCCCATGCACGTTGAAAGATGAGATTACCTCATCTTTTGCTGAACGAAACATCACTATTGCTTTAGTGCAGCCGGGTCTACGTCTCTCCATACGGTTCAGGTCCAGGGGGAAACCCCCGCCTGCACCACGACCGACATGTCCGGAGAGGCGCTTGCGGTCAGGAAGGAAATACGGTGCCACACCAACAAGCGATCAAGTTGCTCATCGACGGCGTCTGGGTTGAGGGCGACGGGGAGTCCGTCTCCGTTGTCGACAAATACTCGGGCCAGCCGATCGGACTTATCCGGGGCGCCTCGACCGATCAGGTCGACGCCGCGGTCGCCTCGGCGCGCCGTGCGTTCGCGTCCGTCAAGCTTGAGCCCCACGAACGCTACCGGCTGCTGATGCGGGTCGCGGACCTGATCGAGGCCAACCGCGAGGCGCTCGCCGAGCTGATCATCAGCGAGTCCGGCGTGCCCTGGAAGGATTCGAACAATGAGGTCGGCCGCGCCGCCGAGACCTTCCGCCTGTCCGCCGAGGAGGCTCGCCGGCTGGTCGGTGAAATGGTGCCGATCCAGGGCGCAGCCGGACAGTCGCACCGGATGGCGTTCACGATCCGCGTGCCGCGCGGCGTCGTCGGCGGCATCAGCTCGTTCAACTCGCCGCTCAACATGGTCGCCCACAAGGTCGCTCCGGCCCTGGCGGCCGGCAACAGCGTGGTCTTCAAGCCGCCCGCTGCGACGCCCCTGTCCGCCACCCGGCTTTTCGAGCTGATGCTCGAGGCCGGCGTGCCGCCGAGCCTCATCAATCTGGTGCATGGCGATGGCCGGAGCGTCGGTCAGCAGCTCGTCGACCATGAGGGCATCGACTTCTTCACCTTCACCGGCAGCACGCCCGTCGGGAAGCTCATCCGCCAGAGCCGCGGCCTGCGCCCGGTCGCCCTGGAACTGGGAAGCATCGCCGCCACCATCGTCTGCGCCGACGCCGATCTGGACCGGGCCGCCGTGCGTTGCGCCCAGTCGGGCTTCCGCCGCCAGGGGCAGGCCTGCACATCGACCCAGCGCCTCTTCGTCCAGCGGGAGATCCTCGAGACCTTCACCGCCAGGCTGATGTCGGAGGTCGCATCCCTGGTGGTCGGCGATCCTCGCGATCACAACACCGACGTCGGACCGATGATCAGCGAGAAGGACGCGGTCCGCGCCGAGGCCTGGGTCCAGGAGGCCGTCGCCCAGGGCGCGACCCTTCTGGCCGGCGGCCACCGGACCGGCACCGTCCTGCCGCCGACGGTGCTGACGGACGTCAGGCCGGACATGCGGGTGATGTGCGAGGAGATCTTCGCGCCGGTGCTGTCGATCCTTCCCTTCGACACGCTCGATGAGGCCATCGACCGGGTCAACGCCACGGAGTTCGGCCTCGCCGCCGGCCTGTTCACCCGCGACATCCAGCGGGCGCTCGAAGGCGCGGCGCGCCTGCATGTCGGCGTGGTCCACCTCAACGACGCATCGAGCAGCCGTGTCGATCTCATCCCCTTCGCCGGGGTGAAGGAAAGCGGCGTCGGCGTCGAGGGCCCGAAATACGCGATCCGCGAAATGACCGAAGAGCGCCTCGTGACGGTGACCCTGTGATGGACGGAACAATGAACGAGCAAGGCGTGACCGGCGCAATCTTTATGGCCCAGTGCCTGAAGGAGGAGGGCGTCGAGAAGGTCTTCGGCCAGTGCGGTCACACCAACTACGCCCTCATCGACGCCTGCCAGAGGCTGGGCATCGAATACATCTCCTTCCGCCACGAGCAGCAGGCGGTCCACGCGGCCGACGCCTACTATCGGGTGTCGAAGAAGCTGGCGGTCATCAACGTCCACCTGTCGCCCGGCCTGACCAATACGGTCACCGGCGTCGCCTCCGCCGCCATGGACGGCACGCCGATGGTGGTGATCACCGGCAACACGCCGTCCTACCATCATCCGCGCGAGGCCCATCAGAGCATGCGACTGCATGCCGACGCCTCCCAGGGCGACATCTTCCGGCCCATCTGCAAGCGGGTCTGGCGCGTCGACGATGCCAAATTCCTGCCCGAGATCATGCACCGCGCCCTGAACATCGCCCAGACCGGGCGGCCCGGCGCTGTGCTGCTCGACATTCCGATGGACGTCTTCTCGCAGAAGATCTCCGCCGCTCCGGTGACACGCTCGCGTCGACCCAACTTCCCCCGCTCCATGGGCGATGCGCAGGGCGTGGCCGAGGCGGCCCGGCTTCTGTCGTCCGCCGTCAATCCGGTGATTTTCGCCGGCAACGGCGTGGCCCTGTCCGGCGCCTTCGCAGAACTCCAGGCGCTGGCCGAACGGCTCGGCGCGCCGGTGGCGACCACTCTCGTGGGCAAGGGCGTCTTCCCCGAGACCCATCCCCTGTCGCTTGGCACCACGGGGATCTGGGGCTCGCGCGTCGCCAACGAAAGCGCCCGCAACGCCGACGTCATCCTCGCTGTCGGCACCGCCTTCGGTGAGGCGGACTGCAGCTCCTGGCGGCCCGAGCATACGTTCAACATTCCCGGAACGGCCCTGATCCAGATCGACATCGATCCGCAGGAGATCGGCAAGAGCTACCCCGTCGATATCGGCATCCTCGGCGACGCCAGGGCGACCCTGGCCCAGCTCGCCGCCGCCCTCCTGGATACGCCACGCCCGACGGCTGCGGCCCAGGCCCAGGCCGCGATCACGGCCTCGCGCAAGTCGGCCTGGCGCGAGGAGCTGAAAGACACCCAGCTGGTCGACACCAAGCCGATCCATCCGGCCCGTCTGCTGATGGAGCTGTCGAAGGCGGCCCCGGCCGACGCCGTGTTCGTGACGGATGTGGGCTGGAACAAGAACGGTGCCGGCCAGCAACTGGAGATCGCCAGCCCGGCCGGCTTCATCACCAGCGGCGGCATGGCGACGATGGGCTATTCGCCCGGCGCCGCGATCGGGGCCAAGCTGGGCGCGCCGGACCGCAAGGTGCTGGGCCTCGTCGGCGACGGCGGCCTGATGTCGGTGCTGGGTGCTCTGACCACGGCGGTCGAGCTGGACATCCCGGTCCTCTGGGTCCTGTTCAACAACTTCTGCTACTCGACGATCCGCACCGTCGGAACGACCTATTTCGACAACAGCTACGGCACCGAGTTCCGGACGCCGGACGGCGAACTCTACAATCCCGATTTCCAGATGCTGGCCAAATCCTTCGGGATCGAGTCGGCGCTGATCGAGGAGCCTGACGACCTCGAAGCCGGCATCAAGGCCGCGCTGGCCAAGGACGTCCCCTTCCTGCTCGAGGTCCGCACCCGCGGCGACGTCCCCATGCCGCGCACCGGCTACTGGGACATCGCCGACTTCCTGGCGCACGGCAATGACTGAGGCGCGCCCCGTTTCCTCCCCCGCGCTGCGCCACCGGGATTACGATCCCGGGGCCGGCGGCCCGCTGGACGGCGTGCGGGTGCTCGACCTGTCGCGGCTGTTCGCGGGCAACGTCCTGACCCAGATGCTCGGCGATTTCGGGGCCGAGGTCGTCAAGGTCGAGCCGCCGAACGGCGACACCCTCCGCGGATGGAAGACGCGCGGCGTCTCGACCCACTGGAAGATCTACGCCCGCAACAAGAAGAGCCTTTGCCTCGATCTTCGTTCGACGAAGGCGCGGGAACTGCTGCTGGATCTGGTTCCGTCGGCGGGGATTGTCGTCGAGAGCTTCCGCCCCGGCGTGCTTGAGGCCATGGGCCTGGCCCCGGAGATCCTGCTGAAGCGCAATCCCAAACTGGTGATCGTGCGCATCTCGGGCTGGGGCCAGGACGGTCCCTACTATCAGCGGCCCGGGTTCGGCACGGTGATCGAGGGCATGTCCGGCTTCGCCTCGATCAACGGCTTCGAGGATCGCGAGCCGATCCTGCCGCCCATGTATCTCGCCGATGGCGTCGCCGGAGTGTACGGCGTCTCCGCCGCCCTTCTGGCGCTTCGGGAGGCCGAGCGGCCCGAGGGCAGGGGGCAGGTCATCGACCTGCCGCTCTACGATCCGCTGTTCGCCCTTTTGGGACCGCAGGCCGCCAATTTCCGGCTTACAGGCGAGACCCGCAAGGCGACCGGCAGCCGGTCCAGCAACTCGGCGCCGCGAAACGCCTACCGCTGCCGTGACGGCAAATATGTCAGCCTGTCGGGTTCGACCCAGTCCATGGCCGAGCGGATCTTCAATGCGATCGGCCGCCCGGACCTCATCCTTGATCCACGTTTCCGCACCAATGCTGACCGGCTGAACAATGTGGCTGCGCTCGACGAGGTAATCGGCAGTTTCATCGCCGGCTTCGACCAGACCGACCTGGTCGCCCTGATGGAAAAGGCCGAGGTGACCGTCGGTCCGATCTACGACATCGGCCAGATCATGGTTGATCCACATGTGGTCGAGCGCGAAATCCTCGCCGACTACCCCGATGCCGACATCGGCAGCCTGCCGATGCACCATGTCGTGCCGCGCATGTCGGAAACGCCCGGCTCCATCCGCTATCCGGCGCCGCGACTGGGCGAACACAACCGCGCCCTCCTCGGCGAGCTCGGCATCGGCGACGCCGACTACGCGCGCCTGGTCGACGCCCGGGTGGCGATCGAGGATCGCGCGCCAGACGCAGGGGCGGAGTCGTGACCCCCGTGTGGCGCTCGCTCCAGTATGTGCCGGCCCACGTCGAGAAATACGTGTCGAGCCCGCATATCGCGGCCGCGGACGCCGTGATCCTCGATCTCGAAGACAGTGTACCCGCCGACAGCAAGGCGCTCGCCCGGGCCGCGCTCGCCAAGGCCGCCCCGACGGTCGCCCACAGTGGCGCCGACGTGCTTGTCCGGATCAACGACGGCGACATGGCGGCCGAGGACATCGCCGCGGCCGTGCGGCCCGGCGTGTCGGCCCTTGTCATACCCAAGGTGCGCGACGCGGCGGGTCTGAAACATCTGGACCGCCTGGTCGCCGATGCCGAGACGGCGGCGGGTATGGCGTCCGGGTCGGTGCGGTTTGTCGTCCTGATCGAGACGGCGGACGGCTTCCTGGACATGCCCGCCATCGCCCGGGCGACCGGACGGACCGTCGCGATGAGTCTGGGCAATGAGGACTTCGCCCTCGACCTGGGGATGGAGGCCAGCGACGAAACCTTGCTGATGCCGCGCCAGCAACTGGTCATCGTGGCGGCGGCGGCCGGGCTCATGCCGCTCGGTCTTGTCGGCTCCGCGACCCGGTTTGACGACCCCGATGCCTATCGGGCGTTGGCGCTCAAGTCGCGGCGGTTCGGCTACGTCGGATCGAGTTGCATTCACCCGTCGCAGATCGCGCTCCTGAACGAGGCGTTCTCGCCGACCGCCGAACAGGTCGTTGAGGCGCGGCGTCTGGTTCAGGCCGCTGAAGCGGCGGGAGCAGATGGCCGCGGTGCCTTCTCGATCGACGGCCGGATGATCGACGGGCCGATCGTCGCCCGGGCCCGGGCGCTGCTCCGAAAGCACCAGGCCATCGAGACTCGCAGGTCCAGGGGGGAGGGTTCCTGAGAACCGCGCTCCAGCCCGCCACTTCAACAAAAACAACAGCGGCCCAGAACAATGGAGCCGAAAAACAAGAGAGAGGGAGGAATAGTAATGACTTCGAATAAAAACAGTAACGACGTCGTATTTCATCGGATCAGCCAACTGGGGTGGCGAGCCGGGCTGATGAGCTCGGTCGCGCTTGCGCTGGTCGCGGTCCCCTCACTCGCGTGGGCGCAGGATTCGACGCGCCCCGTCGCAACGGCCGCCGCTGCGCAGGATGAGGAGGACGCCTCGGAACTCGACGACGTCGTCGTCACAGGGACCGCCATTCGCGGCGTTGCGCCCGTCGGGTCCGCTACGGTCGGCATCTCGCAGGAGGATATCGTCCAGGCACCGGCGCGCGACGCCAGCGCCCTGGTCGCCCGACTGCCCCAGGCTTCCAGCCAGGGCACCACACTGACGTCCAGCGGCGGCCGTGCGGCCGGCGTCAACCTGCGGGGTCTCGGCAACAACGCCACCCTCGTCCTGTTCGACGGCCGTCGCGTGGTTCCCCAAGGCGGCAACGCCCAGGTGTCCGATCCGAACCTTGTTCCCTTCTCCGCGATCGAGCGGGTCGAGGTCGTCACTGACGGGGCTTCCGCCATCTATGGTTCGGACGCCGTCGCCGGCGTGGTGAACTACATCCTCCGCCGGAATTTCGACGGCCTGGAGCTCAGCAGCCGCTACACCACCACCCTGTATGACCAGTACGCCATCGACGGCGTGTTCGGACGCACCTGGGACGGCGGAAGCCTGCTGGTGGCCGGCTCCTATGACACCAATGACAGCGTAGGTCGGGACGCCCGCGACTACATGTTGCAGGACCTGCGCCCCTACGGCGGCAACGACAACCGCTTCATCGGCACCACGGTCTTCCCGGACGAGCGCGGCGCCCTGATCATCGGCAACACCGTCTACGGCCTGCCGGTCACTACTGGCGTGCGACCGACGTCGGCGCAGGTTCTCCCCCTGGCGGGAAACCCCTCGCTGAATGACCAGTCGAACCTCTATGATTTCTACACGGGCCGCGAACGCTATGCCTTCCTGATCAAGGCGCGCCAGGAAATCGCTCCCGGCATCGACGTCGGCTACACCGGAATCTACAACCGGCGGACCAATGAATCCCGCGCCGGCGACGGCTTCGAGCGCATTTCCATCCGGGTGCAGCCAACCAGCCCCTACTATATTCCGGGCATGCCGAGCCCGACGGGCAACCAGACGGTCGTCTACAACTATTCGCTCAACAACCCGGGCACGTCCCGCTCGCAGGACAACCTCGAAGAGACGTTCAACCACTCGATTGACCTGACGGCTCAACTGCCGATGGACTATCGCTTCACCGGCCTGATCACCTACGGCAAGACGGACTCCTGCAATGTCTGCCAGGCCCAGGTGAACACCACGCGGGCCAACGTCATCGCCAATGACCCGTCCTACGGATTCAGCCCCTATCTGACGGGCCGCCAGGCCGCGGCTGACGCGCTCGTGGGTGGTTTCATCCAGCAGTACGATACGGTGCTGTTCGACTCGGTCGCCAAGATCGATGGGTCGCTCTTCACCTTGCCGGCCGGCGACGTCCGGGTGGCGGTGGGCGCCGAGTTCTCGCGCTACAAACTGTATCTGAAGGCCCAGAACACGCTCAACTTGACCAATACCTACCAGACCTCGCGCTTCACCAAGAGCGACCGGGACGTGGTGTCGGCCTTCGGCGAGGTCTTCATCCCGATCGTCGGCGGGGCGAACGCCATGCCGTTCATGGAGTCCCTCGATCTGAGTCTGGCTGTCCGCTACGACGACTATTCGGACGCTGGAACGACCACCAATCCGAAGGTCGGCCTGACCTGGCGCGCCAATGACGAACTGCTGTTCCGGGCCAGCTGGGGCACGTCTTTCCGGGCGCCGACCCTGATCGAGTCCAATCCCGCAACCGTGGGTCAGACCAACCGGGCCTTCATCAGCAACGGGGCCGGCGATCCCGCGATCCCGATCACCAACGTCAGCACCGGCCAGAGCGCCGTGCTGACCCGGACGGGCAATACCGCCGGCCTGCAGCCCGAGTCCGCAGAAATCTGGTCGATGGGCGCCGAGTACAGCCCGAACTTCATTCCGGACCTGCGCCTGAGCCTGACCTACTACAATGTCGCCTACGTCGACCGGATCGAGAACCTGCCGAACCAGACACTGATCCTGGCGAGCCCCGGCAACCTCGCCCTGTACCGCGACTTCTTCATCACCGCGCCCCAGCCCGGCACCTGCGTCAACGGCAACTATGCGACCTACAACCCCGCCTATCTGCCTTGGCTTACCGATCCGAACGCGGTCTTCTCGCCCTCGACGATCAACGACTGTTCGCTGGTGGGCATCATCGCCGGCGGCCGTCTGAACCTCGGCGATGTGCGCCAGAGCGGCCTCGATTTCGCGGCCAACTATCGCCTTGAGACCGACATGGGCGACTTCCGCTTCTCGGGCAGCTTCTCCAAGATCCTGAACCTTGAGAAGAGCATCGTGGCCGGCGGTCCGTTGTTCGATGCGCTGGACACCATCGGCTTCCAGGTCAGCGAACGCGGCCGGCTGGGTGTCAATTTCAACCGAGGCGGCTTCGACGCCAACCTGTCCGCCAACTACGTCGGATCGTATCTGAACAACGCGACCATCACCGTCGGCGGCCTGAGGTTGCCGAACACGGAGGTGCCGTCGTGGACCACGATCGACGCCGGGATCGCCTATGAGTTCGAAGGCGGCGACTCCGGCGCCTTCGACGGCGTGCGGGCCTCCTTGAGCATCCAGAATATTCTGGACGAGGAGCCGCCGATCGTTCTCAGCGGCGCCACCGCCGTGGATCTGGGCAATCACAACCCGTTCGGGCGGATCTTCTCGTTCGAGATCAGCAAGCGGTTCTAGGCCTCAAGACCGGTCCCGCCCGTTTCCGCGCGGGACCGGCCGATCCAGGAAGGGTCCACCGATGATGACGTCAATCCTCGCCCGTTTCGCGCTCGCTTCTGCGATGGCCGTCCTCATCGTCGGCTGCGCGCACGCACAGGCGCCGGACCCGGCCCCGGCCGCTCCGGCCGTCCGCCCGCAAGGCCCCCCGGATCCCTATGAGGGCCGCAAGAAGCTGCTGGTCGTCGCGGACGTCCGGACGGGCTTCCACCACAACTCGATCAGCCACGCGATGGCGACGATCGAGCAGATGGGACGCGAAAGCGGCTTCTACGTCGCCTTCCTTCGCACGGATTCCCAACTCATCACCTCGGAGCCGATCGTCGGCACCGGTGCGCGATATGCCGGTCGTCAGATCAACGCCCGCAACCTCGACTATTTCGACGCCATCTTCTTCCTCGGCAGCGGGGAGGGGACCCTGACCGACCAGCAGAAGGCCGACCTGCTCGCCTTCGTCCATGATGACGGCAAGGGCTTCATCGGCGGCCACGCCTCGACCGTAGCCTTCTACAACTGGCCCGAATACGGCGAGATGATCGGCGGCTTCATGGACGGCGAATTCCCGGTCCAGCCCATGCAACTGATCGTCGAGGACCCGGAATTCCCCGGCGCCCGCGATTTCCCGACCACCTTCACGGACCAGTACCAGTTCCTGAAAGCGCCCTATGACACCGGCGACGTCCACACCATCCTGCGTCTCGACCCGGCCCGGCTGACGGCCGAGCAACTGGCCCGGCGGCCGGATGGCGACTTTCCCGTGGTCTGGGCGCGGAACTATGGCCGCGGCCGGGTCTACATCTCGACCTTCGGCCACCTTGACGATCCGTGGGACCAGCCGGCGGTCCGCGAGCTCTACCTTGAAGGCATCAAATGGGCGCTGGGCCTCACCGATGCCGACGTCACACCCGACACCCAGCCCCAGTAGAGAGACGGAGCAAGCCATGAAAACGACCATGATGAAGGGTGTCGGCGCGAGCCTGGCGCTGGTCCTGCTGGCCGGTTCACCCGTCCTGGCCCAGACCCTGCCGACCGATCAGTGGCCGAGCTACGGCCAGAACGCCGGCAGCACCAATTTCTCGCCGCTGGACCAGATCACTGGTGAGAACGTCTCGACCCTCCGGCGGGCCTGGACCTTCAACTATGGCGGCGGCACCGACAATGAGGGCGACCGCGGCCTGAATTTCCGCTGGGAGGCCACCCCGCTGATCATCGGCGGCGTGATGTATGTCTCGACGCCGTCCAACCCGGCCATTCCGGATCTCAAGTCGACGATCACGGCGCTGGAGCCCGAGACCGGGCGGGTGATCTGGAAATATGAGTCCGACCGCAACATCCACGGCCGCGGCCTGGCCTACTGGCCGGGTGACGGCGAGGTCGGCCCGCGGCTCTTCTTCGCGACCGAGCAAGGATACCTCCGCGCTCTCGACATGGGCACCGGTCAGCTGGCCGTCAGCTTCGGTGAGCAGGGCGAGATCGACGCCTATGTGGGGGTCGCTTCAGAGCTCGTTGGTGAGACCCGTCGGGACACCTGGAGCATCCCCAATCCGGCGTCGATCTATCGCAACCTGGTCATCACCGGCGCCCGGCCGGGGGAGGCGGGGCCTCCGGGACCGCGCGGCGACATCCGCGCCTGGGACGCCCGGACCGGCGCCCTGGTCTGGACCTTCCACACCGTTCCGCAGGAAGGCGAAGCCAACAACGACACCTATTCCAATGACGAATGGCGCGACCGCAGCGGCGCCAACGTCTGGTCGACCATGACGGTCGACGCCGAGAACGGCATCGTCTTCGCGCCGGTCGGCGATCTGAACGGCCGCGCCGCCGGGCCTGAACTCTATTCGGCCAGCCTGCTGGCGCTGGACGCCGCCACCGGCCAGCTCAAATGGTTCTTCCAGATGACCCACAAGGACCTGTGGGACTGGGACCAGCCGACGCCGCCCGTGCTGGTGGATTTCACCGCGAACGGAGAGACCGTTCCGGCCGTCGCCCTGACCGGCAAGCAAAGCCTGTTGTTCGTGTTCAACCGGCTGACGGGTGAGCCCCTGCACGAGGTCGAGGAACGGCCGACGCCACGCAGCGATGATCCCGCGGATCTGGCCTGGGCAACCCAGCCCTTCCCGGTCCGTCCGGGTCCGCTCGCCCGGACCAGCATGACGCGCGATGAAATCCCCAACATCACGCCCGAACAGCACGCCTACTGCACCAGTTTCTGGGACCAGAACAACATTCTGAGCACGGGTCTGTACGGCCGTCCGCTGCTGACCCGCGGCACCTTGAGCTTCCCCTCAACGCTGGGCGGCCCGAACTGGGGCGGCCCGTCCTGGAGCCCGCAGACCGGCCTGTTCATCGTCAACGTCCAGAACATGGGCCAGTACCGCGCCGCCGGCCCGG